>JAJFHM010000357.1 GCA_021775625.1 Hyphomicrobiales bacterium | reverse complement strand
CGAATTCCAGAGTGTGTCGCCCACCCTTCGAGACAGCGCTTCGCGCTTCCTCAGGGTGAGGTCATTGGTGTTGCGAAGCGGAGCGAGGGCTTTCGCGGGAATGACGGGGCGTCGGTTCGGATGCGGATGGTCAGCTTTTGTACACCAGCAGCAGGTCCTTGGCGTCGACCTGGACGCCGGCGGTTACCACGACTTCCGCCACCGTGCCGTCGCGCTCGGCGTGGAGGGCGGTTTCCATTTTCATGGCTTCGATGGTGAAGAGCATGTCGCCGGCGTGAATCTCCTGGCCGGCCTGGGCGGCGAGGGTTGATATGACGCCGGGCATGGGTGCTGCGACATGGTCGGCATTGTTGGGGTCGGCCTTGGGATGCTTTTCCACATGTTCCGAGGCGGACCGGTCCGCCACCTTGACGGTGCGCGGCTGGCCGTTGAGCTCGAAGAAAACCTTGCGGTTGCCCTCCTCGTCCACGCCACCGACGGCCTGGCAGCGGATCTGCAGGGTCTTGCCCGGTTCCAGGTCAACGGCAATTTCGTGGCCGGGCTCCATGCCATAGAAGAAGACCGGCGTCGGCAGGATCGAGACCGGACCGAACTCGGTGCGCCGCTTGGCATAATCGGTAAAGACCTTGGGATACATGAGATAGGAGTTGAACTCCTCATCGGAGATCTTGCGGTGGGCGGCTTTCTCCGCGTCTTCCCGGTGTGCGCCCAGATCAGCCGGCGGCACATTGGCGCCAGGCCGCTCGGTGATCGGTTGCTCGCCCTTGAGGATCTTGGACTGCAGGGCTTTTGGAAAACCGCCCGGCGGCTGGCCGAGTTCGCCGCGAAACAAGGCAATGACCGATTCCGGGAACGAGACGTCTTTTTCCGGGTCTTCCACATCGGCGCGCGTCAGCCCGGCTGAGACCATGGAGAGCGCCATGTCGCCCACCACCTTGGAGGACGGCGTCACCTTGACCAAATCACCGAACATCGCATTGACATCGGCGTAAGTGTGAGCAACTTCGTGCCAGCGATCGGCCAGCCCCAGTGAGCGTGCCTGTTCCTTGAGATTGGTAAACTGGCCGCCGGGCATCTCATGCAGATAAACCTCCGAGGCACCGGCCCGCATCTCGGCCTCGAAAGCTGCATATTGCTGGCGCACCACCTCCCAGTAATCCGACAGCTCGCGGATTGCGGAGATGTCGAGTCCGGTCTCGCGCGGCGTGTGGCGCAGGGCCTCGACGATGGAGCCGAGATTGGGCTGCGAGGTCATGCCGGACATGGAATCCATGGCCGCATCCACCGCGTCGACACCGGCCGCGCTCGCCGCCAGGATGGAGGCTGCCGATATGCCTGAGGTGTCATGGGTGTGGAAATGCACCGGCAGACCGGTTTCTTCCTTGAGCGCCTTGACCAGAACCCGTGCCGCTTCCGGCTTGACCAGGCCACCCATGTCTTTCAGGCCCAGAATATGGGTGCCGGCGTCGGCCAGCTCGCGCGCCACGGTCACATAATATTTAAGGTCGTATTTGGTGCGCGCCGGATCGAGAATGTCGCCGGTGTAGCAGACCGAGGCTTCAAGGATCTTGCCGCTTTCCAGGACAGCGTCCATGGAAACGCGCATGTTCTCGACCCAGTTGAGGCTGTCGAACACCCGGAAGACGTCAATACCGCTGGACGCTGCCCGGGCCACAAAAGTCTCGACCACGTTGTCGGGATACACGGCATAGCCGACGCCGTTGGCGCCGCGCAGCAACATTTGCAGGAGGATATTGGGCGCCCTCTCGCGGATACCGGCGAGCCGCTCCCATGGACATTCCTGCAGGAACCGCATGGCGACGTCGAATGTGGCGCCGCCCCAGCATTCAAGACTGAAGAGGCCGGAGAGATTGGCCGCATAGGCATCCGCCGATTTCACGATATCGTCGGAGCGCACCCGCGTTGCCAGCAGGGACTGGGGCGCATCGCGCATGGTGGTGTCGGTGACGAGCAGGCGCTCCTGGGCCAGCATCCAGTCGGCCACGGCCTTGGGCCCCTGCGCATCGAGCAGGCCCTTCGCCCCCTCTCCCAAGACCCCGCCCCTGGGCGCTGGAAGCTTCGGTGCGTGGGCATGGGGCAGCGGCTTCGGCCGGTTCTCCACTTCCGGATTGCCGTTCACGGAGACATCGGCGATGAAGCGCAAAAGCCGGGTGGCACGGTCGCGGCGCTTGGGGAAATTGAACAGCTCCGGCGTCTCGTCGATGAAGCGGGTGGTGTAGTCGGCTTTGCGGAAACTTGGATGATTGATCAGGTTTTCAACGAAGTTCAGATTGGTGGCCACACCGCGGATGCGGAACTCGCGCAAGGCGCGGTCCATGCGGGCGATGGCTTCCGGTGGATTGGGCGCCCAGGCTGTCACTTTTTCCAGCAACGAATCATAAAACCTGGTGATGATGGCGCCGGAATAAGCGGTGCCGCCGTCAAGCCGGATGCCGAAACCGGTGGCGCCGCGGTAGGCTGTGATGCGGCCATAATCGGGGATGAAGTTTTCTTCCGGATCTTCGGTGGTGATGCGGCACTGAATGGCGTGACCGCGCATTTCAATATATTCCTGCGCCGGGATGCCTGAGCCCTCGGTGCCGATCTCCGCACCCTGAGCCACCCTGATCTGCGCCTTGACGAGGTCGATGCCGGTGATCTCTTCGGTCACCGTGTGCTCGACCTGAATGCGCGGGTTCACTTCGATGAAATAGAAGGCATCGGTGTTGGCATCCATCAGGAACTCGGCGGTGCCGGCGTTCACGTAGCCGGCCTGGCGGGCAAGCTTCAAAGCGGCGCCACAGACCTCCGCGCGCTGTTCCGGCGTGAGATAAGGGGCTGGGGCCCGTTCGACCACTTTCTGGTTGCGGCGCTGGATGGAACAGTCGCGCTCAAACAGATGGATGATGTTGCCGTGGGTGTCGCCGAGAAGCTGCACTTCCACGTGCCGCGCCCGCTCGACCAGCTTTTCGAGATAAACCTCGCCATTGCCGAAGGCTGCTTCCGCCTCACGCCGGCCGGCCAGAACTTCGCCCTGGAGCTCGTCTTCGGACGTAATAATCCGCATGCCCCGGCCGCCGCCGCCCCAGCTTGCCTTGAGCATGACCGGGAAGCCGACTTCGAGCGCCATCTTCAGGATGGTGTCAGGGTCTTCCGGCAGGGGCCCGGTCGCGGGCGTCACCGGGGTGCCTGCCCTGACCGCCATTTCGCGCGCCGAGATCTTGTTGCCGAGCGACCGCATGATCTCCGGCGGCGGGCCGATCCAGGTGAGGCCGTTTTCGATACAGGCTTCCGCGAAATCCGGGTTTTCGGAGAGAAAACCGTAGCCCGGGTGCACGGCGTCAACCCGGGCCCCCAGCGCCACGCGGATCATGTCGTCGATCGAGAGATAGGCCTTGACGGGCCCCAGGCCCGATCCGATGCGGTAGGCTTCGTCGGCCTTGAAACGGTGCAATGAGAGTTTGTCTTCTTCGGCATAGACCGCGACCGTGCGGATCCCCAGCTCATTGGCGGCACGCAATACGCGGATGGCGATTTCGCCGCGATTGGCCACCATCACTTTCTTGAAGTTTTTCATGGATCCGAAACCCTTGTGTCTTGTGCTGACCCGCACCGCTCGTCACACAGTGCTCTAACCGGTGAAGGGCCTTGTGTCCATGTCACGCCGGCCGCTGCACCGGATCATTTTATGTTAGAAGTCCCAGGTTGCCCAAAACCCTGGAAAGCCGCTTGCATGAGCGCCAACTTCGAAGAACTCGATTACCGGCCAACACCCATCGGGGCATTGAGCCTGCGGCGGCGGCGCAGCCTTACATCGGGGCAGGACATCTACGAAATCAAACTGGGCGATGAGTATCTCATGTCGAGCCAGTTCACCGCGTCGGAAATCGCCCTGGCACGGCTCGGGCTGGACACTGTGGGCGGCAGCGCGCTTGATGTTGTGGTGGGGGGTCTGGGGCTTGGCTATACCGCGCAGGCGGTTCTC
>JAJFHM010000356.1 GCA_021775625.1 Hyphomicrobiales bacterium | reverse complement strand
GTACGGTATGAGCGACAAGCTCGGACCGCTGGCCTATGGCGACAATGAGGAAGAAGTGTTCCTCGGCCACTCGGTCGCACGCACCCAGAACATGAGCGACGAAACCCAAAAGCTTGTCGATAGTGAAATTCATTTCATTGTTGATGAAGGCTATGATCTGGCAACCAAGCTGCTCAAGAAGCACGCCGACGATCTGCATTCTATCGCTAACGGTCTGTTGGAGTACGAAACCCTTTCCGGTGATGAGATCATCGGACTGCTCAAAGGCGAGCAGCCGGTGCGCGTATCGGATGATGACAGCTCGGCTGATAGCGGATCGGCGGTCCCCGCGGCCGGAAAGGCGACCCGTCGCAAGAAAGGCGGCGAGGAGCCCGGAGACATGGAGCCACAGCCGCAAACCTGATTGCGGGATATCACTAAAAACAACCGCGGGCCGGACGTTTCGGAATTAACGTCCGGCCCGTATTGTGCCTGCCTGGGACGTTAGCGCATGAGCCAACGCTTTTATTTGCAACCCTCAGCTTTGTTGTACGGTGCGGAAGCCGCGGCTGCGGTTGCCGCTGGGCAGGCAGGTTGGCTTGCCGGCGGGCCTGTGGCCTTTACACATATCAGACTGTTGAGCGGGACTGGTGAAGGTGGGTGCGCCGATGTGCGCGCCTATGCGGACCTCAAAGCAAGCAGAGACGGTACACTCGGCCCTATGCTCGACCGCATCGAGTGCGTCCGGCCGGCCGTTGAGGGCCTATCGGGCGATGATGTCACTGTGATGGGCGTCGTTAATGTGACCCCCGACAGCTTTTCTGACGGCGGCGAGTTCGCTGATCCTGAGAGTGCGATCGCTCAGGGCGGCGCGCTGATTGAAGCGGGCGCAGACATCCTGGACATTGGCGGTGAATCAACCCGGCCCGGGTCGGACGCGATGTCTGCTGCCGATGAGCTGGCACGGGTTCTGCCCGTCATCACCGCGCTCAATGGCGGCGGTATTCCGATCTCCATCGACACACGAAAATCGGAGGTGATGCGCAGTGCGGTTGCCGCCGGTGCCTCGATGCTGAACGATATTTCCGCATTGCAGTTCGATCCGCTTGCGGTTGCGACGGCCCGGGAGCTCGATCTGCCCGTCGTGCTGATGCACAGCCGCGGCGATCCGAAAACCATGCAGGATGATCCGCAATATACTGACGTGGTTCTCGACGTATATGATGCTCTGGCCGAACGGATCGAGGCGTGCGAAGCTGCGGGGATACAGCGTCGTCATCTGATCGTTGACCCCGGTATCGGCTTCGGCAAGACCTTTGACCATAATCGCGCCCTGATGCGCGGCCTGGCGGCATTTCACGGGCTTGGTGTGCGGATCATGCTGGGTGTTTCGCGCAAGGGTTTTCTCGGCGCATTGTCTGGTGAAAAGGTGGCAGGGAAACGGGTGATCGGATCGGTTGCGGCTGCCCTGATGGGTGTCATGCAGGGGGTGCAGATCGTGCGGGTTCACGATGTAAAAGAGACCGTTCAGGCGATACGGACGTGGCACGGGATCTGGCATTCAAGTTAGACCGTATGCGGGTTAACGATAAATTGGTCGATCTGCGCTATGATATAGCTCTTTTGCGCCGGGTTGGCGTACAGTCATAAGGCGCAGTCGCGCGCGGATCTTGCGAGTTTCAGGGTGTGGGTATGGTGAGAAAGTTCTTCGGCACGGACGGTATTCGCGGCGCGGCAAACAGCTGGCCGATGACGGCCGAAATCGCCCTGCGGGTCGGTATGGCTGCAGGCTCTGTTTTCACCCGTGGCCAACATCGCCATCGTGTGGTGATCGGTAAGGACACCCGATTGTCCGGTTACATGATCGAATCAGCCCTGGTGTCCGGTTTCACGTCTGTCGGTATGGACGTGTTCCAGTTTGGGCCCCTGCCGACCCCCGCTGTCGCGATGCTGACACGGTCCCTGCGGGCGGATCTCGGGGTGATGATCTCGGCATCCCACAATGCCTATCACGACAATGGCATAAAGCTGTTTGGGCCGGACGGGTACAAACTGTCCGACAGCGTTGAAGCGGAAATCGAGGGTTTGATCGAGAGCCCTGTGGAGCCGCTTCTGGCTTCGCCGGATGAACTTGGACGGGCGAAACGCATCGAAGATGCCCAGGCCCGTTATATCGAGTTTGCCAAGCGGACCTTCCCGCGCGCCATGTCGCTTGAGGGCATGCGTGTGGTGATCGACTGCGCAAACGGTGCCGCCTACAAGGTGGCGCCGGCGGCGCTGTGGGAGCTTGGAGCGGAAGTCTTCGAGGTCGGTGTCGACCCCGACGGCTTCAACATCAACAAGAAATGCGGCTCCACCTGTCCGCAGCTCATGTGCAGCAAGGTCAAGGAGTTGCGGGCCGATATCGGGATTGCCCTCGACGGCGATGCGGACCGCGTGATTATCGCTGACGAGCGCGGAGAAATTGTCGATGGCGATCAGCTCATGGCCCTTATTGCTCAGGCCTGGCATCGCGCAGGCCGGCTTTCCGCACCCGGTATTGTCGCGACGGTCATGTCCAATCTCGGACTTGAACGCTATCTGAACTCGCTTGATCTGAGTCTCGAACGCACAAAAGTCGGTGACCGCTATGTGGTCGAACACATGCGCAAACATGGCTTCAACGTTGGCGGCGAGCAGTCGGGCCATATTGTACTGAGCGACTTTTCAACCACCGGTGACGGTCTCATCGCAGGCCTCCAGGTGTTGAGTGTTGTCGCCGAACAGCAACGCGCGGTCAGCGATGCCTGCAAGCTGTTCGAGCCGCTGCCTCAGGTGCTTGAGAACGTGCGCTGCAAAAAGGGACAGCCGCTGGACGACAAACTGGTTCGCGAAGCGATCGACGAAGCAACGGCCCGTCTCGGCAGCAGCGGGCGTCTTGTCATCCGCCCGTCCGGCACCGAACCGGTCATCCGAGTGATGGGTGAGGGTGACGACGAAGGTCTGGTCAAATCAGTGGTCGGCGAAATCGTGTCCGCACTTCAGACAGCAGCGGCTGCGTAAGGCTTACTCAGAACTCCCGCTTGAGCGCATCGAACAGCCGGTCGACGTCATCATCCGTGTTGTACAGGTGCGGTGTGATGCGCATCGCGCTGCCGCGCACGCTGACATAGATTTTTTCCCTGGCCAGAACCTCGAGCAAGTCCGGCCGTATGCCCTGAGGGAACCTGACACCCAGGAAATGGCCCGCGCGCAGATGAAGCGGGTCTGCTTCGAGACCCAGTTGCGTTGCGCGCGCGGCGATCTGAGTGGTCTTTGCGGTCAGCGTCTCAGCGATGGCCCCGACACGCCACTTGAGGATCTGCTCGAGGGCAGCGGCTGCCATGGGCATCAAATGAAAATTCGCCCGCTCACCGAGGTCGAAGCGTTCAGCGCCGGCCTGGTAGGCGTCCTGGTAGGCCACGAGGCCTGAAAAGTCCTCGGAGTTCTTGCGCGCAATCCAGTTGTACTCGAGCGGCTCGCCACCGTGCCACTTCTCGTCGATATAGAGAAACCCCATGGTGTAAGGTCCGAGCAGCCACTTGTAACAGGCGCAGATGAGGAAGTCGGGCCGTATCTTTTCGATGTCCAACGGCCAGGCGCCGCCCGATTGAGTGATATCGAGCACAAGGGCGGCACCGACTTCGCGACACCGTTTTGCGACCGGCTCAAGTGCGATCAGAGATCCATCCGTCCAGTGACAGTGCGCGGCTGCAACAATGGCTGTTTTGTCACCAATCGCTTCGAGGAGGGCGGAGGTCCAGTCCGTTCCGATGCCGCCTTCTGATTGAGCTTCCGCTCGGGCGATGGTGCGGACACGCGCGCCTGTGCGTTTCGCCACTTCGCGCCAGACATAGACGTTGGAGGGGAACTGATCCTGCAGCAGGACGATCTCCTGGCCGGCGTCCACCGGCAGGTTCTTTGCTGCAATCGCCAGGCCGTAGGAGGCCGCTGGAATGAAGGCAACCGATGACGGCTGGCAGTTCATCAGCCTGGCGAACAGCCCGCGGCACGCAGCGCTTGGGCCGAAAAAATCCGGGGGAGACAATGTCCAGGGTTGCCCCTTCACCGCAATTCCGCCGCGTCCTGCGTCCTGGACCGACTTCATCAATGGCGACATGTAGGCGCAATTCAGATAGGCGACGTCATCCGGGATATCGAAGAGGTGTCTCTGGCTTTCAATCATATGCGTGCATTCCCTGGCGATCATCGGCGCTGTGGCCGTCATTTGCGTCATCGCGCATGTCTTTATACAAATTGTCTCCATCCGTTTAACCCCGTTTTAATCAGTTTCTCCGATCCTTAGAAAGAATTCGGGACACCCCGTGGAGCTGGTGGGCTCCGGCAGATGCCGATTTGGCAATGCTGCACCGGGGGTTTCGTGCGGGACGGAAACAACACGTCAATCCTGAAGTTTGGATCGCTGTTCGCCGTTTGCCGCTGGTGTGTGGAGTAAATGGAGTGATACCGATGAATTTTCGTAACAAGCTGCTTATTGGTTGCGCGATGGCCGCGATCTTGGGCGTGGGGCAGGCGATCAGTGCCGATTTGCCGCCGCCGCCTGAACCGGAGCCGGAAGAATCATGCCTCTATGTCAGGGTTGATGGCGGCTATTCCTTCCAGCACAAGCCCGACATCACCAAGACGGTGGGTTACGCGCCCTGGGGCGGCAGCACCGAAGCCACCAATGAAGACCTGGAAGATACCTATTTCATCGAAGGCGGCATCGGCTGTAACGTGTGGAGCAACTTCCGCGTCGACGGCGTGCTTGGCTATCGCGGCGAGGCGGACATGTCGGAAGCCTTCAATGGTCTCGACGGCAATGTCTCGACCTTCTACGGTTTCCTGAATGCCTACTATGACATCATCACCTGGGGCCGGTTGACACCCTATATCGGTGGCGGCATTGGCTTTGCCCGCCACGAGATCAACGACATCAGCCTGCCGGCGACAGTTTCAGAAGGCAAGAACACAGAGTTCGTGTGGAACGCCCAAGCCGGTGTGGCGGTTTCGGTTACACACAATCTGGCACTCGATGTCGGCTACCGCTACGTCGATTGGGGCGATGCACAGTCCGGCTCCAATCCGGACACGCTCAATGTCGACGATATGGCCTCGCATGACATTCGCGTCGGCCTGCGCTGGAGCTTCAAGAACTGGTAGGTTCTGAACTTCCCCGCAAGACCAAGAATTCAAAACCCCGCGCTTCGGTGCGGGGTTTTTCGTTGCCTGTGCTCTAACCTTCCTGCCCATGCGACGAAAGGGCAGTTGATCTGGCGTGCCGCAGCCCTTACATCGGTCAGTGGGACACCCCTCCCCAACGAGGGGCAACTATCTGTAAGGGTAGCCAGAAATGACCGTATTTCCGAAACCGGCTCGCAAGCCGGACAATCCCCGTTTCTCCACAGGTCCGACAACAAAGATCCCCGGCTGGTCGCCTGACCGGCTGGAACGAGCCCTGGTCGGCCGGGTTCACCGCTCAGGCGTCGCCAAGGCGCGCCTGAAATATGCACTGGATCTGACACACAGACTTTTGAAGCTTCCCGCGGGCTATCGCGTGGCGATTGTCCCAGCCTCCGATACCGGCGCTGTGGAAATGGCGCTGTGGTCGCTGCTCGGTGCCCGTGGGGTTGATATGCTCGCATGGGAGAGCTTTGGCGCCGGCTGGGTGAAAGATGTTTGTGAGCAGCTCAAGCTCGACGATGTGCGCGTGATCGAGGCGGCCTACGGCATGCTGCCGGACCTCAGCCAGACAGACCCCTCGCGGGACATTGTGTTCACCTGGAACGGCACCACGTCCGGCGTCCGGGTGCCGGATGCGCGCTGGATTGCGGCGGACCGGCAGGGCCTGACGATCTGCGATGCGACATCGGCGGTGTTCGCCCAGGACCTCGACTGGGAGAAGCTCGACGCGGCGACGTTCTCCTGGCAGAAAGTGCTGGGCGGGGAAGGGGCGCACGGGATGCTCGTTCTCTCACCGCGCGCGGTGGAGCGGTTGGAAACCTATACTCCGCCGTGGCCGCTGCCGAAAATCTTCCGGATGACCCAGAAGGGTGGTCTCAATGAAGCTTTGTTCGAAGGCGCGACCATCAACACACCGTCCATGTTGTGTCTGGAAGATTATATCGTGGCGCTTGAATGGGCCGAGGGGCTCGGCGGTATCGATGCGCTGATAGAGCGGGCGGACGGCAACGCGCGGGTGCTGGCGGACTGGGTTGCCGTAACCCCCTGGGTGGAGTTCCTGGCCGGCGATCCGGCGACACGCTCCAACACTTCGGTCTGTCTCAACATCGTTGATCCGGCGTTCGCGAAGCTGCCCGATGCCGAGCGCGCCAAATTCGCCAAGGACATGGTGAAGCTGCTTGAAGCCGAGGGGGCTGCGTTTGACATCGGATCATACCGCGATGCGCCGCCTGGACTGCGGATCTGGACCGGTGCGACCGTGGAGCGCGCCAATCTGGAGGCATTGTGCCCGTGGCTTGACTGGGCCTTTGCCAGCGTCCGGCACTCTGTGGCCGACGCAGCCTGACATCCAACAAACATTGCAGCAAATTCCGGAGACGTATCCAAGATGGCTCCCCGTGTATTGATTTCAGACAAACTTTCCCCCCGCGCCCTGGAGATCTTTCAGGAGCGCGGCGTTGAGGCCGATGTCAATGTCGGGCTCGACCGCGACGGACTGATCGAGATGATCGGTAATTATGACGGTCTTGCGGTGCGCTCGGCATCAAAGGTGACCGAAAAGGTCATTGCCGCCGCTCCCAACCTCAAAGTCATCGGGCGCGCCGGTATCGGCGTGGACAATATCGACGTTGCCGCGGCGACGGCGAAAGGCATCATTGTGATGAACACGCCGTTCGGCAATTCGATCACCACCGCCGAACACGCGATCTCGCTGATGCTCGCGCTGGCGCGGCAGATCCCGGCGGCGGATCGTTCGACCCAGTCCGGGGCGTGGGAGAAGTCAAAGTTTCTCGGTGTCGAGATCTATTCCAAGACGCTTGGGATCATCGGCTGCGGCAATATCGGTTCGATTGTCGCGGAGCGCGCAATCGGTCTGCGCATGCGGGTGATCGCGTTTGATCCCTTCCTGTCGGAAGAACGCGCGGTGGAGCTCGGGGTCGAAAAGGTCGACTTCGAAGAACTCCTGCGGCGCGCCGATTTTATATCTCTGCACACACCACTGACCGACAAGACCAGGGATATTCTTGGCGCAGACGCTTTATCGCAGACCAAGCCCGGGGTGCGGATCATCAACTGCGCCCGCGGCGGCCTGATCGTTGAGGAGGCGCTGAAGGCGGCGCTTGAAACCGGCCATGTGGCCGGTGCGGCCTTGGATGTCTTTGTCCAGGAACCGGCAACCGAAAACCCCCTGTTTGGCATGGAGAATGTGATCTGCACGCCACATCTGGGGGCCGCGACCGAAGAGGCGCAGGAAAACGTGGCAATCCAGGTGGCGGAGCAGATGTCCGATTATCTCCTCACCGGCTCCGTTACAAACGCGCTTAACATGCCGTCGATCACGGCGGAAGAAGCGCCACGGCTGAAACCGTTTGTTGCGCTGGCCGAACAGCTCGGGTCTTTCGCGGGCCAGCTGACGGAAAGCAGCATCACCGGCATTTCGATCGAATATGCCGGGCAGATCGGTGAAATGAACAAGCGGGCGCTGACCTCAGCCCTGCTTGCCGGCCTGTTCCGCCCGATGCTGGCGGAAGTCAATATGGTGAGCGCTCCAGTGGTGGCGCGGGAGCGCGGGATCGCCATGGAGGAGACCACGCGCGATGCCCGCGGCGCCTATGACACCTATATCCGTCTCACCGTGAAAACCGAGCGCCAGGAACGCTCTGTTGCGGGGACGGTATTTTCCGACGGCAAGCCGCGCATCATTCAGGTCAAGGGCATCAATATGGAGGCTGAACTCGGCCATCACATGCTGTACATCACCAATGAGGACAAACCGGGCTTCATCGGCGCCCTGGGCACGACGCTGGGCGATGCCGGCGTCAATATCGCGACGTTCCATCTGGGACGCCAGGACCAGGGCGGCGATGCCATCGCGCTGGTGGAGATTGACGAACCGGTGGATCCCATTGTGCTCAACAAGGTCAACGCCCTGCCGCATGTGCAACAGGCCAAACCGCTGGAATTTTGAGGGTGGGGCACGGTTTGCGCGTATGCGGCGATGTGATAACTGCGGCAACTTTCACAATCATGTTACGAGAACCCAACGTGGCCGGTCCATGTTGATTCTGAACCACAACCAACAAGAAGGAGAAAACCATGTCTGCACAAGACGCACTTGGTAAACGGATGACGGAAGCGAGAGAAGATTGCGGGTTGTCTGTCGCCGGGGCGGCCCGGCGTATGGCGGTGAAACCCGCCACGCTGAGAAGCTGGGAAGAGGGAAAGACCATTCCACGCGCCAACAAGCTGCACCTGCTTGCCGGTATTCTGAGCGTGCCGGTCACCTGGCTGATGGACGGCGATGAAAACATTGCGTTCGCTGCAGCGGATCGCTGGACCCGGCTTGAACGCCTGGAACAGAAGATGCAGCGCATGGTCAAGCTGCAGA
>JAJFHM010000355.1 GCA_021775625.1 Hyphomicrobiales bacterium | reverse complement strand
GAATGACGCACCAGAAACTCCTGGATCAGCGCCGCCAGGTAGGCCGGCGTCTCATGCATCGGGTAGTGCCCCGCATCGGTGATGAACTGCAACTCCGCATTGGGATACCAGACCATAAATGTTTCCCTCAGTTTCGGCTCGAGGAAGCCGGGAAGGTCATTGCGCCCGCCAATCACTTGTATCGGCGTTTCAACCCTGGCGTCCGCAGCTTCAGCGGAAAAATCCGTGTTGAGCCACATATCATAATAGCCCTTCATGGCCGCGGCATCGGACGTTTCCAGATTTCTGGCGGTCTTCACCTTGGCCCATACCGGCCCCAGTTTTCCGCCGGTGAGCGCCCCGAACGCCATTTCCGAGACCTCCACATTGTGGATTGCGCTCCACAGGAACTCCCGGTCCTCATCAGTGGCCGGATAGCCGTCCGCCGTCACCGGGGTGATGGCGACAACGCTTTTCAGGCGCTTCGCTCCGCTGGTCCAGTCGTCGATCGCAAGGCGCTGTACCGCCATGCCGTTCATGGAATGCCCGATCACATGAAACCGGCCAAATCCCAGCGCATCCGCCAGGTCCAGCGTATCGCGTGCGACCTCCCCGACGGCGTAATTTCCGCCCATGGCCTTTGAGCGCCCATAGCCGCGCACATCGGCGAACACGAAGGTGAAGGCCTCGCCATCGAGATAGCGCTTCATGGGGTCATAGTTGGCCGCGTCCCCCATCCAGTCATGCAGGACGATGACCTTTTCAGGCCCGGATCCGAACACATCATGGCCGAGAACAGACGGTTCACTTGCCTTCGAGGCTTGGGATCCGCCAACGCCGGCGGCCAGAAATGCGGCGAAAGCGACGATTGGTGCATTTTTCGTGAGTGATGTCAGCATAGCAATTCCTTTCAAAACAGGGCGCCTAATGGCGGCTGACCAACGGGCCCAAAAGTGTGGGATCGAATTAGCTGGATCAATCTATGCACATATTCAATATAGACAAGTACGCACTAATAATGCATATAGTATCAAATAATATACTGTAAATCGCCATGGCCCGAAAACAGCGACACCACGACTATAACAATTGCCCGGTTGAGGCTGCACTGGACATTATCGGCGGCAAGTGGAAGCCGGTTATCCTGCTCAACCTCACAGAGGGCACAAAACGCTTCAACGAACTGCGCCGCCTGATGCCAAACATCACGCAACGCATGCTGACGCTGCAGCTGCGCGAGCTTGAGGCAGACGGCCTGGTGCACCGCGAGATTTACCCACAGGTGCCGCCGAAGGTCGAATATTCGCTCACCGCACGCGGTGAGACCCTGCTCCCGGTACTGACAACATTGCAGGAGTGGGGAACCGCCTATGCATTGCCGCTGGTACAGAACGCGCAAGCCTCTCCCACCAGCACCGTAACAGGGGGAGAACAAGCTGCCCCTCCAGCCGCCGCCCCCAACCATCCGCCACCGCAGACCAAGACCACTCCGCAGCAGCCCGCCAAGACGCCTGCAGTCGCTGCGGCAAAACCTCAGCCACAGCGGCGCCGGCCGGGCGCTGCGCGGGCCAGCCGGCCCTGGGGTGCGACCGGGTCTGCCGACGTCTCGTGAACACAGAAGCCATTTTGCGCCTGTGGCGCGGCGAGCACGACTTGCATGACACGTTCTGGCGTTATGTCATTGTCATCGGGCTCATCGTCAACATGACGAGCAGCATCGCCTTTATCGCCCTCATCACCAACGAGATGCCCATCGCCGCCCTCTTCGTCGGCTACGTGCTGACCATTCCCTACAACGTCTTCGTACTGGTCGCGGTCTGGCGCAGTGCCAACGCTTATCAGGGCATGAAAACGACGGCAGAATTCATGCGCATCGTCTCGCTGGCGTGGCTGGCGCTACTCACCCTCACCTGACAGCATCGCCAAACGATAGCAGCGGCAACGCCATTCAATCTTGCAGTCGCCTGTCCGAGCCCTTATCAAGCGTGACGCGCTGTGCGCCAGGAACAGGGGTTGGGTGGGCAATGAGCTTCGAAGACACATTGAAACAAACCGCGGGGGAGATCGAAAACCTGCTCTCCGAGCTGCTCACATTCGAGGGCGCCAATGCGCCAGCCGTCATCGAGGCCATGCGCTATTCAGCGCTTGGCCAGGGCAAGCGCCTGCGTCCGTTTTTTGTGACCGAAGCGTCCAGCCTGTTTGGTGTTGAGCGCAGCCATGGATTGCATGCGGGCGCGGCCATCGAGTGCATTCACTGCTATTCGCTGGTGCATGACGATCTCCCCGCCATGGACGACGACGATCTGCGCCGCGGCAAGCCGACAACGCACATTGCCTTTACCGAGGCGACCGCGATCCTGGCCGGCGACGGGCTGCTGACCTTTGCATTCGAAATCCTCGGCCGGTCGGCAACCCACCCGGATCCACAAGTGCGCTGCGATCTGGTGCGCCTGCTGGCGCGCGCCGCAGGTGCTGAAGGCATGGTCGGCGGCCAGATGCTCGACCTTGAAGCCGAGACCAAGACATCGACGACGCTCGATGAAACCATCCTCCTGCAGGGCATGAAGACCGGCGCCCTGTTCCGCTTTTCCTGTGAGGCGGGTGCGGTGCTGGGACAGGCGGGCGCCGAAGACCGCGCGATCCTCCTCACCTATGCGGACCGCATCGGTCTCGCCTTCCAGATCGCCGATGATCTGCTTGACGCGGAAAGCACGGCGGAAGAACTTGGCAAGCGCACCCAGAAGGACGCCGAGGCCGGAAAGGCCACCTTTATCGATCTCCTGGGGCTGGAGGGTGCACGCACCCGCGCCCATGAAATTGCCGATGAGGCCTGCGATGCGCTGGAGCGTTACGGAGATGCAGCAGAAGACCTGAAACGGGCGGCGCGTTTCATTGTCGACCGCAAGAACTGACCGGAGCAGACCACATGGCCCAGATCACCAGCATTGAAGACCTGCGGCAGCACTACAAGCACGCCCAGGGCCGCGCGGTGGACAAGCAACTGGACCATCTCGACAAGCATTGCCGCCGGTTTATCGAACTCTCCCCCTTCATGCTGATCGCCTCAAAGGGTGCAGGCAGCCCGGCGGACGTTTCGCCCAAGGGTGATTTTCCAGGCTTCGTCCAGGTGCTCGATGACAAGCGCCTCGCCATCCCGGACCGTCCCGGCAACAACCGCCTCGATACCATGACCAATGTCTTATCCGAGCCCGCCGTCGGTCTCATTTTTCTCATTCCAGGGGTCGATGAGACCCTGCGC
>JAJFHM010000354.1 GCA_021775625.1 Hyphomicrobiales bacterium | reverse complement strand
ACCATCGCGAAGGCCGCGAAGAACCATTATTTCGAGGCCTTCTACCGCCGCCTGCTCGACGAAGGGCGGCGGATGCTGCATCTGCATTTCGTCTTTCAGCGCGAAGACGACAAACAGCCCGACGATATCGCCAACGATCACATCCAGCTGATCCGCGCCATTGAAGCCGGTGATGCCGACCGCACTGAAGCCATCGCCCATTCCCATGCCGACCAGTTCAGAGGCCGGTTCATGGACTTCGTGTCGCGCTCGCTGACCAAAGATATGCACATCGGCCATATATAAAGTCACAGAGCTTGACTCCGATTTCAGTCGACAGTAAGTCGACAACATTGATTGACAAAACTGCAAAGGTCGGGATGCAGCATGGACGGGATGGCGCGCATCGCAGTCGACATCGGAGGCACGTTCACCGATCTGGTCCTTCTGACCGGCGACGGGCACACCCATTATCTCAAGCAGGCCTCGACCCCGGAGCGGCCGGAACAGGCGGTTATTGAGGCGATCGCTACAATCCTCAAAACAGCGGGTCTGGCACCAGGCGATATTGTGGAGGTTCTGCACGGCACCACTGTGGGGTCCAACACCTTGCTGCAGAAACAAGGGGCGGTCACCGGTCTGATCACAACCAAGGGTTTTCGCGACGTGCTCGAAATTGGCCGCGTGCGCACGCCGGACATGTTCGACCTCACCTGGTCGAAGCCGGCCCCGCTCGTGCCGAGGCGGTTTCGCCGTGAAGTGGATGAGAGGATCAACACGCACGGAGAGATCCTGAGGCCCCTTGATACCGGCGAGGTGGTCTCAATCGCGCGCGCATTGGTGGATGAAGGCGTGCGTTCGCTGGCGATCTGCTTCCTCAACAGTTACCGCAATCCGCAACATGAACAGGCCGCCGAAAAAGCGATCCGCGAGGCGCTCCCCGATACAGCGGTGACCTCATCGGTATCGGTCCTGCCGGAAATCAAGGAATATGAGCGCACCAGCACGGCGGTTGTGAACGCCTATGTGCTGCCGGTTCTCCAGGGTTACATCGCCCGTCTGGAACAGGGTCTGAAAGCGGTCGGGATCGACGCGCCATTGCTGGTCTCCAACTCCAATGGCGGTCTCGCAGCCGCCAGGACGGCGCAGGAAAAACCGGTGTTCTTTATATCCTCTGGCCGCTCCGCCGGCGTGGTCGGCGCCACCCATATGGGCCGCGCCGTGGGCGAGAACAATCTCATCGTCTTCGACATGGGCGGCACGACCGCGTCTGCCGCTCTGGTGCATCGGGGCGAACTGTCGCGCACCAATGAGTATGAATTCCGCGCCGGGATCTCGACGCCGAGCCGGTTCATCAAGGCCGGCGGTTACATGATGCGGGTGCCAACCGTCGATGTGGCGGAAGTGGGCTCGGGCGGCGGATCCATCGCCTGGGTCGATGCCGGCGGCCTGCTCAATGTCGGGCCGTTGTCGGCGGGCGCCGAGCCGGGCCCTGCCAGTTACGGCATGGGCGGCGACAAGCCGACCGTTTCCGATGCCAATGTGGTGCTCGGGCTTTTGCCGGCGACCCTGGCCGGCGGCACGCTCATGCTCGATGTCGAGGCCGCGCGCGGGGCCATTGCACGCGATGTGGCGGAACCTTTGGGCCTGAGCGTCGAGGAAGCAGCGGTCGGCATCCGCGACGTGGCCAATGTCAACATGGCCCGGGCAATCCGCGCCGTCACCGTCGAGCGTGGCGTCGACCCGCGCGAGTTCACGTTGCTGGGGTTCGGCGGCAGCGGCCCGGTACATGCCTGCGATCTCGCCCGCGTGCTCAATATCCGCAAAGTGCTGTTCCCGCCCATGCCCGGAGTGTTCACCGCCATGGGCATGCTGGCGGGCGATGTGGAGCGCTACTTCATTCAGGCCTGGCCCGGATTGCTGGCCGAGGTTGATATGTCCGGCCTGCGCAAGGCGATGGATGATCTGGCAGCCCAGGCTTCCCTCACGTTGCGCGAGGAAGGTTATGCTGCAGCCGACATCGCGCTGGAGTTCGAACTCGATCTGCGCTTCGAAGACCAGGACAACGAGGTTGCCGTCCCGGTCACCGCGGACGGGCTGGACACCGAGCAGTTGCGGGCAAAATTCATCGCTGCCTACCGGGATATCTATCAATATGCCTCAAACGACAAGGTGGAGCTGGTCAACCTGAGGCTGATTGGCCGTGGGCGCCGCAAGTCGAAGATCGATTTCGCCAATGTGCGCACGGTGGCGGAAGATGCGGGCGAAACCTCGCGCAGCATCCGCTCGGCTTATTTCGACCGCACCACCGGCTGGCGCGAGGCCCCGGTTTTATGGCGCGAAAGTTTCTCCGGCGCGCGCGACGGTCCTGCCATCATCGAAAGCAGCGATTCCACCATTGTGGTGCCGCCGGGCGCGCGCGCCCTGCTTGATCCCGCCGGCAACATCGTCGTTGAACTGTGACAGGATGGGCCCCATGACAAAGCGCAATCTCGATCCGATCACCCTCGCGGTGGTGTCCAGCGCCCTCGACACCATAGTCGACGAGATGGCCTATACCGTGATGCGCACATCGCGCTCGCCTCTGGTGCGCGACGTTCTCGATTATTCCTGCACCATCTGCGATGCGACGGGCCGCATCCTGACCCAGGCCAAAACCGTGGCGCTTCACCTCGGCGCCGTGCCGGATGCCATCGAGGCGGTCCTGGAGGAATATGGCGGCACGTTCGTTCCCGGCGATATCGTCATTTTGAACGATCCCTATCAGGGCGGCATGCACCTTCCGGACATCTTCATGTTCAAGCCGATATTTTCGGGCGACACTCTGCACGGCTTTGCCGTGGTCATCACCCACCATTGTGACATGGGCGGCCGGGTGCCGGGGTCGAATGCGGCGGATTCAACCGAGATCTTCCAGGAAGGTCTGCGGATACCGCCGCTCAAGTTATACGAGGCCGGCGTGCGCAGCCGCGTCCTGGTCGACATCATCAGGAAGAATGTCCGGGTGCCGGATCTGGTGCTCGGCGACATCGACTCGCAGATTGCCACCTGCAACATCGGCGAGCGTGATTACCTGCAACTGCTGGAGCGTTATGGCGAGGCGGAACTGCAGGATTATTTCGACGAACTGATCGACTATGGCGAAACCCTGACCCGCAAGGTCATCGCCGGCTGGCCGGACGGCGAGTACAGTTTCACCGATTATATCGACGGCGATGGTTTCACCCGCGAGCAGATCCCGATCACCTGCAAGCTCACCGTCGATGGCGATCACCTGACGGCTGATTTCGAGGGCTCGTCTCCACAGGTGCGCGGGGCGATCAACTCCACCATGTCGTTCACCAAGTCGTCGACCTACCTTGCGGTTCGCTGCGCGCTGGACCAGAAAGTGCCGAACAATGCGGGCGTTTACCGCTGCATCACGGTGAAGGCGCCGGTGGGCACAATCCTCAACCCGCAGATGCCCTCGGCGGTCGCAGCCCGGGCGCTCACCGGCTATCGCACCATGGACACGGTCATGGGCGCGCTTGCCCAGGTGGTGCCGGACAAGGTGCGGGCCGCCGGCGAGGGCGGCAACACGGTGATTTGCTTCGGCGGCTGGGACAAGGAGACCCGCGAGCCCTTTATCATGGTCGACATGATCAATGGCGCCTGGGGCGCCCGCATCGATGCAGACGGCATCGAAGGGATCACCAACCCGTCCCAGAACATGTCCAACATGCCGATTGAAACGCTTGAGCAGCGTTACCCGGTCTTGATGGAGGAATACGCATTCCGTAACGATTCCTGCGGGCCCGGGCGCTATCGCGGCGGCGTTGGACTGGTGCGGCAGTACCGTTTGCTGGCGGATGAAGCCATATTGCAGTTGCGCTCGGACCGTTATGTGAACCCGCCCTACGGACTTGCGGGCGGCGGACCGGCAGCACCCAGCCGCAACGTGTTCAACCCCGACACCGAACATGAAGACCTGCCCAGCAAGGTGACGCGTACGGTCCATTCAGGCGACGTGCTGCGCCATGAGCAATCCGGCGGCGGTGGATATGGCGACGCGCTGCAGCGTCCGGTGGATGAGGTTGCCGCAGATGTGCGCGATGAGAAAGTCTCCATTGCCTTCGCCGAGCAGCATTTCGGCGTCGTCTTCTCTGCAGATGGCCGGGCGCCTGATCCTGCGGCAACGGCGAAGCGGCGGAACGAACTGGCTGCTGCCCGCTGACCATGCCTGACCTCGCCCGCTTCGCCCTCAATCAGATCACAACGCCAAAATGGTCCATGGGCGAGGCCATCGAGGGTCTCCGGCGTCACGGCATTCCGGGCATCGGCCTGTGGCGTCATTTCATTGATGATTACGGCACCGCGAAAACCGCAAGACATCTCAAGGATGCAGGTCTCTGGGTGGCATGTTACTGCACCAGCGCCTGGTTCGACCGCGCCGGCGCCGACGGCCTGCGCGCCGCCATCGACGAAAACAAGCGGGTCTTCGATCAGGCAGCGGACGTCGGCGCGCCCTGCGTGGTGATGGTGGTCGGCGGCCTGCCACGCGGCTCGAAAGACCTCGCCGGGCAAAGAGCGCGCGTGCGTGACGGGCTCGCAGCCCTGCGCGATCACGCCGCACAACTGGGTGTGACCTTAGCGCTCGAACCGCTGCACCCCATGTATGCAGCCGATAGGGCCTGCCTCAACACCCTCAAGCAGGCCAACGATCTGTGCGATGAACTTGGTGCCGGCTTCGGCACCGTGGTCGACATCTATCATTGCTGGTGGGATCCGGAGCTCAGGGCGCAGATTACCCGCGGCGGTGGCGCCAGGGTCAAGACCTTCCATCTTTGCGACTGGCGCGTGCCGACCCGCAACATGCGCGACCGCGCCATGGTCGGTGATGGTGTGGCCGATATCGCCGCCATCCGTTCCTGGCTCGATGAGGCAGGCTATGACGGCCCCATCGAGCTTGAGCTTTTCTCGGAACTGGACTGGTGGAAACGGGATCCGGAAGAGGTGATCCCGATCGCAATCGATAGATGCGCGCCTTTTGTCGCGCAGCACGTGAAGGGAGAGACAGATGAGTGATCC
>JAJFHM010000353.1 GCA_021775625.1 Hyphomicrobiales bacterium | reverse complement strand
GCCCGCGGTCTTGATCGCTCGGGCTTTCTCGACGCCAATCCCATCCTGTCGATGATCCTGATCATGGGTGTGGCCATGATCATCTGCTCGGCCATCGCGCTTGCGGTCGAACGCATCTGCTACCGTCCGTTCCGGCATGTCGCCACGCTGGCGCCTTTGATCTGCGCCATCGGCGCATCGTTCTTCCTGCAACATTCGTTCCGCGGCATGTACGGCTCGACCATCCGCGCCTACCCGGATCCGGAATGGATGAAGGGCCAGGTCAATGTGATCGGTTTCGAAGTGCCGTTGTATCAGCTCATCGTGATCGGCATCGCGACGGCAGCCATGCTGTTTCTCTATCTTGTCGTGCAGCGCACCAAGATGGGCACCGCCATGCGCGCCGTCTCCGAGGATCGCGATGCCGCCTCCATGATGGGCATCGACGTCAACAGGGTGATCTTGTTCACGTTTATCCTTGGCGGCTGCATGGCCGGCATCGGCGGCGTGCTCTACTGCATGGTCTACAAACAGATCTACTTCTACATGGGCTTTTTGCCCGGCGTTAAGGCGTTCAGCGCAGCGGTCCTCGGCGGCATCGGCAACATTCCAGGCGCCATGCTGGGCGGACTGTTTCTGGGCGTGGTGGAGTCCATGGGGCCAGCCCTCTTCCTCGACGGCTTCGGGATTACCGCACCCTACCAGCTGCGTGACCTGATTGCCTTCACCATGCTGGTCATGGTTTTGATTTTCCGGCCTCAGGGCATACTTGGCGAAAGATTGGCAACAAAACGTGCTTAGCCGTATCCGGCAGCCGCGTTGAAACGAATTTGGGGAACTGAGAGATGGCTTTTGACGTTGTAGCCTCCGCCCGCCAGGAGCGGGAAAAGCAGGTATCCCCGGTACAGCGCGCTGTGATTACCGGCCTGATCTTCGGCGGGTTTGCGTTTTATTTCGCGCTTGTCGGCATTCTGACCAACTTTCACGAACGATGGATCATCTTTGATTACATTTCGCTCGGTCATGCGTTGCTGATTGTCGTTGCCGGCTCGGCCGGCCTCTACCTCGCATCGAAATCCCGCGCCAACAGCCATGCCGGCCTGCTCATGCAAGGGGCTGGTGCCGGGGCGATCACCGGTCTGATCATGGCTCTTCTGGTGTTCGTCATCGTCAACTTCAACCTGCGGTTTATCTTCGTTCAGCTCAAGAAACCGCTCCTGGACGTGTTGACGTTCAATCTCGATCCGTGGGCCGGAGCAGCCTGTCTGGTTGCCGGAGGCGCCGCCATCGGCGCACTGGGTGTGCTGTTCTTTATTATGACGCCGTCATTGAGACGGCCACTTGTCGCCGGCCTTGCTGCCGTCGGCTTCACCGGCCTGTTCCAGGAACTTATCCAGCTGATGATCCAGAACCCGTCCGTAATGTGGCTGCGGCAGCTGATTTTCAACTGGGACGGGCTGATGCTCCAGGGCGCAGCGATCCTGTTCGTCCTGTTTGCCGGTATCTACGCATTTTGGGGCTGGCGGCGCGAGCAGATCACTGCCGGCTTCAACCGTTTGCCTGTGTCGCAACAAAAGACCGTTCGGGTATCGAGCATCGCCCTGGTCGCAATAATCGCTCTCCTGTTCCCCTATGTCGCTGGCAACTTCATCGGCCAGGTGCTGATGCTGGTCGGACTGTTCACCTTGATGGGCATGGGGCTTAATCTGGAGATCGGTCTTGCCGGTCTGCTCGACCTCGGGTTCGTGGCGTTTTACGCGGTAGGCGCTTATACAACTGCCCTGCTCACCGCCCATTCCGATGCGGCGTTCATGCAGTTGCCCTACTGGCTGGCAATGCCTATTGCGGTGTTCTTTTCGATTTGCGTGGGTGTTTTATTCGGCGTGCCGGTGTTGAAGGTGCGCGGCGACTATCTCGCCGTTGCAACACTGGGGCTCGGCGAAATCGTCCGCGTCATCGTGCTGTCGGATGCCGCGGCACCGGTCCTCGCCGGAGCACAGGGCATATTGAGCATCCCGCGACCCTTTATCGGAAGCTTCGAGCTGGATAACCCGGTCGCGCTGTTTTATCTGACGCTGGTCTGCTCGCTGATTGCCGCCTATATCGCCTGGTCGCTCGAGAACTCACGTCTCGGCCGCGCCTGGACCGCCATCCGCGATGACGAAGACGTGGCGCAGGCGCTCGGTATCAATCTTGTCAACGTAAAGCTTCTGGCCTATGGGCTTGGCGCCGCGTTTGCCGGTTTGGCCGGCTCGATATTCGCCATCATGCTGGGCTCCATCTTCCCACACAGTTTCCAGCTGATCATATCCATCAACGTACTCGCACTCATCATCGTCGGCGGGATGGGGTCTCTCCCCGGTGTGGCGTTGGGCGCACTTGCGCTGATCGGGTTGCCCGAACTGCTGCGTGAGTTCGGCGAATACCGGTTCCTGTTTTACGGCCTCGTGATCGTGGTCATGATGCGGCTCCGGCCCGAAGGACTGTGGCCGTCTGCATCGCGGCGCAGAGAGATGAATGTCAGCGAGGAAGAGCGGGCCGCCGTTGAGGCAGAGCTCGCCGCCAGCAAGGCCGCTGCCGGGAAGGACGCATAACCGTGAGCGCAAAACACACAGAGGCTGATGGTCTTCTCGTCACCGACGGGCTGATCAAGCGCTTCGGCGGGCTGGTCGCCGTGGATACGCTGCACCTCAGCGTGGCCCGCAACAACATTCATTCCATCATCGGGCCGAATGGTGCGGGAAAGACGACTGTCTTCAATTGCATCATGGAGTTTTACCAGCCCGACGGAGGCGAAGTCTGGTTCAACGGCGGTCGCATTGACGGATTGACCCCCGACAAGGTTGCGGTCGCCGGCATCAGCCGTACGTACCAGAACATCCGTTTGTTCAAGAACATCACGGCGGTGGAAAACATACTGGTCGGCATGCACATCCATCTGAAATCGACCTGGTGGGGTGCGGTGTTGAAAACCAAGGCGGCAAAGCTGGACGAAGAGCAGGCTGAGGCCGAGGCCTTCAAAATCCTCGACTTCATTGGCCTCACCGGCCGGGGCGATATCCTGGCCCGCAATCTTTCCTATGGCGACCAGCGGCGGTTGGAAATTGGCCGGGCGCTGGCCACCAAACCGCAGCTTTTGATGCTGGATGAGCCCATGGCCGGCATGAACCCGAAAGAGAGTATGGAGATGATGGAGTTCGTGCGCAAAGTGCGCGACGAACGCGACATCACAATTCTTCTGATCGAACATTCCATGCGTGTGGTGATGGGGATCTCCGACCGGGTCAGTGTGCTTGACCACGGCGTCAAGATTGCCGAGGGAACGCCTTCCGAAGTGCAGAACAACCCCGCTGTGATCGAAGCCTATCTGGGTGCCGAAGGCATGCAGGCCTTGAAGTAGACGGTAGGAAACAAAATGGCGCTTCTTGAAATCGACAACCTGCACGTCTTCTACGGCCAGATCCACGCGCTGCGTGGCGTCACCATCAACGTCGAAGCGGACAAGATCATCACTCTGATCGGCGCCAATGGTGCCGGCAAGACCACGACCCTGAACGCCGTTTCGAGCATTCTCGGTGCTGCCGAAGGTTCCGTGACCTTCGCCGATGAAGACATCAACGACATGGCGCCGCACGATGTTGTCGCCAAGGGTGTCGTCCAGGTACCCGAAGGCCGCCGCATCTTCGGCCGCCTGACGGTACACGAAAACCTGCGAATGGGCGCCTTTCTGCGCAAGGACAAGGCCGGCATCAATCAGTCTGAAGAAAAGATGCTGGAGATGTTTCCGGTTCTGCGCGAACGGCTCAAACAGGTTGCCGGCACCTTGTCCGGCGGCGAACAGCAGATGCTCGCCATGGCGCGCGCCTTGATGTCGGAACCAAGCATGTTGCTGCTCGACGAACCCTCGATGGGCCTGGCGCCGATGCTGGTGCAGCAGATTTTCAAGACCATACAGGACATCCGCGACCAGGGCGTTTCGGTCCTGCTGGTCGAACAAAACGCCTTCATGGCTCTGCAGATTGCCGATTATGGCTATGTCATGGAAACCGGCGTAATCGTGCTTGAGGGCTCAGCCAAGAAGCTGCTCAACGACGATTCGGTGAAAGAGGCCTACCTGGGTTAGGGCCCATTGAGTATGATGGTTGCAGCGTCGGCCCGCCGCTTTTGAGGAAGTTCACCCGATACGGCAGTGAACATCGAGGCGCCCTGAGAACCAAAGCAGCCGCTTTGTGTTCACGGCCTCATTTTGGCATAAGGGACAGCAAACCTTGGGCCTGAGATGAAATGACTGGCGTGGCCGCATCATCAAGACTGAGCTTCGCCATCGCTGTCTTCCTGCTCTGCTGCGGTGGGTTCGACGCGAGGGCCGCGCAGGCACAGACGCCTGTCTCGATCGAACTGGTGCTGGCGGTCGACACGTCCCTGAGTGTCAACGATATCGAATACGGCCTGCAGATGCAGGGCATTGCGCAGGCCTTTCGAACGCCGGAGATCATCAAACTGATCAGCCGCCAGGACGGCGTTGCAGTGACGCTTATCCAGTGGGCCGGATGGGTCAACACCGAACATACGGTTCCCTGGCGGCTGCTCACGACGGCAAACTCGATCCTCGAGTTCGCCACCGAAATCGAAATGGCGAAACGCGAAACAGTCGGGCGCCTCACCGCGATCAGCACCGCGATCGAGGCCAGCCTCCATGCCATCGCCACGAACGAATTTGCCGGCCGGCGGCTGAAGATTGACGTATCGGGGGACGGCCGCAACAATGCCGGCCCGCCTCCCGCCCAATCGAGGGAGCTGGCTGCAGCACTGGGGGTAACCATCAATGGTTTGGCGATTCTTACCGACTTTGCAGACCTGGACGACTACTTCAGGCGTCAGATCATGAGCGGCCCAGGCGCATTTGTGGTCAGGGCAAACGACTATCACGATTTCGCACGCGCAATCCGGCTCAAACTGATGCGTGAACTCGCTTCCGCCGTCAGTCACAACAAAGAGGAACTCCCTTTGGCACCTCAGACCATGTACTCGCAAAGGTGACGATTGGTTTTGCGACAAACCAACTCTATATGAACGTGAAGCGATCTAAAGCTCCGGCCGATGGGCATCGTCGCCATACCACGCCCGCCCCTCTTCCAACGCCATGGCAGCGCGGAAGACGTCCTGGTCGCGGTAGGTCTTACCCACAAGTTGCAGGCCAGTCGGCACGCCGTTGGAGGCGCGGCCCGACGGCACCGACAACACCGGGCAGCGGCTCATCATGTTGAACGGCGCCGTCATCACCCAGCCGAGCATCGGATTCACCACCTTGCCGTTGATGGTCACCGTGCCGGACGACTGATCGAAGTCCGCCGGCACTGCCGGCAGCGCGTTGGTCGGACAGACGAAGAGATCGTATTTTTCAAGTATCGGCCCCAGTGTCATGTACATCTCACCGGCCACTTCCAGCGTCCGCAGGAAGTCCGCCGATGTGGACTTGCGCCCTTTTTCGGCGAAGGCACGGGCGTAAGATGTCAAATCGTCGGCATGCTCATCCAAGAGCGGCGCGATCGAAGCGCCGAACAGGTGTTCAAGATAGGCAAGCGCTGCATCGAGCACATCCGGTCCCCATCCAAGATCGACTTCTTCGATTGTGGCGCCCAACGACCTGAGCCGGTCGAGCATGGCATGGGTGTTCGCGCGCACCTCTTCGTCGACCTCAAAGAATCCGAGATCCATGGAAAACGCAATCTTCCAGCCGTCTATGGGCTTGTAGTGCGTTGGCAGCCTGAGCTTGGGCCTGAGCGTCGTGATGTCGTGGGGATGCGGTCCCGAGGTAACATTCTGCAGGAGAATACAATCCGAGATCGAGCGCGCCAGAGGGCCGGTGTGGCAATAGAAGTCCAGGTTGAATGGGAGTTCTTCAGGGTTGCGTCCATAAGGCGCCTTGAAGCCGACCACGCCGCAGCACGATGCCGGAATGCGGATCGACCCGCCGATGTCGGAACCGGTCGCCAGCATACTGGTGCCGGCGGCCAACGACGCCGCACTGCCGCCTGACGACCCGCCTGGCGTAAAGGCCGGGTTCCACGGATTTCGTGTCACGCCCCAAAGTTTTGAATTGGTGTATCCGGCACAGGAAAACTCCGGTGTCGCGGTGCGCGCATGGACAATGCCACCAGCCCGCAGGATGCGCTCATTGAGTGGCGACGTCTTTACGGCGACAAAATCCTTCAGCGTCAGCGACGCATTCGAAGTTGGTTTCCCTTTGATGTAGCTTTCGTCCTTGACGCCGACCGGCAGGCCTTCAAGCGCCCGCGTGCGCGCATCGGTCTTCATGTATTTGGCTTCCGCAGCGCGCGCCTTTTCCATCGCCTCGTCGAAGTAGGTGTAGGTGAAGGCGTTGATTTTGGGCTCCACCTCTTGAGCGCGGTCGATCACCGCGCGCATCAGTTCGACCGGAGACAGGCTTTTCGCCTTGAATCTCCGCAACGCCTCGGTGGCGGGCATGTAGCAAAGGTCAAGATCGGTCATGGCAGAAGTTGACGCGACACCTCCGCACCGGTCAACTCCCGAGTTATGGCCGTCACTGCCTGCGACGTATTCCAGGCCAGTACAGGGTTCAGGAAATCCGGCCAGGTGGAGAGCTTTACGGTCACCATTTCCCATTCCGGATCGATGTGAATGAGCTGCCCGAACACCCCGCGCGCCATGTAGGCCGGACGGTCCACATCGCCGATCCAGAACTGGTTGCGATAGGCGCCATTCGGATAGAACTCGCGGTAAGGGCCATGGAATACTGAATTATCGCCCTCCGCGCATTGGTCAATCCAGCTTTCCGGAACGATGCGTTTGTCCCCGACCGCGCCCCGGTCCAGATGCATCTGGCCGAAGCGCCCGTAGTCCCGCAAAGTTGCGCTCATGCCGCCGCAGCCCAAGGCATAACCGGCGGAATCGACAGTGAAATCCGCATCGCATTCGGCACCCATCTTCGACCACAGCTCCGCGCTGATGAGATCCGCAAGACGCGTGCCGGTCGCCCGTTCCATGCAGAACGCCATGGCATCGGTCTCAATGGAGCGGTACTGGAACTGCCCGCCATGCTCGCGGTCCTGCTCGAGACGGAGAATGACTTCAAAAACGTTGTCCGGATCGTCGGCCGAGCGCTTCGGCTTCCAGCCGGAGGCCACGTCAAGCAGGCCCATGTGGGAGGCAGGATCGGTGTAGGCCTCTTCGAACTTTACCCCGGAGCGCATGTCGAGAACATGGCGCAGGGTCGCGGTGCCGTATCCGCATTTGGCGAATTCCGGCACATAGGACGACAGCGGCGCATCGGGGTCCATTTCACCGCGGCCGATCAGGATGCCCGCCACTGTGGCACAGAACGATTTCGCCACTGATTGCGACAAATGAAGGCTGCCAGCGTTCATGCCGTTGAAATAGCGTTCGTAAACGATTGCGCCGCGGTGAATGACCAAAAACCCATCAGTGTAGGTTTCGTCGAACAGCTCCATCAAGGAGATGGTTCGGCCATCGAAGGTTTCGACAGCAAGAGCGTCCAGATCCTGTTCCGCCCGTGGCAGTTCGCGAACCGGGCCGCTGCCGCGCCTGACCGGTGTCGTCGGCAGCACTTCCCGGACCCGCTGAAAGCTCCAGCGGTTGAACGGTGGCTTGTCCCAGTTTTGAAGCGTAATTCTGTGTTCGGGCG
>JAJFHM010000352.1 GCA_021775625.1 Hyphomicrobiales bacterium | reverse complement strand
AAAGAAATGAATGCTTTGCGCTGTGCCAGAGCCATGCCTCCAGTTCGGATAGGGTAAAGCACGTCCATTGATCATGCAGTGCGCGCTGCCAGGTGCCGGAGGGTGAAATCAGCCCCGTGTCCGGGTTGGCATCGGCGAGTGTCGTGCAAATGGCACAGGATTCAAACAGAGGCCGTCCATCGATCACGATGGCGGGCGCCTTGCCCATGGGGTTGATGACTTTATAGTCATCGGTATGCAGCAGAGGGCGGGTTTCGATGGCCTCAAACTCAAGGCCCAGTTCCAGCAAGGTCCAGCGGCACCGCGCCGATCGTGTGGTGCCCATTTCGTAAAGCGTAATCTTCATTTCAATGCCCTGCCTCATTCCAGATGCAGCGATGCTGCCACGTTCTGCGGAGGCGCGAAAGAGGCGTTGCGGTCATAAGTGCACGAATTGTCACATTGACGTCGCGGCAATGAGGCGTAAACAGCGGCTCAGGTTTCGGTTCACCGAAATCTTTGATCATCCTCCAGGCATTTTCGACGCGCGGCGCGCCGGCCTGCCCGTTTCCGGAGTTCGGATCGGCCATGCAGATCTACCTTCCGATTGCTGAGCAGTCGCTGAATGTCTTTCTCCTGTTGGGGATGGGCGGCGTTGTCGGATTCCTGTCCGGCATGTTCGGCGTCGGCGGCGGATTTTTGATGACGCCGTTGCTGATTTTCTCCGGCATTCCGCCAATTGTCGCCGTGGCCACTGAGGCCAACCAGATCGTCGCATCCTCGGTGTCGGGCTCAATTGCCCAGTGGCGGCGCAACAATGTCGATGTAAAGATGGGACTGGTGTTGCTGTCCGGCGGTGTCGTCGGTTCGGTGTGCGGGGTGCAACTGGTCAAGGTGTTGCGGGAGCTGGGTCAGGTCGACCTCGTCATTTCGCTCAGCTATGTGCTGTTTCTCGGCATCATCGGTACGTTGATGCTGATCGAAAGCGTGCGCACGGTGCTCAAGTCACGGTCCGGCCAGGCGGTGTCCGCAAGGCGGCCGGGCCAGCACAACTGGATCCACAAGCTGCCCCTCAAGATGCGCTTCAAGCGCTCAAAACTCTATATCAGCGCCATTCCACCGATTTTGGTGGGGGTGCTGGTCGGCCTCCTGGCAGCAATCATGGGCGTTGGCGGCGGCTTCATCATGGTGCCGGCGATGATTTATCTCCTGCGCATGCCGACAAGCGTGGTCATCGGCACGTCGCTGTTTCAGATCGTGTTCGTCACGTCGCTTGTAACCATTCTGCATGCCACCCAGAATCAGACCGTGGATGCGGTGCTGGCATTGCTGCTAATGACCGGCGGCGTCATAGGCGCCCAGATCGGCGCGCAGGCGGGGCAGAAGCTCAAAGGCGAACAGTTGCGCGCGCTGTTGGCATTGATGGTGCTCGGAATGTGCATCAAGATCTGTTTCGACCTGATCGTCGAGCCATCCGAACTGTTCTCCCTTGCCAAGCCGCTGGGAGGGCACTGAGATGACTGCGCGAACCATTCTGGCAGGCCTCGCCCTTACGATCATTGTGTGGACCACAATGGCGAACATCGCCCTGGCGCAGAAGATCGAGGCGGACCTCACCACGCACGCCATTCGGGTCGAGACCGATTTTTCCGGCGAGAAGGTCGCCCTGTTCGGTGCCGTAACCGGGGGCGACGTGGACGGATCCAATATGCGCCCTGACATCATCATTGTGGTGCGCGGGCCGAAGGAGACAATCAACGTCCGCCGCAAGCGCCGCATTGCCGGCATCTGGATCAATGCCGACGGCCTCACATTCAAGGATGTTCCAGGTTATTACACAACGTTGACCAACCGGCCGATTTCGGAAATCGCCTCGTTCTTTACTCTCGGCGAGCTCGGCATCGGGGTGTCGAGTGTGAAATCCGGGCTGTTTATCGCGAGCGCCAAGGAATCGCGGATTGATTCCGTCGATTATATCGAGGCGATCGTTCGGATTTTGAAACGCGACAAGCTTTACCGCGAAGCCGATGGCGGCATCACATTCATCGGAAGGCATCTGTTCCGGGCGGAGTTCGAGTTGCCGGCAACGGTGCCGATTGGCGATTATGAAGCGGACGTCTACCTGTTCCGTAACGAAAAGCTGATCAGCCAGTACACCACCGGCCTTGCTGTCGAGAAGCAGGGAGTGGAGCAGTGGATCTATTCGCTGGCTCATGAACAACCGTTTCTCTACGGTATTTTGTCTGTGCTGGCGGCGATGGCGGCAGGTCTGGCGGCATCCGCCATATTCCGGAAAAAGTAGTAATACCAAAGGAACTGACTATTGACTCATTTCATGGTCCAGTCCGGCCCGCTCGCCAAGGCGCGGGACGCCGTGCGATGCGGGGTATCGGACAAGGCCCGCAACGTAAGGAGACGGGCCGGAATGGCCCACCGAAGGCCGGGTTCTTTTGTCCTCCAGCGGCGTTGCGCACTGCTTGCGGTACCGGTACCGCGGCGCAGCACGCGCCTTGCTGGAGGGCAAAATCATCCCGGTGAAATGGGTCAATAGTCAGTTCCTTTGGTATAACCTCGGCCGGAGCGCAGCTAGACTGCGGGCCGGCGATCAACAGCGAGCGCATGGAAGCAATGCCTGACCGAAAACTCAGAAGGGTTCACGAAGAAGGCCACTGCACCAAGTTCATGGTGGTGGTGGACGATTCACCCGAATGCGAGTCCGCCGTCTATTTTTCCGCCCACCGGGCCCGCAACACCAATTCGCAACTGGTGATGTTGTATGTCTCCGAGCCGGAAGAATTCGGGCATTGGCTGCGGGTGGAAGAAATCCACCGGGAAGAAAACGAAAAGACCGCAGCCGCCGTATTCCGGCTCTACCGTCACAAACTGAACAACTGGGGTTTCGAAAATATCGAGATCACGGAAGTTGTCCGCCACGGAGACAAGTCGGAAGAAATTCTCGCCACCATCGATGACGACGTAGACATCTCCTTCCTCGTGCTTGGGGCGTCCACGTCAAACGAGGGTCCGGGCCAGTTGGTCTCCTGGGTGGCAGGGCAGGGCGCGGGCACATTCCCGATACCCATCGTGATCATCCCGGGCACGCTGGAACTGGCTGAGATCGAGGCGCTGGCGTAGGGTTTTTTTACTCTTCGTTTCTGTTCTCCTCCAGCGCCATGTATGTTGGTTGGTCGTGCCGCACACTTGCTGCTGGAATGACCAATGAACGACCGTGAAGACATCTACGATGCAGTGTTCGTAAAGGGCGTGTTCGACCGATGTTCGGAGCGCTATATCTCATTCAGCTATATTTGTTCCTTTGGATTCAGCGAGCGCTGGCGCAAACAGTGTGTTGGTGCGATGCCGCCGCCAAATGCAACCACGCCCGTCGGTTACGACTTGATGGCTGGTACTGGTGAAGTTTGGCCGCATTTATTTAAGCGATTTCCTGATGTTGAGGCAGTTACCGCGGTTGATATATCATCGGGCATGCATGCACTGGCGGTGGAGCGGCTTCATAAACACCGCGCGCACAAAATCGATTTTATTGAGGATGATGTCTTCGCAAGCGATTTGCCTGACGAGAGTGCCGAGTTTGTTGTTTCGACATTCGGATTGAAAACGTTCAGGCCGGACAATCATGCCGAACTTGCGCGACTTATCGCGCGTGTATTGAAGCCGGGCGGCGCATTCTCCCTGATCGAGGCGTCCGACCCGAAGGGATGGTGGCTACGGCCGCTCTACTTACTTCATCTGAAACTGGTTTTGCCGCTCATCGAACGCACTCTTCTTCAAGGTGCACAGGACTTTGCCATGATCGGGAGCTACACCACAAATTTTGGTGACGCGTCCGCCTTCGCCGATCTGCTACGTGCAGAGGGACTGCACGTGGAATTCGAACGTTACTTCTTCGGGTGTGCCACGGGCGTGAGCGGCAGAAAACCGGTTCGGTGATCCCCAAATTCCGTATTTCAGCGACAGTTTCTCACAATTGTGAGGTGGTTCACTTTTCAGCCTCGGCAGGCTCCGGCGCGCCGCTGCGGAAAGCCTCAGCACCCGGATGCCAGGGCAGAGTGCTGTTGCTTTGCGGTGTCTGAACAAACTCGCCGAGTGCCGCCGTCAACAACCAGCCGTGACGTTTGGGAATGCTTGCATGGGCGATCAGGACGCGGTCGCGCAGTTGTGCGATGAGCCGCAATGGTATGGCGCCATAGGCTTTGAATTCGTTTTCGCCGGCGATCATCCGTGCGGCTTCAGGCTCGCTCAGTATCGCAACGTGTAACTGGTCAGTGCCGAGAAGACTTGCCAGCCGTCCAGCTGTGGGCGCACGCGCCACCCGGGCTTTTGCCGTCGGGAGATGATCCGCCAGTTCGGCCACCACTTGCTTGGCGAGAGAATAGGCCAGCGGATCCCGTTTGTGGCAGCCGATCAGCAGGTGCTTTTGACGGTAGACCGTCCATTGGCCATAGGGTGTGTGGCCGCAGAGCAGTGTTGCTGCTGCGGCCACACCAATTCGCTTCAGTGCCGCGCGCCGGTTCAATCGTCAAACACGCCGAGATTAAGCACCGCTGTCACCACATAGTTCGGCACGTCGACAACCTGGCCAACCCGCAAATCGACGGCGACGCTTGCCAGGATATAGGCCTGCTCGGCGCTGAGCCCGTGGTTGCGCTGAATATAGGCAATCATCTTGATGAGTGCATTGCGGGCCGCAAGGGTCAGGTCCTCTGACAGGTTCTCCAGGTTCTTGATCTTCTCGCTGTCGATATAGGTGTGCGGAGCGATCACTTCGCCGGCTTCTTTGAGCGGCAAACCGATGGTTTGATAGAACTTGGAGGGCTCCATGTTCTTGATCTGGTCGCCACCTTCCACTTCCGGCCCGGTGATGTCCTTGCCCTGGCCCTTGCGGATTTCCGTCACCACGGTGACGACGGCGCCGGTCTCGATGGCGGTTCCGGAGACTTCTCCGTCACCTTGTGCATAGTGGACGTCGCCGACAAAGAGCCCGCATCCGTCGATGAAACACGGCAGCAGCAATGTCGTGCCGATCTGCATCTGCTGCACATCCATGTTGCCGCCGTTTTCGCGCGGCGGAATTGTGCGCAGACATTCGGCCTTGTGGCTGCCGTCGGG
>JAJFHM010000351.1 GCA_021775625.1 Hyphomicrobiales bacterium | reverse complement strand
GTGCGCAAAGCCCTGCTCGATCCGCAAGAGCGCAAACGCGCCGAGCGCCGCAAGGTGGAAGTGGCTTAGGATAGTTTGGAAAGTGCCTGGCCGGCCCGCTCCCCCGACCCACCCACCCCAAGTGTAACCTCATCGGGTGGTTGGGCCGGGGGCGCGGGCCGGCCAGGTGGTCACCGGAAAGCCTATACAGCCATCAGTTCGAACATTGCGAAATACCAAGCGGCCCATCGAACGACTTGCCTTGCGCTGAATAATAGAACGGTCGGTCCGTTTCGCAGTTGAAGCCCGGCGCGAAGCGGTCGGCGGCATCGTGGGCCAGCTCGTTTGCATTGGCGGCGGTGGCATCGATCACCGCCATATGGCAGGCCTGGCCATCGCCCAGTTTCGTGACCACCAGGTGCTGCGACTTGCGGCCGTCCATGTCGGTGAAATAGCGCAGGATGGTGGCGATGGGCGTGGGTTCGCCGCCGCTGGTGCGCAAACGCCATTCAAGTGTTGTGTGAACCGTGTGGAAGGGGCCAAGCGTCTGGCGGTAGGAACACTGCTCGCGGCCTTGTGAGCCGTAGCCCAGGAAACTGCGCAGGTCGCCTTCGCCGATCCAGACAACGATGCGGTTATGGCCGGCACAGACCCATTCAGCACCCTGGTTTTCGTCCACTTCGGCCTCGGTGTTGAGGATGAGACACTTGTCGACGTCGAGCTTGGTGTAGGTGCTTTCGAATTCTGCGGACAGGGCTGCAGACGCTGAAAAAATCATTGCCATGGAAATGATAAGGAATCGCAGCCGCATGACGGCCTCCATTCGGGTTTGGTGTTGATGCTTCATACCCCAATCAGGCCCCAGCGCGTAAGGCCAACGATGGCTCCCAGAGCAATCAACAGGGGGGCCGGGAGGAGACGGGTGGCCAAAATGAGCAGCGCGAGCAAAGCGATGAATGTGGTTTCATAATTGAGCCCCCGGCTGGACCACAGGACGGTTGATGCGAGCAGCGCAGCGAGGCTGGCGATAAGGCCGATGACCGCGGCGGTAACACCCGCCAGGGCACGCCTGAGCCAGTGGTTTTCGTAAAGTTGGGCAACGAAGGGGGCGCCGGCCAGCACCAGCACGAAGGACGGCAGGAAGGTCACCACGGTGGCAAGCATGCCCCCGAGTAGGGCGGCTGCAAACCCGCCTTGCGCTGCTGCCATGGTGCCGGCGTAGGTGTTGAACAGGATCAGCGGGCCGGGTGCGGTTTCCGCCAGAGCCAGCCCGTCGATGACCTGTGCTGCAGTCATCCAGCTCAACTGCCCGACCGCCTGGTCCGCCACATAGCCGATCACCGCGTAAGCGCCACCGAAGACGACGAGTACCGCAGTGGTCAGGTGTAGGGCGATCTCTCGGTAGACCGGTTCGGGAAGCAGAAATGTTGCAGCGACAATCGCAAGGCCGGCGGCGAGCCCGGTGCCCAGTATCCAGATTGCCCGGCGCGTATTGCCCTTGTCCGACGCGGTGGTTTCGATGTCCGGGTCCGCGTCGGAGGATGCCGGCATCACCAGAAGTCCCCAGGCGGCGGCGACCAGTGCGATCAGGAGAAACGAAACGCCAAACCCATAAAGCGCGATGAAACTCGCCAGCGCAATCACCGCGCCGGGCACGGAGTTCACGGTCTGGCGCGCAATGCGCCACAGGGCCAGGAACACGAAAGCGGCGATCACCGGCTGGACGCCCGCTAGCACCGCTTCAATGGCTGTGTGGCTGCGCCACGCGGACAGAAGAAGGGTAAGCGCAATCATCAGGACCGCGCCGGGCAGGACAAAACCGAACCCTGCGATCACAGCGCTCTTTATACCGCCATAACGCCAGCCGAGATAAACCCCCAGCTGCATGGCCTCAGGCCCGGGCAGCAATGTTGCAAAGCTGAAGCCTTGCACGAAGTCGCGCTCCCGGGCCCATTTCAGGCGGCCACAGATCTCTGAGTGTATGAGGGCGATATGCGCTGCCGGACCGCCAAAACTGAGCAGGCCGATTCTGAGCCAGATGAAGAATTCCGAGCGCACCTGTTGCGGCCCTCCTGCACTACCATTTACCGATTGTGTGACTCCGGGTCATGGGGTTTATGATCCGCTGTAATCTTGGAGGCACGTGAAATGCGGATTGATGCGATCCCGGTGGGCAACAAACCACCCTACGAAGTCAACACCATCATCGAAGTGCCGCTTGGCGGAGAGCCGGTGAAATATGAGATGGACAAGGCGTCCGGCGCCATGTTCGTCGACCGTTTCCTGCACACTTCCATGCGTTATCCGTGCAATTACGGGTTCGTGCCGCATACGCTTGCCGATGACGGCGATCCCATAGACATGCTGGTGGCGGGGCGCTCGCCGGTGGTGCCGGGAGCCGTGGTGCGCACGCGGCCAGTAGGTGTTTTGATCATGAAGGACGAGGCCGGGGAGGATGAGAAAGTGCTCGGGGTTCCGGTCGATGCCCTGTCGCCTTATCATGAAAACATATCGTCTTACCGCGATCTGCCGCGGATCCTGGTCCAGCAGATCGAACATTTCTTCCGCCATTACAAGGATCTGGAAGAGGGCAAGTGGGTCGAAATCATCCGCTGGGGCGGTGCCGAAGAGGCACTGGACCGGATCAGGGCGGCGATCGAGAATCATAACGCCGATAGCGCGTGAGGGGCGTGCGCCATGTCTGCTGATCCTGAATTTGTGGCCTTTGTCTCGGAGCAGCTGGAACCGCTCGGACCGCTGGCGTCCGGGCGTTTCTTCGGCGGCCATGCGTTCAAGCGCGATGGAGTGCAATTCGCCATGGTAATGGGAAACACCTTGTACCTGCGGGTCGATGACGTAACCCGCCCGGCGTTTCAGGCGGTGGGATCGGAGGCCTTCAGCTACACGACAAAAAAGCGCCGGGTCATGGTGGAGAGCTATTACGCTGCCCCTGAGACCCTGCTCGATGACAGGGACGATCTGGTGACCTGGGCCCGGCTGGCGTTCGAGGTTGCCGCAAAGTGATGCAAGGGCTGTGTGATTATGGGGTTTGAGTTTATCGAACTGGAGCGCAAAGGGCCGGTCGGCTGGTTCAATTTCAACCGGGCGCCGGTGAATGCGGTCCACTGGCCGATGCTGGATGAACTGGAACCGGCATTTACGGAACTGCACGAGGATCCATCCATCCGCGTCATCGTCATCGCAAGCGCCATGGAGCGCTATTTTTCCAGCGGTGCGGACCTTGCCGCCTTCAAGGGTATTGAAGGTGCGCGCATGGGCGACTGGGTCGCGACGTCGCACAGCCTGGCGCGCTGCCTGCGCGGTTCCGCCAAGCCGGTGCTCGCAGCGATCAACGGTATTGCCGTTGGAGGCGGCCTTGAAATGGCGCTGCATGCGGATCTCCGGTTCGCTGCGTCCGATGCAAGGCTGGGCCAGCCGGAGGTGAACATCGGCTTCATTCCCCCGGTCGGCGGCACGCAGGGGCTGGTGCGGCTTGTGGGACGCTCAAATGCGTTCAGGGTGCTCTATGAAGGCGCGCTGATGGATGCAGAACAGGCCAGGGCGATCGGCCTGGTGGACATGGTGGTGGTGCCGGATGTGCTTGCAGCAGAAGTCCAGGCCTATGGCGAGATGCTGGCGCAAAAGCCCGCCAACACGCTGGCCTCCATCCGGCGGTGCCTGATTGACGGCGGCGGCCGCGATTTCGATGCCGGACTGGAGGTCGAGCGCACGGAAGCGATTGCGCTGGCAGATCATGGCAACTTTGCCGAAGGCGTCGGTGCGTTCCTGGAAAAACGCAAGCCGGAGTGGAAGTAGAGGCTGCCCACCCTTCGAGACAGGCCTTCGGCCTTCCTCAGGATGAGGCCGGGTGTTCTGGATCCGGAGTACCACGTCGCAACACAGTACGGCCTCATCCTGAGGAGGCGCGAAGCGCCGTCTTACAGGATGGGCGATATTGCTCGGATTGACGTTACGCCGTGCCGATAGCCTACATCTCAGGTACAGGCACGCCGGCTGTGGCGCAGGCGGCTTGTACCGTGTTGCGCAGGAGACAGGCGATGGTCATGGGGCCGACGCCTCCCGGCACCGGGGTGATTGACCCGGCGACTTCGGCAGCGCTTGCAAAATCCACATCGCCCACCAGCCTGGTCTTGCCTTCCGCGCCCTCGATGCGGTTGATGCCGACATCGATCACGCAGGCGCCGGGTTTCACCCAGTCGCCCTTGACCATTTCGGGCCGGCCGACGGCAGCGATCAAAAGATCGGCGCGGCGGCAGACTTCCGTCAGGTCTTTCGTGCGCGAGTGGCAAATGGTGACCGTGCAGTTTTCCTTGAGCAGCAGCTGTGCAACCGGCTTGCCGACAATGTTGGAGCGCCCGACGATCACCGCCTCGAGACCGGAGAGATCGCCCAGCGTGTGCTTTGCGAGCAGCACGCAGCCCACCGGCGTGCACGGCACCAGGCTCTCCTGGCCGGTGGCGAGCCTGCCGGAGTTGATGACATGGAACCCGTCCACATCCTTGTTGGGATCGATGGTGTTGATGACCTTGTCGGCATCAATCTGATCAGGCAGCGGCAACTGCACCAAAATGCCATGCACCGCCGGATCGTCGTTCAGCGCCTGGACCTGGGCCAGAACCTCCGCCTCGCTGGCCGTGTCCGGCATGCGGTGTTCCCAGGAATTCATGCCGGCCTCATGCGTCTGCTTGCCCTTGTTGCGGACATAGACCTGGCTTGCGGGATCTTCGCCCACCAGCACCACCGCGAGCCCCGGGGTCAGATCGTGGTCGGCCTTGAGCTTGGTTACCGCAGCCCCGATGCGCTCGCGCAGGGACTGCGCATACGCCTTGCCGTCGATTAGTTGTGCCTCGCTCATATGTGTCGCTCCCAGACGCTTTGGTATTAGTTCTGCGCGTCGATAAGGGCATCGATGGCGCGGGTCAACCGGGATGTTTCGCCGCTGATGAAAAGCGTCTTGGTGCGGTCCTTGGACCCGGCGGTCACGGAGACGTCGGACCTGGCGCATCCAAGCGCCTTGGCGGTGACCGCAATCACTGCCGTGTTGGCCTTGCCTTTTTCCGGCTGCGCCCTGACGCGGACCTTGAGGGCCGTGGTTCCATCGCCTGCTGCGTAGATTCCGTCGATCCGGTCGTTTGATGATTTGGGGGTCACGCGCACCCGCAGCCGGACGCCGGCCGCCTCAGCTGTGTAGGGCCGCGGTGCCATGCCCGGCCACCCGCCGCTCCTAAAACGCTGACAAGATCACGCCGCGCAGGAGGTAGAGAAAGAGGAAGAGGACGATGAACGAGACATCCACGCCACCCACCTTCGGTACAAATTTGCGGATCGGGTTGAGCATGGGATCGCACATGCGGGTGATCGAATCGTAGATCATGGCGACGAAACGGTTCGACATGTTGATGGCGCCGAAAGTCACCATCCAGGTCATCACCGCGGCAATCACCACGATGGTGATGGCGATGGTGAATATGGTGGCGATCAGCAGCACGATCGCCTGGGCCGGATTGGTGAGGAGCAGGTACTGGATGAACACCAGGATCAGCACCAGAATGATCGGCGATATGTCGATGCCGCCGAAATTCGGCATCATGCGGCGGATCGGATTGAGCAGCGGATCGATGATGCGGCTGATCAGATCATAGGCCATGCGCACATACTGATTGGACAGGTTCACCACGTTGAGCACGATCAGCCAGCTCATGATGACGCTGGCGATGACGATCCAGATCAAAATGTCGATGACGGTGGAGATTATTCCGACGATTGCGCCCATGTGATTCTTAAGTCCTGCTACCCTTGACCCGTCTTGGTGCACATGTAGCCCTCCGCCCCGATTTGCGCAAGCGTGAGGGTGGTGGGACTTTTTGCGGATGATGGCCCGGCCGGCCCGCTCCCCCGGCCCAACCACCCCAAGGGTACCGATATCGGGTG
>JAJFHM010000036.1 GCA_021775625.1 Hyphomicrobiales bacterium | reverse complement strand
ATGGGCGACAGTCTCCCCGGTCTTCAGGCCCGCCTCATGAGCCAGGCCCTGCGCAAGCTCACATCATCCATTTCAAAGTCGAACTGCATGGTGGTCTTCATCAACCAGATCCGCATGAAGATCGGCGTGATGTTCGGCAGTCCGGAAACCACAACCGGTGGCAATGCGCTCAAGTTCTATGCCTCCGTCCGGCTCGACATCCGGCGCATCGGCGCCATCAAGGACCGTGACGAGGTGGTCGGCAACCAGACCCGGGTCAAGGTGGTCAAGAACAAGGTGGCGCCGCCCTTCAAGCAGGTCGAATTCGACATCATGTATGGCGCCGGTATTTCCAAGACCGGCGAACTGGTCGACCTGGGCGTTGCGGCCGGCATCGTCGAGAAGTCGGGCTCCTGGTATTCCTACGATTCGGAGCGTATCGGGCAGGGCCGTGAGAATGCCAAGCAATTCCTGGCAGACCATCCGGATATGGCCGAGAAGATCGAACGGACCATTCGCCAGAATGCCGGTCTTATCGCCGAGCAGTTGTTTGATCCTCCGGATGAAAAGCCCGGCGATGCGGATGCCGATGACGCCGATGGCGAGGCCAAGGCGACCGGCTGACCAGCACGCGATTTGCGGACCATTTGGACAGGTACCGCACACCCGCCAAGCCGGGTGTGCGTGCCGCCCGCCGGACCGCTCCCTATCCCTCTTCACCCCGTGTGTCAGTTGGTAGTGCGTTTCGAGTGAGTTCCCCTAAATCTCCCGGTCCCGACCCCCTCGGGCTTCCGGAGAATTCGTGGCCGCGAAGCAATGGCGCCCTTGCCCCGGGCGCCATTTTTCGTGCCCGGCTTCCGCCCTCAAATGTAACCAGGCACTTGGCGCTCGCATCTGTTGGTGTGGACACTTGTGGGGGCGGCGGCTAAAAGCTCTGCGGGAAACATCAATGTGCATGCAAGGTTCAGTGCGGCGTGGAGAGAACACGTTACTCTGGACTTTAAGGAAACTGATAGCGCAATGGCGAGCGTCAACGAACTTCGTACGGCATTTCTGGATTATTTCGGCGGTCACGGTCACGAGATCGTTGCCTCGAGCCCGCTGGTGCCGCGTAATGATCCGACATTGATGTTCGTCAATGCGGGCATGGTGCAGTTCAAGAATGTTTTTACCGGCATCGAGAAGCGGCCCTATTCGCGTGCAGTGACGTCGCAGAAATGCGTGCGCGCCGGCGGCAAGCATAATGATCTCGACAATGTGGGCTACACCGCCCGCCATCACACGTTTTTTGAAATGCTCGGTAATTTTTCCTTTGGTGATTATTTCAAGGACGTGGCCATCGAGCTTGCGTGGAACCTGATCACCAGGGAACTCGGGCTTCCCAAGGAGAAGCTTCTGGCAACCGTCTATGCCGAGGACGATGAGGCGTTTGATCTCTGGAAGAAGATTGCAGGGTTGCCGGAAGACAGGATCCTGCGTATCCCCACCAGTGACAATTTCTGGGCCATGGGTGATACGGGCCCGTGTGGTCCGTGTTCGGAAATATTCTTTGATCACGGTGACCATATACCCGGCGGACCGCCGGGCAGTCCCGATGAGGACGGCGACCGGTTCATTGAGATCTGGAACCTGGTGTTCATGCAATATGAGCAGGTCACCACGGATGAGCGCGTTGATCTGCCGCGTCCCTCCATTGATACGGGCATGGGTCTCGAGCGCATCGCAGCGGTTCTGCAGGGCACGCATGACAATTATCAAACCGACCTGTTTCAATCCCTGATCCGGGCGTCGGTGGAGGCGACAAATGTGCCGTCAGACGGTGCGCACGGGGTCAGCCACCGTGTGATTGCCGATCACCTGCGTGCGACAAGTTTTCTGATTGCCGATGGTGTGCTGCCGTCTAATGAGGGCCGGGGCTATGTGTTGCGCCGGATCATGCGCCGCGGTATGCGTCATGCGCATCTGCTTGGCGCCAGTGATCCTCTCATGTGGCGTCTGGTGCCCGCTTTAGTGCGTGAAATGGGCCAGGCCTATCCTGAGCTGGTGCGTGCCGAACCGCTCATATCGGAAACCCTCAAGCTCGAGGAGACCCGTTTCCTGAAAACCCTGGAGCGGGGACTGAAAATTCTCGATGAGGAAACCTCCAGCATGGGTGACGGGGACCGGCTGGCGGGCGAAATTGCCTTCAAGCTCTACGATACATTCGGCTTTCCCTATGACCTCACCGAGGATGCGCTGCGGCCGCGTGGAATTCAAGTCGATGCGGACGGCTTCAATGTGGCCATGGAACGCCAGCGAGCCGATGCCCGCAAGGCGTGGTCCGGTTCCGGCGATGCGGCAACCGAAGAGATCTGGTTCGGCATCCGTGAGAGTGTCGGTGCGACCGAGTTCCTTGGTTACGACACCGAAACGGCCGAAGGCGTTGTCGTGGGCATTGTTGCGGATGGCGCCCGGGTCGATGCGCTCAAGCAGGGCGAAGAGGGTGCGATCATCCTCAATCAGACGCCGTTTTATGGGGAAAGCGGCGGCCAGACCGGCGACAGGGGCGTGATCAGGACCGCTGAAGGGGTCACCTTTGCGGTCAGCTCAACCCAGAAGAAACTGGGTGATCTGTTTATCCATATGGGATCCCTCAACGGCGGTGATCTCAAGGTTGGCGATGCGGTTGAACTTGTGGTCGACCATGCGCACCGCTCTGGCTCGAGGATCCATCATTCTGCAACCCATCTCCTGCATGAGGCCTTGCGCCGGACACTCGGCAAACATGTGGTGCAGAAAGGCTCCCTGGTGGAACCCAACCGGCTGCGGTTCGACTTCTCTCATCCCAAAGCGGTGGACGGTGCGGAGCTCGAGGCCGTCGAGCAGATCGCAAATGCGGTGGTGCAGCAAAACGACGGCGTCACAACCCGCCTGATGAGTGTCGATGAGGCGATCGAAGAAGGCGCCATGGCGTTGTTCGGTGAAAAGTACGCCGACGAGGTTCGCGTGGTGACCATGGGCCGGCAACCCGATGGCGGTGACGACGATGCGGTCTACTCGATGGAGCTGTGTGGCGGCACCCATGTCGGCCGTACCGGCGATATCGGCCTTGTCAAAGTTGTCAGCGAAGGTGCCGTGGCGGCCGGTGTGAGGCGCATTGAGGCGCTTGCCGGTGAGGACGCGCGCACCTACCTGGAGGTTCAGGATCAGCGTGTGCGGCAGGTTGCGGACCTCCTCAAGACCAGCCCCGATGAAATATCGAACCGGGTTCGGGCCTTGCTGGAGGACCGCAAGAAACTTGAGCGCGACCTGGCGGATGCAAAGAAGAAACTCGCCATGGGCGGCGGTGAGGGCGGCGACGACGGCATTGCGGAAATATCCGGCGTCAAACTCATGGCGAAAGCGCTTGCAGGCGTCAATCCGAAGGACCTTCGCGGACTGGCTGACGACGGCAAGCGCAAGCTCGGCTCCGGCATCGTTGCCATCATCGGAGTGAACGAAGAAGGCCGCGCCGGCATCGTGGTTGGCGTGACCGACGATCTGACGTCTGATTACAGCGCAATCGATCTGGTGCAGGTGGGGGCCGAAGTGCTCGGCGGCAAGGGCGGCGGTGGCCGCCCGGACATGGCCCAGGCTGGAGGTCCGGATGGCGCACAGGCCGAGGCCGCACTTGCAGCCATCACCAGCCGCGTGTCCGAACTTGCCGGTGCTGCATGAGACACACGCGACGAAACGCATGACCACAACGCGCCAGACGCAGGACAGTGAGGACCAGAACCTTCGCCGTCGCGTACACGACGTACTGGAGGCCGGTCAGGGCGACAGCCGTCTGGGCGCCTGCATCGATACGTTTCTGGTATTCCTGATTATCGCCAACGTGATTGCATTCTCACTTGGCACCATCGAGCGGATACACCTGCGCCACGGCGCGCTTCTGGAACTGTTCGAAGTAATTTCGGTTACGATTTTCACGGCCGAGTATGCCGCCCGGCTGTGGGCCTGTGTCGAGCTGCCGCCGCTGAGACATCTGCGGCATTGGCGTGCGCGCCTGAAATTCGCGCTCCGTCCCTTGATGATCGTCGACCTTGTGGCGATCCTGCCGTTTTTCCTGAGCGTGATTTTTCAACTCGACCTGCGGGTGCTGCGGGTTTTACGGCTGGTGCGGTTTCTAAAACTGGCTCGGTATTCGCCGGCAATGCAAACTCTGGCGCGAGTGATGATAAATGAGCGCAACGCTTTGTGCGCTTCGGCAATCATCATGTGCACGTTGCTGCTGTTTGCCTCGACGGTAATGTATTTCCTCGAACGCCACGTGCAACCGGAAGCGTTTGGAAGCGTGCCGGCGGCGGCCTGGTGGGCGGTCTCTACGCTGACCACCGTTGGTTATGGCGATGTCACCCCTGCGACCGATCTTGGCCGGGTGTTCGGCGGTTTGATGATGATCTTCGGCCTGGGCATGTTTGCGCTGCCGATCGGCATCATGGCAACCGGCTTTGCCCAGGAAATCAGCCGACACGAGTTTGTCGTGACCTGGAGCATGGTGGCCAAGGTTCCGGTGTTCGAACGATTGAAGGCGGGAACAATCGCCAAGGTCATGTCGGTGCTCAAATCGGAATCCTATCCATCCGGCGCAAAAATCATCCGCTATGGAGAGCCCGTCGATGCGATGTATTTCATCACTTCAGGCGAAGTCGAGGTATACGTCCACAATCAGGAGCCTGAGACCCTGCGCCAGGGCCATTCATTCGGCGAGGCGGCGTTGTTCGGGGCTGAGTTCGCCACGGTCACATCGGCCACCGCATCCGCGAGCTGCGATCTTCTGGTGCTGGAACGGCACGAATTCGACAGCCTGAGAAACTCAGATCCCGAGCTCGAAGCCGAGCTCAGAAAATCCAAACGCTCTAGCTCATAGCCTTTTGCAGGTTTTCATCGATCTTATCCAGGAAGCCGGAGGTTGAGAGCCATTCCTGCTCCGGGCCGACCAGCAAAGCCAGATCCTTGGTCATATGACCATCTTCGATGGATGAAACGACGACGTCTTCAACGGTCTGCGCGAACTTCGCAAGGTCCGCATTGTCG
>JAJFHM010000350.1 GCA_021775625.1 Hyphomicrobiales bacterium | reverse complement strand
ATCAAGCTTGATCCAGGGTGGAAAACCTACTGGCGGGTTCCAGGCGATGCCGGCGTGCCGCCGGAATTTGACTGGGCGCGGTCTGTGAACGTGGCCGATGTTGCCGTTTCCTGGCCAACACCAATCAGGTTCCGTGACCAGTTTGGTGAGAGCATCGGTTACAAGACAGAGGTCGTCTTTCCGGTCCGGGTGTTTCCGGTCGACTGGACCAAGAAAACGTCCGTCGAACTAACCGTGTATTATGCGGTCTGTAACGATATTTGCGCTCCGGTGCGGGCGGATCTGTCCCTGGACCTGGCGGCGCAATCCTCATCGCCCAGATTTGCCGGCCTGATTGCGCGTTACAAGACGCTTGTGCCGAAGCCCGTCGACGAAGTTGAGGGGCTGCGGATCGACGCTCTGAGCGTCGAGCCCAACGGAGATGATTTCGAACTGGTGGTTGACGTCAAAAGTGATGATGCGTCCAGCCCCATCGATATGTTCGTTGAGGGCGCGGATAATTTTTACTTTGCGACACCGCGTGAAGTTGCAGCCGAAACCGCCGGCATCAAGCGATACCGCATTCGTGTAGATGGCGTGGCGGACAGGAAGGCGTTATCCGGCGCGCGCCTGGAGTTCGTTCTGGCGCGCAATGAGAAGCGGGTTGCGCAAAGCTGGCTGCTGCAATAAGTCCTTCTAACGAGACTGCCGGATCAATGATCCTGTGTCCCTCATATCCTGGCACGGGCGATCATCGCGGAATTCATCTGTTCACTTAATCGAGGTGCTTTATGACCATTCAGGTTGGCGACAAACTACCGGACGTGACATTTACGACAATGACGGACGAAGGCCCGCAGCCGGCCACGACGGCTGAGATTTTCGATGGCCGCCGCGTTGCATTGTTTGCCGTTCCGGGCGCGTTCACGCCGACGTGTCATCTCAATCACCTGCCGGGTTTTGTCGAGAATGCTGCCGCCATCAAGGCTAAGGGCGTCGACATGGTTGCCTGCGTCTCGGTCAATGACGTGTTCGTGCTGAACGCCTGGGCCGACAGTACCGGCGCGGCCGGCACCATCAAGTTTCTGGCGGACGGTAACGGTGATTTTGCCAAGGCTTCGGGGCTTGATCTTGATGCCAGCGGCTTTGGCATGGGGGTGCGGCTGCAGCGCTTCTCGATGATCGTCAACGACGCAACGGTAGAGGCGCTCAATATTGAACCAACGGCGTCCGCTGCGGATGTGTCCTCTGCGAGCGCCCTTCTGGAGCAGCTTTGAACGCTGCCGCCTGCTCGCCTATTGAAAAGGGGCCATGCCCTCCCGGGCAAGTTCGTCCGCGCGCTCGTTTTCCGGGTGACCTGCATGCCCCTTCACCCAGTTCCACGAGATCTCATGCTCGCCAAGGGCTGCTTCAAGGCGCTGCCACAGTTCGGCGTTTTTGACCGGCTTTTTTGCCGATGTTTTCCAGCCGTTGATTTTCCAGCGTGAGATCCATTTGGTGATGCCGTCCTTGAGATAGGAGGAATCCGTATAAAGCGTGACCTTGCAGGGGCGTTTAAGCGCTTCCAGCGCCTCGATCGCTGCGGTCAGCTCCATGCGGTTGTTGGTCGTATCGGCCGCACCGCCCCGCATTTCTTTGTCCACATCGCCATAGCGCAATATGGCACCCCACCCACCGGGCCCCGGGTTGCCGCTGCAGGCGCCGTCGGTATAGACCACAACCTCGGTTCGCTTAGGGTCAGGACCCATTAATTCCATCCATTCTGCGCCGCCGGATTTGCCGTCTGAGCAGGCAGGCAGGCGCGAAAACTAAGGCCCTGCGGTGGGCCAATTCGGTCCTCCGGCCACGTTGCGGCGCTTGCCCGATGCACCGCATCGCACTGCTCACTGCGCCTTGCCGGGCGAACCGATTTGGCGCCATCAAACGTTTCCATATGAACGTGAAGCGATCTAGCACTCATGCCGGATCGATACCGTATTCGCGCGTACTCTCAACCGTCCGGTGAAACCGCAGCTTGTTGATGTACTCGACCGGATCCTTCGGCCGAACCAGGGCGCCTTGCGGAGTGTTGAGCCAGTCATAAAGCCGGGTCAGCAAAAAGCGCATGGCGGAACCACGGGCGAGCAGCGGCAGGGCGTCGTATTCCTCACGGGTCAGCTTTCGTTCCGTCTGATAGGCAGACAACAGTGCCCGTGCCTTGGTGACGTTGAACGAGCCGTCATACTCAAAACACCACGCATTGAGACAGATCGCGATGTCATAGGCGTGCGCGTCGGTGCAGGCGAAATAAAAATCGATAAAGCCCGACAGACGGTTGCCGAGAAAGAAGACATTGTCCGGAAACAGGTCGGCATGGATGACCCCGGACGGGAGTGCGCTCGGCCACCGCGTCTCGATCTCATCGAGTTCTCGTGCAAGCTCGTCATAAAGCCCAACCGCCGTGTCGTCGGCCTGTGGGCCGCATTGCTCAAGCAATGGCCGCCAGGCTTCGCAGGACAATGCGTTGAACCGGCACATCGGATAATCTTGCGAAGCCAGATGCATATAGGCCAGCGATTTTCCCAACCGGCTGCAATGATGGGTACCCGGGCGCCTGACCGACATGCCCTCGAGGAAGGATATCAGGGCGGCCGGCCGTTTTGCGAGCTGCTTGAGGGTTCTTCCCATCCGGTCCTTGACCGGAGTGGGGCAGGCAAACCCTTTCAGAGACAGATGCTCCATCAATCCCAGAAAGAACGGCAGGTCCTTAGGGTCTACCCGTTTTTCATACAGGGTCAGAATGAAGGCGCTGCGATCAGTGTGTACCAGGAAGTTGGAGTTCTCCACGCCCTCGGCAATACCCTTGCATGACGTCAGTTCCCCGACGTCATACTCTGCGATGAACTGCGCAAGTTCGTCGTCGGCAACTTCCGTATAGACCGCCATTTTCTGGTCAGCGCTATTCGGCCGCGTCCTGACGAAGCTCTTTGGGAATCTTGAACGAGACGTTTTCCAGTTTAGTGGTGACGTTTTCGATCGTCACGTCATACCTATCGCGAAGCGCGTCTATAACCTCTTCCACCAGGATCTCGGGCGCCGATGCTCCGGCGGTGACACCGACCACCTTTGCATCCTCGAATCCGGCCCAGTCAATCTCCGTGGCGCGCTGGACCAGAACCGCATGCGGGCAGCCGACTTTGTGAGCCACTTCCACCAGCCGTGCCGAATTTGAGCTGTTGGGTGCACCTACGACGATCAACGCATCGCAGGCCTCGGCGATTTCCTTGACGGCTTCTTGCCGGTTGGTGGTGGCGTAACAGATGTCTTCCTTGTGCGGTCCGACGATCTCGGGGAAGCGCCGCCGCAATGCCGCAACTATTTCCGTCGTGTCGTCAATCGACAGGGTTGTCTGGGTAATATAGGCAAGCATCCCCGGGTCGGCCGGTTCGAATTTCTCGGCATCGGCAATGGTTTCCACCAGCACGATGGCGCCATCTGGCAGTTGCCCCATGGTACCGACAACTTCGGGATGTCCATCATGGCCGATTAGAATGATCTGATAGCCATCTTTGTGATGGCGCTCGGCCTCGACGTGCACCTTGGACACCAAAGGACATGTGGCGTCGAGGTAGAACATCTTGCGGGACTTGGCTTCGAACGGCACCGATTTGGGAACCCCGTGGGCCGAAAACACCACCGGGCGGTCGCCGGCTGGAATTTCGTCGAGTTCTTCGACGAATACCGCGCCCTTGGCCTCAAGATCCTCGACCACGAAACGGTTGTGCACGATCTCGTGGCGCACATAAACCGGAGCGCCGTATTTCTGCAGCGCCATTTCGACGATTTCGATGGCCCGAACGACGCCAGCGCAGAAGCCGCGCGGGCTGCACATCAGGATTTTCAATGGTTTTTTGGCTACAGCGTTCATGCTGAAGGTCCCTTGCTCCAAGGCCCCGTGATTTGGCCGTAATAGAAGGTTCCAGCAGGGATATGTCAAGCGAAGGAATAGTAATACCAAAGGAATTGACTATTGACCCATTTCATCGGGATGATTTTGCCCTACGGCAAGGCGCGTGCTGCGCCGCGGTACTGGTACCGCAAGCAGTGTGCAACGCTGCCGGAGGACAAAAGCACCCGGCCTTCGGTGGGCCATTCCGGCCCGTCGCCTGCGTTGCGGGCCTTGTCCGATACCCCGCATCGCACCGCGTCCCGCGCCTTGGCGAGCAGGCCGGACTGGACCATGAAATGAGTCAACAGTCAGTTCCTTTGGTATAAATTGGCAAACCGGGACTGCGACCGAATCTCGGTTCATCACAACTCATTCACTGCGCGCCGCTTTGCTTGACACAGAGCGCATCGGCCCTATGTTAGCGCCGGTGCCCTGAATGGCACAAACGAGCAAAACAGGTATTTGACCTTTGCGGGAGAGATCGGGTCACCAGCCCGGCGCCGAAGGAGCAACCGCCCCGGAAACTCTCAGGCAGAAGGACCGCAAAAGGGATACCGCTCTGGAAAGCAGCCGCAGCGTCCTGCTCGGCTCACCGAAGGGGTAAACCCGAGGCCATATCTGCTTTGGGTCAAATCTCTCAGGTTCTCCGACAGAGGGGGTGCGGCTGGATCAGTGATCCAGTGCGCCTGCCGGATCGGAGGACGAAAATGAATACGCAGACTTCACAAGAAAATACGCCGGATGGAGTGAAGCGCACGCCGCTTTACGATCTGCATGTTGACCGCGGTGGCAAGCTGGTGCCCTTTGCGGGGTATTCCATGCCGATTCAGTTTCCCGCCGGAATCATGGCCGAGCACGGCCACACGAGATCGCAGGCCGGACTGTTCGACGTCTCGCACATGGGACAGGCCTGGCTGCGCGCGCCGTCAGGGGTTGCAGCGCTCATGGAGCGTCTGGTGCCCGGCGAGATCCAGCGCCTTGGTGTCGGACGCATGCGGTACACCCAGCTTCTCAATGCGGATGGCGGCATCATCGATGACCTGATGGTGACCAAGTTCGAGGACGGCAACGGAACAGAAGAGCTGTTCATTGTGGTCAACGGGGCCTGCAAGGATGGTGACTTTGCCCATATCGAGCGTGAACTGTCGGGTGATGCGGAGTTTGAACTGTGGCCTGAACGCGCCCTTATTGCCCTGCAGGGCCCCAAGGCTGCGGAAGCCCTGGCGAGCCTGATCCCAGGTGTCGAAGACATGACCTTCATGTCGGCCCGGAAAACTGCATATGAAGGTCACGATGTCATCGTCAGCCGCTGCGGATATACCGGCGAAGATGGCTACGAGATCTCCATAGATGGCAGTGCGGTGACGAATCTCGCGCAACATCTTTTGGACCTGCCCGGTGTGCAGCCGATCGGTTTGGGAGCGAGAGATTCGCTGCGGCTGGAAGCCGGGCTGTGTCTCTACGGCAACGATATAGATGAAACCACTTCGCCGGTCGAAGCCAACCTCGTCTGGTCAATCGGCAAACGCCGGCGCGAAGAAGGCGGCTTTCCAGGGGCCGGGCGGGTGCTGAAGGAATTGAGCGATGGTCCGGCACGTGTCCTGGTCGGTCTGGCGCCTGAGGGCCGGGCACCGGCACGCCACGGTGCCGCAATCCAGTCGACCGAGGGTGAGGACATCGGCATCGTGACCAGCGGTGGTTTCGGGCCAACCTATGAAGGCCCGGTTGCCATGGGCTATGTCCGCGCCGCGCATGCAGGCGTGGGAGGCGAAGTGAACCTCATTGTGCGCGGCAAGGAACTGCCAGCGAAAATAGCACCCTTGCCTTTTGTGCCGCATAACTATTATCGCGCGCCGAAAAACTGATTACGATCACGTCTCAAGACTCAAAGGGGAGGACATTATGAGCGACGTAAAATATTCCGAAGAACATGAATGGATTCGCGTTGAAGGCGATGTAGCCGTTATCGGCATCACCGACCATGCCCAGGAGCAACTTGGCGATGTGGTGTTTATCGATCTGCCGGCGGTGGGAACCGCGGTTGAAAAAGGCGGCGATGCCGCCGTGGTCGAATCGGTAAAGGCCGCAAGCGATGTCTATGCGCCGCTCACCGGCGAAATCGTCGAGGTAAACTCCGCACTTGAAGACGATCCGGCGAAGGTCAACGCGGATGCTGAAGGCGACGGCTGGTTCGTGAAAATCAAGATCGCCGATACCTCCGAGCTCGAGGGGCTGATGGATGCTGACGCCTACAAGGCGTTCGTTGAAGCGCAGAGTTGATCCGAAATAAGAAGACGGTGCTGACCCATGTCGCAGAAAAGACAAAACCTGGCCGAACTGGAACCGGGCGCTAACTTCATCCCCCGCCATATCGGGCCGGGCAATGCACAGATTGACCACATGCTGGGCGAGCTGGGGCTGAACTCGCTTGATGAGTTGCTCGAAAAGGTGGTGCCGGAATCAATCCGCATCGACGAACCTCTGGCGTTGCCGGCAGCCAAGTCCGAGCGCGAAGCGCTTTCGTACTTGCGGAAAATGGCGGGCCGCAATGCCGCTTTTACGTCGATGATCGGCATGGGCTATTATGGCTGCGTCACGCCCAAGGTGATCTTGCGCAATGTGCTTGAAAATCCCGGTTGGTACACCGCCTACACACCCTATCAGGCAGAAGTCAGCCAGGGGCGGCTTGAAGCGCTGCTGAACTATCAGCAGATGGTGTCGGACCTGACCGGTCTGGAACTCGCAAATTCGTCACTTCTGGACGAGGGTACTGCTGCTGCGGAAGCCATGTCGATGGCGAAGCGCAGCGCCAAGAGCAAGTCGAACACGTTCTTTGTCGATCGCGACACCCACCCGCAAACGATTGCAATCATCGAGACCCGCGCCAGGGCGTTCCAGTTCGACATCGTGATTGGGGATCCGGAGACCGACCTCGATCCGGGCGATGTATTTGCGGCGCTGTTGTCCTATCCCGGGTCCAGCGGTCAGGTGCGCGATTATCGCGGTCTCATCGACAAGCTGCACGAGGCCAAGGCCATGGCCATCATGGCAACCGACCTGCTTGCGCTCGCGTTGCTGACCCCGCCCGGTGAACTCGGTGCCGATATCGCCATCGGCAGTGCCCAGCGGTTCGGCGTGCCCATGGGCTATGGCGGTCCGCATGCAGCGTTCTTCGCCACTCGCGAGGAATTCAAACGCTCCATGCCCGGTCGCATCATCGGCGTTTCGGTGGACCGCGCCGGCAAGCGTGCGTTGCGCATGGCGCTGCAAACCCGCGAGCAGCATATCCGCCGCGAAAAGGCGACCAGCAACATCTGCACGGCGCAGGTGCTCCTGGCCGTACTTGCCGGGTGTTTTGCGGTCTATCACGGGCCCAAAGGCGTCCTCAAAATGGCCAATCGGGTGCACCGCCTGACCCAGATTTTCGCCGCGGGCGTCTCCCAGCTGGGCTACAAGATTGCCACCGACAGCTATTTCGACACGGTGACGGTACATGTGCCGGGGCAGGCCAACCGGATTGCGGCCAAGGCGCGCGAAAAGCGCATCAATCTGCGCGTGGTCGACGCCGACAATCTCGGCATTTCCTTCGATGAAACCACACGGCGGACCGAGCTCGAACGGCTTTGGACGTGCTTCTCGACGGGCGCGCCAGAGAAACTTTCAATCGACGAGATCGACAAGGGTATTGGGGAGGTGATCCCCGAGGCACTCAACCGGACAAGCGATTACCTCACCCATCCGATCTTTGAGCTGTATCACGGCGAAACCGAGATGTTGCGCTATCTGCGCTACATGCAGTCGCGGGACATTGCGCTCGACCGCTCCATGATCCCGCTTGGGTCATGCACCATGAAGCTCAACGCCACCACGGAGATGATCCCCATCACCTGGCGCGAGTTCGCCCATGTGCACCCCTTCGCACCACTCGACCAGACGCAGGGCTATCAGCAGCTGTTTGAAGAGCTGGAAGCCATGCTGTGCGAATGCACCGGCTATGATGCGATTTCGCTTCAGCCGAACGCCGGCAGCCAGGGTGAGTATGCCGGTCTGCTTGCGGTGCGGAAGTATCACGAGAGCATCGGACAGGGGCACAGGGAGATTTGCCTCATACCGTCTTCGGCACATGGCACCAATCCGGCCAGTGCCATCATGGCAGGCATGAAAGTCGTAGTCGTCCAGTGCGACGACCATGGCAATGTGGATGTCGGCGACCTTAAGGCGAAAGCGGTTGAGCACTCCGACAATCTTGCCGCATTGATGATCACCTATCCCTCGACCCACGGTGTGTTCGAAGAAGCCCTCGGCGAGAACTGTGAAATCATCCATGAGCATGGCGGCCAGGTCTATCTCGATGGCGCCAACCTCAATGCGCTTGTGGGCGTTGCCAAACCCGGCAAGCTTGGCGCCGATGTCAGCCACCTCAACCTGCACAAGACATTCTGCATTCCCCATGGCGGCGGCGGACCGGGTGTCGGCCCGATCGGCGTCAGGGCGCATCTGGCGGAATTTCTGCCCGATCACCGGGTCGTAGAAGGCGTCAATCCGGCGGCCGGAAACCAGGAGACCATCGGTCAGGTTTCGGCAGCACCCTGGGGTTCTGCTTCGATCCTGCCGATCTCGTGGGCCTATATCGCCATGATGGGAGCCGCTGGCATGCGGCGCGCAACCGCGGTGGCGATCCTGAGCGCCAACTACATCGCCAAGCGGCTCAATCCGCATTACCCGGTGCTCTACACCGGCGCGAACGGCTTTGTTGCGCATGAATGCATCATCGACTTGAGGCAGCTGAAGGACACCAGCGGCGTCATGGTTGAGGATGTGGCCAAGCGGCTGGTCGATTACGGGTTCCACGCCCCCACCATGTCGTTCCCGGTGCCTGAAACCATGATGATCGAGCCGACGGAAAGCGAGGCCATGCGCGAGCTGGACCGTTTCTGCGATGCCATGATTGCCATTCGTGAAGAGATCACCCAGATCGAAGAGGGCAAGGCAGACCAGGAGAACAACGTGGTCCACAACTCGCCACACACCCATGACCTCTTGCTTGGAGACTGGACGCTGCCCTATTCCAAGGAACAGGCCTTCTTCCCGCTGAAGTCACTGCGCGATTATAAATACTGGCCGCCGGTCTCCCGCGTCGACAATGTCTATGGCGACCGCCATCTGGTGTGCACCTGCCCACCGATGGAAGTCTATCAGGAGGCGGCAGAGTAGTTGCCGCATCCTCACGCTTCGAGCCGTCCCGCTTTGCTGCGGGGCGGTTTTTTTCATTTTGAAGCGAGCACTCGGCGCACAAGCCGGCCGAGAAATTGCGACGCCTTGTAAAGGATTGCGGCGTTAAGCATAAGTGCTGCGCCGAACACAGCCAGATTGACGACAAATGAGCTGCTGGAGGCACAAAGTTCTATCAGGAGGCTCCATGGCCAGGCCAGAAACACCACATAGAGGCTTCAGCATACACAGTGGCCGGTTCGAAGCAGCAGGGGCTCCGTTCGCGAAGCAGGCGCGAAAAAACCCCGGCGCGTGAGGCAGCCGGGGTTCTGGAATTTCGTGTTCTGCGGTGATCAGTTCAGCTTCGCCTGCACGTCCTTGATGCTCTGTGTAACCAGATCATCGGCTTTCTTGCCGGTCACCTCTGATGCGATCAGTTTTTCAGCCGCGAATATGG
>JAJFHM010000349.1 GCA_021775625.1 Hyphomicrobiales bacterium | reverse complement strand
ACAACGGGGTTTGCAGCGATCGCGGAAATGCGTTCGGCTGCTGCGTGAATACGCTCATTTTCCGCCAGTATGGTAAGGCTGGCCCCGGCCTCGGCGAACCCGGCCGCCACCGCTTCGCCGATGCCAGAGCTGGCGCCGGTGACCAGCACATGTTCGCCGGTGAAGTCGAAAGTCACTCCCGCCAAAAGCCTTTTACCCCGTCGCGTCAGACCGCCGTGATGTGCGAAATGTTTAGCCCGCCGCACGTCACCGGTCCAACAAAGATGGTTCGCCGGGCGTTTGTTTTTTCGGGATTTTTCGACGGGCGCCGCCGTGCGGTTTGTGCACCCGACGGCAGTGGCCCGGCCCGGGGACCGCCGTTCACCCGAACATGCCGCTCTAGGCCATGCCCGCAAGAGCGGCACTGGTGCGTGCAACAATCCACACACCGATCGACACGGCTGCCATGCCGGCGCCCGCCTGCAGGGCGCGGTTGGCCCAGGTCAGCGACCTGGCTGTTGCCGACAGGGGGATTGCGATCACTGCGGAGAGCGCGGCCATGCCGGCAATGGACCCGGCGCCGAACAGCACGAAAAACAAGATGCCGAGTTTGAGCGACGACGCGGTCGATCCGGTGAGCGCGACGAGTGCCGCCGATCCGGCCAGACCGTGCATTACGCCGACGAAAAAGGTTCGCCGCCAATCGGTGTCGAGGTGGACATGCGCGTGCCCGCTCGTTGCGTGATCGGAAACATCGCTGCAATGGCTGTGGGCATGAAAGTGCGCCTGGCTGCCGGCATGGCGATGGCTATGAAAATGCACCCGGTCACGGACCAGGCGGTAGAGGACACGGGATCCCAGCATGACAAGCATGACGCCGACCGCCAGTTCCATGGTGGCCGACAATTGCGCGGTGAGAGAAATCTTCAGCCCGAACACCAGGCCGCCGAAAACGGCAAGCGTCAGCGCGTGGCCCATCCCCCAGACTGCACCGAGGCGCGCAATCCGCTGGATGCCGGTCTTGTCGCTGGCGAGTGTTGTGACCGCGGCCACATGATCCGCCTCGAAGGCGTGCTGCATGCCGATGAAAAATCCAACCGCCAGCCATGTCAGCATCTTCTATCGCCTTTTTATTTCCGCCGGAGACCGGGAAGAGCGCCCGTCAGTTCTCCGCCTGTTGCCGACCAAACGCCGGTCATCGCCGATATGAGGCCGGCCCCGTCATGCGTGATTGTCGAACAAGACTTCACCTTGAGATTTCGACGCGGCACATCTCTTCATGCGAATTCCGCCTGCTACTCAGAATCGCCCTTCGAAGTTCATCTGCCAAGGATCAATAATAACGGAACTCGTGTTCGCCGTCCCTTCGCCGTGCACTGTAGCCGTTGCGGGCGCTGTGACAATCTGTATGGGGATCTTGAAACGGTGTGACACCGCGACCTTGATAAGATTTTACTGTTGCCCACGTTTGTGGTCTGATTTACGCGACAGGCAGGGAGATCGAGATGACTTGCAAACCTCTTGTGAGAGCACGCAACGCCGGTGGTTTTTTGCTGGCTGTTTTCATCTTTATCTGCGGAATTGCGGCGACCACTGCGGGGGAGCGGGTGATTGTCGTTTTTGACGCCTCCGGTTCCATGTGGGGGCAGATATCCGGCACGGCAAAGATCGCCATTGCCCGCAAGGTGCTCAAGCGCTCCATCGCCGATTGGCAGGAGCTGGATCTGGAAGCCGGCCTGATTGTCTACGGACACCGGCGCAAGGGCGATTGCACCGACATCGAAACCATGATTCCGGCAGGGCCGATCGATGCACAACGCTTTGCCAGGGTCATCGACCGGGTCCGGCCCAGAGGCAAGACACCGCTCACAGCCGCTGTTCGAAAGGCCGCTGAAGAGCTGAAATATACGGAAGAAAAGGCAACCGTCATTCTTCTGAGCGATGGTCTGGAGACCTGCAATCTCGACCCCTGCGCCATAGCATCGGAACTCGAGCGTGATGGCGTCGACTTCACCACTCACGTTATCGGGTTCGATGTGGCCAAGGGCGAAGAACTGCGCCAGCTGCGCTGCATTGCGGAAAATACCGGCGGCCTGTTTCTTCCAGCCGGCAATGCCAACGAGTTGTCTCAGGCCTTCGAACAGGTCATTGCGCCCCAACCGCTCACCTTTGCGGCAATCGATGCAGCCAGGGGCCGGGAAGTTCGCGGGCCGGTGCGCTGGACGGTGCGTGGCGGCGATGTCGAGATCGAAACCACTTCGGAAACCGCGCGCCTTGAAATTCCCGATCTTCCAAACGGCAGCTATCAGGTGCATGCGGTGGCGGGACCCTACAAGGGGGACGGTCAATATGACGTGGGCGACGACAGGTCCAAAGCCATCGCGGTCAACCTCACCGCAGAGCTGCCGAAGGCAACCGTCACCGCAAAAGACACCGTGCCTGCGAGTGAAGAGTTTCAGGTCACCTGGACGGGTCCGGGAGCACCTGGAGACAAAATTCAGCTGGCGCGGCCGGGATCGGTGCCCGGCAGCAGCTTTGTTCACTCCGTCGATGCAGGTCAGGGATCGCCGGTAACACTGCGCGCACCGATGGAACAAGGGACGTATCAGCTGCGATATTATTCGGGCGAACATGACAAATTGCTGGCCCGCAGGCGAATTGATGTGGGCGAGCCTTTGCCCACAGCTTTCCTGAAAGCGCTGGACGAAGTGCCCGCCGGGGCCACGTTCGAAGTGGAGTGGACCGGGCCTGGTCACGAAGCCGACTGGATCGACATCGCCGCACCGGGCACGCCGGCCGGGCAATATGTCTCCTACGTCTATGTGAAGGCGGGCAATCCGGTCCAGATGCGGGCGCCGGCCACGCCGGGCACGTATGAACTGCGTTATATCAACGGCAGCGAAACCAAGGTCATGGGCACGCGGACGCTGACCGTGACATCGGGTGGCGTCAGCCTGACGGCGCTGGACGAGGTTCCCGCGGGCGGCACGTTCGAGATCGAATGGACCGGACCAGGGCACCCGTCCGACTGGGTCGACATCGCTGCACCCGGCACACCGGCCGGGAAATATGTGTCCTACGTCTACGTGAAGGCGGGCAATCCGGTTCAGATGCGGGCGCCGAGTACGCCGGGCACGTATGAACTGCGTTATATCAACGGCAGCGAAACCAAGATCATGGGAACCCGGACGCTGACCGTGGTGTCGGGTGGCGTCAGCTTGAAGGCGCTGGATGAAGTGCCCGCGGGCTCGAAGTTCGAGGTCGCGTGGACGGGCCCCGGTCACCAGGCCGATTGGGTCGACATCGCAGCGCCCGGCACACCGGCCGGGCAATATGTCTCCTACGTCTACGTGAAGGCGGGCAATCCGGTCCAGATGCGGGCGCCGAGTGCGCCGGGCACGTATGAACTGCGCTATATCAACGGCAGCGAGACCAAAATCATGGGAGCGCGGACGCTGACCGTGGTTTCTGCCGGTGTCAGCCTTAAAGCGCTGGATGAAGTGCCTGCGGGCGCCCCGTTCGAAGTCGAATGGGCGGGGCCGGGTCATCAGGCCGATTGGGTCGATATTGCTGCACCGGGCACTCCGGCGGGAAAATATGTCTCTTACGTCTATGTGAAGGCGGGCAATCCGGTCCAGATGCGGGCGCCGGCCACGCCGGGCACCTATGAGCTCCGCTATATCAACGGCAGCGAGACCAAGATCATGGGTACGCGGACGCTGACCGTGGTGTCGGGTGGCGTCAGCCTGAAGGCGCTGGACGAGGTGCCCGCGGGCGCCAGTTTCGAAATTGAATGGGCGGGACCCGGCCATCAGGCCGACTGGGTCGATATTGCCGCACCGGGCACGCCGGCCGGGCAGTATGTCTCCTACGTCTACGTGAAATCGGGCAATCCGGTCCAGATGCGGGCACCGGCCACACCGGGCACTTACGAGATCCGTTATATCAACGGCAGTGAAACCAAGGTCATGGGTACGCGTACGCTGGCGGTGGTCCGGCCCAACGCATCGGAGTAGCGCGGACGCTCCGGCCAACGCCTGCGCTCACTGAGCGGTGAGACGATTTTCGGCCGCGGGCAAGCCACCGCCTGGGGCCGGTTTCTTTCGCACAAAGAAATGCTCAGGGGATCGAAGGCCAGCATTCATATTCAGCAGTCAATCTCGTACGCCTTGCTTTCGGGGCACTTCACGCAGTTGTTCGTGCCCCTGAACGGCGCATGCAGAGTGCTTTTGCTCCGCAATTGATTCAGATCATGGTGCCGATGGGCTGCAGTTGTCAGACTCTCCAAGCCGCCATCAATAACCTTTCGCCAAACACGGGTAGGAGACCATCACCATGAAACCATCTTCAGTTCTCCGGGTATTGCCGGTCAGTTGCGTTCTGTTCGCCATGGCGTCCGTTGTTCCCGGAATGACAACTGTCGCTGTGGCCGGAGAGGAGGCGCACAAAGTGGCGGTGCAGGATTTTCGCTCCCATTGCGCCTCGTGCCATGGCTGGGGAGGCGCCGGCAATGGGCCGGTCGCCGATGTTCTCAAGGTGAGACCGCCGGATTTAACCCGCATCGCGCACAGAAACGGCGGCACATTTCCCGCCTATGTCATATACAAATCGATTGAAGGCACCAGCATGCCGCTGGCACATGGCACCACGCAGATGCCGGTATGGGGGCTCTGGTTCACGTACCAGGAGGTCGCCGACAGCCTGCTCACCGGAGACACGAAGCCGGTGGACGAAAAAGTCGCCAAACGCATCAACGGCATCGTCGCCTATCTCGAATCCATCCAGGAGTGATGTGCGGATGGGTCGATAGTCAGTTCCTTTGGTATTAGGCGCTCAAAGCCGCCCGGAGCACGTTCGCGCGTTTGGTCGTTCGACATGCAGGTCGGCGGTGTGCGGAAACTCCGGGCTGCCATTTGCTGCAACCGCACGAACAGCACAATGTGATCAGTGCTGTTTCTCCACCCACTCGGTCCACGGAAACGGGAGCTGTTCCGATGCTCCCGTTTGGAAAAGCGCAACGCGTTTCAGCCACTGGCCAATGTTCCTGCCGAAGTCTGCGATCATCCGGTTAGGGGCCTTCGTGAACAACATCCAGAAGAACTGGATTATTGCGGAGATGAATAGAAGTGTCTCCGCGACGCCAAAAAAGAACGCAAAAACAATCATGAGCAAGCCGCGCAACCATATGCCGCGATTCTCCGCCTCATTGCGCTCATGCGTATTCTGATACTCTGACATTACTGGAATACTCCTTGTCGATACGCTACTATTTGGGAAAATTGTACTGCCCCATCGAGCGAACCACATTGACGGAGATCAACTTCAAGCTGGCCATTCAGACGGCTTCAGCGTTTCATGTTCTGCCGCACGGCTGGCTGGCCGGCCGGAATCCGAGGCGACGCTAAAATAGAGATGGAAGGATCCTACTTGTCCAGGCCAATCGTGCAGTTCCTAATCGTAGGCAGCGGCAGGTCGGCTGTCGTGATCGCCAAGTTGGTTTTCGGCCGCGTCTGCCGGGTTCTCGTGGTTCTTGTGATCGTTTTCCAGACGCTTGCTCCGGCCAAAGAGGCATCCGCGCAAGACCTGCCAGAAACAATCGCCGACGACTTCGAGCAGAGCTTTCTGAACAGGGAGGTCTGGAACCCGCGCCAGATCAGTCCGGAGCGGTATCGCATCGACCGGACCGTCGTCAGATCCGGCCGCGGTGCATTGGCGATATCGGTGAAGGCGTCGGACACAGGGTGCAGCGGACGCTGCCAGCGCAACGAGATCAGGATTGCCAATAATCTCCGCCTGAAGTTCGGACAGGGCGCCTGGTACGGCTTCAGTTTTCAGCTCAGCGGCGATATCCCTGCGCGCACGGTTCCACGCTGGGTCATGGGGCAATGGAAGGAAGAAAGCGATGGCAGTCCGTTTCTGGCCCAGCGGTATACCGGCGGCATCTTCCACATCACCGTACAGGACAATGACTGCCGGGTTCTCGTTGCCAGTTCCGGGTCCTCGGTGCAGACGTTTTATGAGGTCCTGAAAAGCGGGAACCTGGGTGACTTGCCATTCGTGACGGACCCCGCCGATTATGCCTGTGAGCACGGCATCGAGGTGGAATATGGCGACGCCCCGGTTCTGCCCGATCCGTATGGTGCATGGGTCGACATGGTCTATTTTGTCAAAGGCGGGCGTGATGGCAGTGGAGTGATCGAAATCTGGGCCAACGGCCGGTTTGTGGCGCGGGCGAGGGGCGCGATCGGCAATGACCGGGTGTTCGGACCGACCCAGTATTTCAAGATCGGCATATATCGTAATCCCATGCGCAGCGAGGCAACGTTGCATTTTGACAATTTCCGGCGCGGCGGCAGCCGGACCGACGTGGATCCCTCCATCGGAGCAACGCAATGAGGCCTCAAGCTGGACCCCTCGTGCAGTTCTTCATCGACTACAAAAGCCCCTACGCCTACCTCGCTGTCGAACCGGCCTGCCGGCTGGAAGCGGAAACCGGCGTCGTGTTTGACTGGCTGCCCTACACGCTCGACATTCCGGCCTATCTCGGCGACGCCCGGGTCGATGCAGATGGCAGAGTTCTCGAACAAAGCCGCAACGCGCATCAGTGGCGCCGCGTCAAATACAGTTACATGGACTGCCGCCGCGAGGCCAACCGCCGTGGCCTCACTATTCGCGGCCCGAAGAAGATCTTCAATTCCTCGCTCGCCAGTACCGGCCTGCTGTATGCCAAGGCACATGGCGCCTTCCGCACGCATAATGACCGGGTCTTCGAGGGTTTCTGGAAGCGCGAACTCGACATCGAGGATATCGCCGCCATAACCGCCGTTCTTGCCGAATGCGGTGCGCCGACAGACGGTTTTGCGGATTATGCCGCCGGCCCCGGCTGCGAGGAGCTCGCGGACATCCAGCAGGCGGCCGAAGCCGCAGGTGTTTTCGGTGTCCCGAGCCTCCTGATCGACGGCAGCGAGCTGTATTGGGGCCGCGAACATTTCGACCGGGTGCGGGAAGTGATTGCCGGGGCTGCGTAGAGAGGTGCCGAAAGATGACGAGAGCATGCAGTCTTGTCCGCCACGCCGATGACGCATAGCCAACAGCCCTCTGATTAGGATAAATTGATAATTCAGATAGCCGATAAGGCCGCCACGGATGAAAATCGGCGACCAGGGATTGAAGAGACCATTTTATGCACTTCACCGTTACGTATGAGCACCCAAACATTGATGCAGCGGGGTCTGGTCCTGTCCAGGTCGGCTGGCTTCTCGATAACGATAAGGCCGGCATTATATTTGAGCCGCCGGAGCGCGTCCGTTCCGTCGAAATGAGCAAGACGCATGCGAAATCCGCCTCCAGATGCCCGGCAATCATCAACCTGGAAAGCCGCCACTTCGTCATTAAGTGTCCGTTCGACCTGCATTTGAAGTTTGTACGCAACAAGGATGGCGTGCCGGGCCTCCGCAACATGCTGGGTGAAAAGAGCCCGATTCGGGGCAAGAAGCTGAACGAACACCTTCATGTCACGTCGGAAACGGAATGGCGCTACAAGGACCGGCCGACAATCCAATTGTCACTGCCGTATCTCTTTGTTGCAGACGAACCGGTCTACATCTCCCAGACTGCTCCTTACATGCACTACCGCGCCGATCCTTTGCCGGGCACCATATTCGGCGGCCGGTTTCCCATTGACGTGTGGCCACGTCCGCTGATGTGGGCGTTCGAGTGGCACGAACCGGAGAAGGACATTGTTCTGCAGCGCGGCGAGCCGCTGTTTTACGTACAGTTCGAAACCGTACCGCAGAACCGGCCCGTGCAAATGGTTGAGGCGGAAAAAACACCTGAGCTTGAAGAATATCTGAAGCTCATCGGTGGGACGGTGAACTACGTCAATCAGACGTTCTCGCTGTTCAAGGCGGCGGAAGAACGCCGGCCGGCAAATCTGGTGACACCCAAGAAGCGCTGAACGGTCGATTGCCCTGTGCCGGCGCCCGAGCTGTCACACGAGCAGACTGCAGGGAACCAAACCTCATGACGTATCAAATCAGCGCCATCGCCTCCGCCATGCTTTTTCTGACCGGTTCCGTTGCCGCCGCCGAGGACCAGCCTGATGCGGTGGGGCACACGGGCAGCGAGTCGGTTCTGGTCGAGGGTATCCCAGCAAAACGTGCGGGCGACATTCCTGGTGCGATCACCTCGCCCGATGTGCTGATCAACGGGCAGCCGGTCATCGTTGGCTGTAGTGAGGGGGCGCCGATCCTGAGCCCCAATGTCTTCGTCAACGGAAAACCCAAGATCCTCGGCTGCACCAAAGGATGATGCCCGCCGAGACGGACGCGGGTGTTGTGTGGGACAGGTTCTTAATCGAGGGGCACGATGGCGCGTCACTGGGCGAGCCGGAAGAGGTCCTTGCGCAGCTGTCGCGGGCCTTGCCGGACCTCAATTATGAATGGCTCACAAGAGAGCCCATACGCGGGGCACACGGGCTTCTTAACCCCTGGGAGAAGTTCGTTTGCTGGCTCAGAAGGCTGTTCAACGTGGGGTTTCCAGCAGTCGAGGGATATATTGCCTGCTCCGGGTGTTTTTTCTTCCGGGCGAAATCACCTGTAATGCGGATCAAGATTGGTCATGTCGACCCAGGTCTCGATGCCAGTTTTGAGCAATTGTTCGCGCGGACGGGCTGGGTCCGCAAACCCGCGAACCGTTGGTTTGGTCCATAAAGCGTTATCAAACTGCCGAATGTGGTGCAATGCATCTCGAACGAGCGAGCGATCACTGTACCCCGGTCCGCTGAGCCGATACTCTGGACATCGCCACACGCAGCAAACCGCCTGCGGCGGGTTTGCCAATTGGCGTGGCGTATATTCTCGGATAAGTTCGCGCCATGACAAAAGAACTTCCTGCATCCATCGAGGCGACACAGGAGCTGCTCGCTTCGGGCGATTACATCTGCGACCGGTCGCTGGCAACGGTTTTATTCCTGTCTTTAAAGATGGGGCGGCCCCTGTTCCTTGAAGGCGAGGCGGGGGTCGGTAAGACCGAGATTGCCAAGGTCTTGTCGCAGACGCTTGGGCGCCGTCTGATCCGGCTGCAATGCTACGAGGGGCTCGATGTGGCCTCTGCGGTCTATGAGTGGAACTATTCCGCCCAGATGATCGAGATCCGGTTGGCGGAAGCCGAAGGTTCAGCCAAACGCGACGATGTGGCGGAAGCTGTATTTTCCGAGAAGTTTCTCATCAAGCGCCCGCTGTTGCAGGCAATCGAAGGTGGCGAGGACGGGCCGCCGGTGTTGCTCATCGACGAACTCGACCGCACGGATGAGGCCTTCGAGGCGTTTCTTCTCGAAGTTCTGTCGGATTATCAGGTGACCATTCCGGAGCTGGGAACCCGCCGCGCCGACGAACCGCCGATTGTGATCATCACCTCAAACCGGACACGCGAGATCCACGATGCGCTCAAGCGGCGCTGTCTTTATCACTGGGTCGATTACCCCAACACCGAGCGGGAACTGGCGATCCTTGCGGCACGCGCGCCCCATGCGCCGGACCGGCTGGCGGCGGAAATTGTCGCCTTTGTGCAATCCCTGCGTCGCGAAGACCTGTTCAAGCTGCCAGGCGTTGCGGAAACCCTCGACTGGGCAAGTGCCCTGACCGAGCTCAACCGGATTTCTCTTGATCCTGAGACCATCGATGACACGCTGGGCGTATTGCTCAAATATCAGGACGATATCGCGAAGATCCAGGGCAGTGAGGCGAAGCGGTTGTTGGACCAGATCAAGGCTGAGCTTTCGGTCGCCGCACAATGACCACCGCCGGCCAGACTGCCGATGCCCTCTCGGAAGTCGAGGGCGGCAAGCTTGCGGAAAACATCATGCATTTTGCGCGGGTGCTGCGGCGTGCCGGTCTGCCTGTGGGGCCGGGGCAGGTGCTCGATGCGATTGAGGCTGTGCAGGCGGCGGGCATCGGCATGCGGTCTGATTTTTACTGGACGCTGCATTCCGTCTTTGTCAACTCGCGGCAACAACGCGTGCTGTTCGATCAGGCGTTCCATGTGTTCTGGCGGAAGCCGGGCTTTCTTGAACAGATGATGGAAATGATGCTGCCGCAACTGGCAATACCTACGCGTGAGCAGGAAAAGGCACCGGGACAGGCGCGGTTGGCGGAAGCCATGTTCGGCGGTATGGAAGATCCCGTGGACCGGCCCGAGGAGGAGGTGCTGGAGCTGGAAGCGAGCCTGACGTTCTCGGCCCAGGAAGTCTTGCGCCAGAAGGACTTCGAGCAGATGACCGTCGATGAGCAGACACAAGCGAAGGTTGCCATTGCGCGGCTGAAGTTTCTCCGGCGCGATGTCCGTACCCGCCGCTTCCGCCGCGATCCGGCGGGCGCGCGCGTCGACCTGCGGGCGACAATGCGCGACAGCCTGCGCCATGGCGGGCGGCTGCTCGACCTCAAACGCAAGCAGCGCCGCACCCGGACGCCGCCGCTTGTGGTGCTGTGCGACATATCGGGCTCGATGACCACCTATTCGCGCATGTTCCTGCACTTCATGCATGCGCTCGCCAGCGACCGCGACCGGATCACCTCGTTTCTGTTCGGCACCCGGTTGACCAACATCACCCGGCATCTTGAGCGGCGTGACGTGGATGAGGCGCTCGACAAGGTCTCCGATGCGGTGGCGGACTGGTCCGGCGGCACGCGCATCGGTGAGAGCATCAGGGCGTTCAACTATGACTGGTCACGGCGCTGTCTGGCACAAGGTGCGGAAGTGTTGTTGATCACCGATGGCCTCGACCGCGATGATGTCAGCGTGCTGGAGGAAGAGATCGACCGTCTGCATCGCTCCTGCCGCAGGCTCACGTGGCTCAACCCGCTACTTCGCTATGACGAATTCGAACCCAAGGCGGCCGGCATCAGAGCCATTCTGCCGCATGTGGATGCGTTCCGGCCGGTGCATAATCTTGAAAGTCTGGAAGATCTGGCCAATGTTCTGTCTGATACGGTTGCGTCCGCGCGCCGCGCAGCGGCCTGAGAGAGGAGCAAACTCATGACCTCGGTTGATATGTCGGTGCTGCAGCAGGCCAGCACCTGGGCTGATGAGGGCCGGCAGGTTGCACTGGCAACCGTTGTCCAGACCTGGGGGTCTGCGCCGCAATCGGTGGGAGCCCAGCTTGCCATAGATGCGGACGGCAACTTTGTCGGCTCGGTTTCCGGCGGCTGCGTCGAGGGGACGGTTGTCACCGAAGCAGGCGATGTCATTGCGTCCGGCAGGCCGAAGACGCTGGAGTTCGGCGTCTCCAATGAGACCGCATGGGAAGTGGGGCTTGCCTGTGGCGGCACCATCCGCATCTTCGTTGAAAAAGTGAACTGATGGATCGAACCGTACTTGATCAATTGCTGGCCGACCGCCGCGAACGCCGCGCTTTCGCGGTGGTGACGGTGTTGTCGTCCGGAGCCCAGAGAACGGTTTATCTCGACGATATCGAACATGAGGGTGCATTGTCGGGTGAACTGGCGGATGCGTTTGCAACCGATAGAAGCCGTACGGTAGACGTTGACGGCGAGGAGCATTTTCTCCATGTCTTCAATCCACCGCTCAAGATGATCATCATCGGCGCCGTGCATGTGGCCCAGGCGTTGCTGCCGATTGCGGATGCGACCGGATACGCAGTGACCGTGATCGACCCGCGCGGGGCTTTTGCCACGGAGGAACGCTTTCCCGGCGTCGATCTCCACGCCGACTGGCCGGATGAGGTCTTGCCGGGCCTCGAGCTCGA
>JAJFHM010000348.1 GCA_021775625.1 Hyphomicrobiales bacterium | reverse complement strand
TTGCCTGCACAGGCTGCGAAACGCGTGGCGCTGGTGATCGGCAATGACGGTTATGAGAGCGTGCCGGTGCTCAAGAAAGCGCGCAACGATGCCCGGGCAATGGGCGAGGCGTTGGCCAAACTGGGCTTCGAAGTCATTTCGGCCAATGATGTCGGACGCCGGGCGATGAGCCGCGCTTTGGTGAAATTCGAAAATGCCATCGGGCCTGGCGATACGGCGTTGCTGTTCTTTGCCGGGCACGGTTTTGCCATCGAGGGCACCAACTATCTCCTGCCCGTCGATGTGCCCAAGGCTGGGCCCGGAGAAGAAGGCCTGGTGCGGGATGCCTCATTTGCCGCCAATGGCCTGGCCGATAGGATGCGCGAGAAGGGGGCTGTAACGGCGGTGATGATCCTCGATGCCTGTCGCGACAATCCGTTCGCGGTGAAGGGCAAACGCAGCCTGTCGGGAACCCGGGGATTGGCCCGCATGTCGCCGGCGGAAGGCATGTTTGTGCTTTATTCCGCAGGCTCGGGGCAGGCAGCACTCGACCGGTTGGGTGAAAACGATCCGCATGAGAACTCGGTTTTTACGCGCTCCTTGCTGGTTGAACTGGCGCGGCCGGAATTGTCCATGGTGCAGGTTGCCAAGCGTACTCAGGCGCAGGTCAGGAAACTCGCCCGCAAGGTCGGACACGAGCAGACCCCGGCCTATTATGATCAGATCATCGGCGATCTTTATCTGACGCCTGAGGACAAAAGGCCCAAGGGTAATGTGACATCGCTGCAGGAGGGAGATGCCGAGAGCGTTTTGCCCAAACCGGCGCAGGAGCTTGCCTCGCTGCCGCCCAGCACCGCCCAGCCACTGGTCAACTTCATGCGGTCGAATGCCGGATGGATGGTAAATGTCTCGTTGCCGGAAGCTGCGATCCAGTTCGGGTACCGCATCGGGGAGGCGGGTGAGTTCCAGGATCCGGGCTACCACGATCATCTCGACCAGCGCACCGGAAAGCGGATGCCGAAGACCAGTTTCGTCATGCCGGGAGATCAAAAGCCGACCAGTATCTACGTCACCTGGCGTGACAAGCGCGGCGAACAGGCGGACGTGTTCCCGATCAGTTTCAGCCCGACCGGCGCGCTGGCAGAAGGCCAGAAGAAAATTCTCGAGCAGCTGTGGACGGCGTGGCTTTCATTCCGCGAATGGGAAGGTCTGACCGTCTACTTTACCCATCTTATCAGTTACCGGTGCGGCATCGAAAAAGTTCTGTACGGGTTCAACGACCAGCCTCCAACCAGGATCTGGCCGATGCCACCGTGCGATGAGACCAATCCGCACGCGGTGCCGCAGAATGCCAAGATCCATACGAGAATTGCGAGCAAGACCAAAGCCATGAGCGTGCAGTTGATCTATCGTGACGGCTCAAAGTCGCAAGTGAGGCGCTTTAACGTCGTGAAGTGATGCTCCGGCTCCTACTCGTAATGACTGAAAACCGTGGTCTCATTGTCGCGATTGAACGTCATGACGTCATAGGGATCGATCTCCCCGGTCTCCATGCCCGGTGATCCCGCCGGCATGCCGGGAACCGCAAGCCCGTCAATATCCGGCAGCGTTGCCAGCAGGCGCTTGATGTCTGCTGCGGGCACATGACCCTCGATCTTGTAATCGCCGATTTGGGCCGTGTGGCAGGACTGCAACGCTTCAGGAATGCCCGCCGTGCGTTTGACCTGGCTGAGGTCTTCGACCTCTTTGACGGTGACCTTGAAGCCTGCTTTCTGGATGTGTTTGACCCAGGCGCCGCAGCATCCGCACCAGGGCGACTTCCATACGGTCATTGCGGGGAGTTCGCCTGCCATTGCGTACGTCAATGAGACAAGGGTGGCGAGAGCTGCAATCGGGAGTGTCCAGCGTTTCATCTCTTCACTTTCTGCCAGGGTTTTGAAGTGCTCTAGGTTTGAACTGTAACGGAATTTGGCCACCGCGGTTTGACAAAGATCAATAGGGCGTTGATGGGCCTCCAATTTCCCGCATTTTGCGATTGCCTATTGACCCTAAGTCATTCAGGCGCAACACTTCCTCTCATAACGAACAAAAGCGGGGAGGCGGCAGCCCGGTTATTCACCATCATGCGGTGTGTTCCCCCTCGTGCCATGGCAGCGGCGCGGGGCTCGTGTCAATTCAGAGGAGGAGTTTTATGCCAACAGTTTCCATGAAAGTGAACGGCAAGGATGTGTCGGGCGAGGTCGAAGCCCGCACGCTGCTTGTTGAGTTTCTGCGCTACACGCTTGGTCTGACCGGCACCCATGTGGGCTGCGACACCAGCCAGTGCGGGGCCTGTGTGATCCATTTGAACGGTGTGGCGGTTAAATCCTGCACCACGCTTGCAGTGCAGGCCGAAGGCGCTGACGTGACCACCATCGAAGGCGTCGCGACCAATGGCGATCTGCATCCGATGCAGGAAGCGTTCCGGGAAAATCACGGGCTGCAATGCGGGTTCTGTACGCCGGGCATGATCATGGCCGGCATCGACATGGTGAACCGCCACGGCGGCAAGCTCGACGAAGCCACAATCCGCGCAGAACTGGAGGGGAATTTATGCAGGTGCACGGGTTATCACAACATTGTCAAGTCGATAGCCGCAGCTGCTAAAGCGATGAATTAAGCGCCAACCCCCGGAAGGATTAAACACCATGAGTGATACCGGAATTGGCGCCAGGGTGCGCCGCAAGGAAGACCAGAGATTTATCACCGGCAGGGGCCGGTATACGGACGACATCAATGTCGCCAATCAGGCTTATGCCTATTTTCTCCGCTCGCCGCATGCGCATGCGGATATCAAGAGCATCGATACGACCGACGCCTCGGGCGCGGACGGGGTGCTGGCGGTTTTGACCGGGGACGATCTTGCAGCCGACGGCATCGGTGGCCTGATCTGCGGCTGGATGATCCACTCCAAGGATGGCTCGCCGATGAAGGCGGGCGGACATCCAGCCCTGGCACAGGGCAAGGTGCGGTATGTGGGCAACGAGGTTGCCGTCGTCATCGCCGAGACCATAGGCCAGGCGAAAGCTGCGGCCGAGATGATCAACGTCGATTACAAGGTGCTGGAAGCCAATGTCGACACGGGCTCGGCGCAGGCCAAGTCCACGCCGCAATTGCACGATGAGGCTCCGGCCAACACCATCTTCGAATGGGAAATCGGCAACAAGGATGCAACGGATGCAGCCTTCAAGGGTGCAGCCCACGTGACCAAGCTGGATCTGGTCAACAACCGACTGATCCCGAACGCCATGGAGCCGCGCGCAGCGATCGGCGAATATGAGGCCGGCACGGAAAAGTTCACCCTGCACACCACCAGCCAGAACCCGCATGTGGCGCGTCTCGTGCTGGCAGCCTTCATCGGCATAGCCCCCGAACACAAGCTGCGGGTGATCGCACCGGATGTGGGCGGCGGCTTCGGCTCGAAGATCTTCATCTATGCGGAAGAAACGGTTTGCGTGTGGGCGGCCAAGAAGGTCGGGCGTCCGGTCAAGTGGACCGGCGAGCGCTCTGAATCCTTCCAGTCTGATGCGCATGGCCGCGATCACGTCACACATGCGGAAATGGCGCTGGACGACAAGGGCAAGATCCAGGGCTTCAGGGTCAAGACCATCGCCAATCTCGGCGCCTATATGTCGACCTTCTCCTCCAGCGTGCCGACCTATCTCTACGGCACCTTGCTGTCGGGTCAATACGATATCCCGGCAATCTACTGCGAGGTGGATGCGGTCTATACCAACACCGCACCGGTCGATGCCTATCGCGGCGCAGGGCGTCCGGAAGCGACTTACGTGGTCGAGCGGATGATCGAAACCGCTGCCCGCGAGATGAGCATCGATCCGGCCGAACTCAGACGGCGCAACTTCGTCGGCGAGTTCCCCTATGAGACCCAGGTCATCATGACCTACGATGCGGGCGATTATAACGCCTCGCTGGATGCAGCCTGCAAGCTGATCGATTATGACGGGTTCGCCAAGCGCAAGGCGGCATCGGAGAGTGCCGGCAAGCGGCGCGGCATCGGCTTTTCCAACTATATCGAGGCCTGCGGCATTGCTCCCTC
>JAJFHM010000347.1 GCA_021775625.1 Hyphomicrobiales bacterium | reverse complement strand
CTCGGCCTGATTATCCCGTTCATCGACCGTGTCGGCTCAAAGATGAACATGATGGAACAGGTACTGGAAATTCCCAGCCAGGACGTGATCACCAAAGACAATGCGATGGTGACCGTGGACGGCATCGCGTTTTACCAGGTGCTGGATGCGGCGCAGGCCACTTACGAAGTCAACCAGCTGGAATATGCGGTCCTCAACCTGACCATGACCAACACCCGTACGGTGATGGGCGGCATGGATCTGGACGAGTTGCTGTCGCAGCGCGATGAAATCAACAAACGGTTATTGACCGTGGTGGATCATGCGACCACGCCGTGGGGCATCAAGGTCACTCGCATCGAAATCAAGGATATCAATCCGCCGCGCGATCTCGTGGATGCCATGGCGCGGCAGATGAAGGCCGAGCGCGACAAGCGGGCGCAGATCCTCGAAGCTGAGGGCTCGCGACAATCGGATATCCTTAAGGCGGAAGGCGAAAAGCAGGCGGTTGTTCTGGCGGCGGAAGGCGACAAGGAAGCCGCGTTCCGTGCAGCCGAGGCGAGGGAACGCCAGGCGGAAGCCGAGGCCAAGGCCACTCAGGTGGTCAGCCAGGCCATCGCTGAGGGGGATTTGCACGCCATCAATTACTTCGTCGCCACAAGATATATTGAGGCGCTGAAAGATCTGGCCTCGGCGCCCAATCAGAAGGTTATGCTGCTTCCGCTGGAGGCGGCATCTGTTATCGGCTCGATCGCGGGCATTGCCGAAATTGCTAAACAGACCTTCGGCGATGACGGTCCAAGCCGCCCCGGTGGTGCGGTGCCGCCGGTGAGAAAAACCTAGAGCGCTTGAGCAAACCGGAGAGGTCGAGATGGCAATAGGGCAGCTCATAACATCGCTTGGGGACTGGACCTGGTGGATCGTGGCCGCGATCCTGTTTGTCTTAGAACTGATTGTGCCCGGGGTGTTCTTCCTGTGGCTTGGTTTGGCTGCGGTGGTTGTTGGCGCGCTGGATGTGTTTTTCGACATGTCGTGGCAGGTCGAGGTGGCGATCTTCGCGGTGTTGTCCGTGATCAGCCTGTTGATCTCGCGCGTCGTTATGAAGGGCCGTGAAATCGCATCGGACCAGCCAAACCTCAACAAGCGTATGCTGAATCATGTTGGCCGGCGGTTTGTGCTGGAAAAGCCGATTGTCAACGGCAACGGCGAACTCACGATTGACGACACGATCTGGAAGCTGCGCGGGCCGGATGCAGCCGCGGGCTCCTGGATACGCATCGCGGAGGTCGATGGATCGGTGTTTCTGGTCGAGGCGTCCGGCGGCCCGGAAGGTTAGAACGTTTCCCTATGAACGTGAAGCGATCTAAACCGAACTATTCCTGCGTTCCGCTGATCTGATGGCCAGGGGGCAGGGGCGGGTCCTCGGCCATGATCAGGATGCTGATGCGCCGGTTGGCGGCGAGGAAAGTGTCGTCGGGAAACAGTGGTTCGGTGTCCGCCTTGCCGACGATTGATGCGAACTGGTCGCCCGGGATGCCGGCCTCAGAAAGTACACGCCGCGCCGCGTTCGCCCGCTCGGACGTCAGATCCCACAAGCTGTAGCCGTCGGCCCGATAAAGCTTGGTTGCGTCGCTGTGACCGGTGATGCTGAGCCGGTTGGGCATGCGGGCTATGGTCGATGCCATTTTCTGCAGAATTTTCCGCATATGGTCGTATGGTTCGGCAGAACCTGGGGGGAACATCGCGCGCCCGTCCTGGTCAATCAACTGAATGTTCAAGCCTTCCGGCGTTTCCTGGACCACAATGTTGGAAGAAAGTTCGGTGATTTCCGGCAATTCTTCCCATGCCTGCCGCAAAGACGCTGCCGCCAGCGCGAAATCGCGCGGCTTGTCGATTTTGGCCTTGGCAAATTTATGAGTGTTGGCTTCCGCACCCTGTTTGGAGTCCTCGGAATGGTCGATATCGGAGTAGTCGGTGTCGTTTTCGCGCTCGACCTGGGCGACGTTCTTAACGTAGTCGCGCACCGGCAGGCCCTCGAACTCGATCATGCCGGTCTTTTTTGTGGTCGTCTTTACACCAAAGGCATCACGCATGGAGCCCGCGACCACCTGCATTTTTTGTTTGTCCTGGATCGAAAACGAGATGATCAGGACAAAGAAGCAGACGAGCAGAGACATCAGGTCAGCGAAGGTCACGATCCACTCAGGCGCACCCTCCTGCTTTATTATTGGTCTTCCCTTGCTGGCCATCAGACGGGTCCTTATGCTGCCTCGGCCAGTTCCAAGCGTTGTTTCTCGGGCAGATAAGCGACCAGCATTTCCTTGATGATGTCCGGGCTCTTGTTCTCACGGATCTGCATGATGCCGTCGATGGAGAGCGTTGTGTTGACACTCATCACTTTGAACTTGGCGTCGAGTTTTTCCGCGATCGGAAGACAGATCATGTTGGCGATGAGCGCGCCGTAGAGCGTCGTCAGCAAGGCGACTGCCATGGAGGGGCCGATCGTGGAGGGGTCATCCATGGTGCTCAGCATCTGCACCAGACCGACGAGGGTTCCGATCATTCCGAAGGCCGGTGCGCTATCGCCCATGGCCTTAAAGAACCTTTTACCTTCTTCAAGGCGCTCAAGCATCAGGTCGCGCTCCCGCTCCAGCGACTCTTCAATGAAACTTCCTTCGTAGCCGTCGGCGACATACTGTACGCCTTTGGCCAGGAATTCATCCTCAACCGGGACGCCTTCCAGGCCCAGAGGGCCGTTTTTGCGGATGATGTCCGCAAGACGGGCAATTTCATCAATCAGTTCACGCGGGTTCGTCTTTCTCGACGTAAACGCGTTCTTCGCACCCATGATGAACGAACTCGCCACCGTCTGGAGTTGAAACCTCAACACGGTTGCGGCAATGGTGCCGCCGAACACGATCGCCAGCGACGGCACGTTCACGAATGTCATGAAGTCGCCGCCAATGAATATGGCCGCGCCGACAACGATGCTGCCGAGTAAAATTCCTATGATGGTCGCCAGATCCATATCAGATCCCCTGAGGGCGCATGACCGCCTCTCAATCGTCTTCCTGCAGGCACCGCACCGGCACCTTTGATCACGCTGAATCTAGCAATTGAAGGCTAAACAAACGCTAATACTGCTCGCTTACGCAGCAACCAGAGGAGCAATTGGCCGTATGGTTAAAAATGTGTTTCGCAAATGCTGAAGCCCTGCTCATAATTTGGCCGGGTTCACCGGCCGTCTACCTGCGGTGGTCCAGCGCTTCGAGCTACACCACTTATTAACCATGCAAATCTAGGCTGCCCCTGGCGTCTTGCATGGAATATCCCGGCTCTTCCGGGTGTTCCCCGTATCCTGCAAATTGTTGACGCAGCGTTTGGTGTGTGTGTGGGTTTGCGATGAGTATCAGCCGCTTCCGGCTTGCCATAGTGACGGCGCTCCTCCTGGTTGTGCAGGGAGCCGGTCTGGCCTATGGGCAAACCGTGACCCCGGCGCCTGTCCAAAGTGGTGATTATGATGCACTTGGATTACGCGCCGGCGGGTTCGTGCTGTTTCCAGAAGTTCAATCAGGCTTTCAGCTGACCGACAACGTGGCCCAATCGGCACAGAACGCGCGCAGCGACATCGGATATTTTGTGGCACCTTCGTTGCGGATCGAGAGCGATTGGGTCAGACATTCCGTCAATTTCGATGCTTCCAGCCGGCACGTCTACTATTTCGAAAATCCGAGTGAAAACGAGACGCAGTTCGATGCCCGCGGTCGCTACCGCCTCGACGTGCTGCGGACCACGAACGTGGAGTTTAACGGCGGATACTCTCTTCAGCAGGAGGGCAGAGGGGAAATAGATGTGCCCGGTGCCGCTTCCGAGCCGCCGAACGAACATCGGCTGGACGGTTCCGCCAGACTGACGCATCTCTTCAATCGGCTTGAGGCTTCGGTGCAGGGAAGCATCGACTACAACATCTTTGAAGACGTCAACCTGGTCGGCGGCGGCACGCAGAACAACTCAGATAGGAATTATGCCGAGTATGAGGGGACGCTTCGCCTGGGCTACGAAATTTCACCGAAACTGCAGCCGTTTATTGAGACGAGCTATTCGGTGCGGCGGCACGACGATGAGATCGACGACAACGGTCTGCGCCGGGATTCTGACGGTGTTTCGGTCGAGGCCGGCATTCGGGTCGAAATTTCGGCACTGCTGGATGGTGAGCTGGCCATCGGCTATGTCAACCGTGACTTCGAGGACGCGACGCTTGAGAACATTGACGGTGTGACATTCAACAGCACACTTAACTGGCGTCCCAGTGAGCTCACAACCATCGCCTTTACGGCGGCCACGGATGTGCAGGAAACCAGTGCTGGAACGTTGTCCGGCTCCATCGAGCGTACATTCGCAGTGAACGTCACGCACAGCCTGAGACACAATCTCACGGTCGGGGCGAGGGTGGCCTATTCATTTGAGGACTTTATCGGGGGAAATCTGCGGGAGGAAAACCTGTATCTGGCAACGGGTCTGACATATCAGGTGAACCGTGCGGCTGCCGTGCGGCTTGGATATTCCTACAGAAACTTCAGTACAAATGTCGCAGGCAGCGGTTATTCGGAGAACCGTTTTCAGGT
>JAJFHM010000346.1 GCA_021775625.1 Hyphomicrobiales bacterium | reverse complement strand
AAGCGCGTATCGTGAAGCTCGTCCAGAACGGCGCGATGAGAACAAACAGGAGCAGCAGCCGGCGCTTCGGCGGTGCCAGATAAGTCAGGAAATAGGCGAGCGGATAGGCGAAGAGGCTGCTTAGGACGACGACGATGACCGACATGTAGACGCTGCGCATGAGGGCGTCGGTGAACCGGTCATTGGCGAAGAACGTTGCATAATTCGTCAGCGTGAACCCACTCGCTTCCGGGTCGGTGAAACTGAGGCCGATTGTGTAGCCGATCGGCAAAATGAAGAAGCCGGCCATGAGCACGACCGCCGGCAATATGCCGTACCAAAGATTGGACACCGGCGCGCGCTTATGCCGTGCGGGGCTTCCGGGCTTGCGTGCCGTCACCATTCGAGCGCAATCACCCGCATCGGGGCGCCGTCGACACAGTTCATTTTCAGCGGGATCGCCATCACGAACGGATGATCGGTGGTGAGTTCCCCGAGATCCTTCAGGTCCTCGATAAATGGAAGGTCGGCCGAGAATATGGCGTGGTGGGCGACGAATTCATTGTTGTAGACATGCCGCGTCGGCATTTCGCGGGCGATGTAGTCCTGAGGAAAATCGAGGCACACACCGGCAGGTTTCTGTTCTGCGATCCATTTCGCCGCGTCTTCTTCCAGGTTGGGCGCCTTGAGATGCCATTCGCGGCTTTCATAGCCCATCTTGTTTGTAAGATCGCTGCGCAGAATGATCAGATCACCCGGCCGGTACTTGTTGGCGGCCCGCTCTTTGACGAGGTCACGGGTGATCGGGAATGGAAGATCGAGATCCGAGAAGTCGACCAGCGTTGCGTCGTGGATGAACTGGTCGAGTCCGGAATTGGGCATCTGATGGATTGTCGAGGCGCCCTTGCGCATGTGGCAAGGCGCATCGCAATGCGTGAACCCATGGCCGCCAAAGATAAAATGGGTTTCGTCAGCATCGTCGCCTGCATCCATGCTGCGGCCCTGATAGACGTCAAGCTTCCACCGCCAGTGATTGAAGATGGGTGTCGAAACGTCGACCATGCGGGGCGTGTCCGACGGCCAGGTGGTCAGGGCCACCGGACGTGTCGGGCTGGTGGTGCCCTTCGGGATGGAGTGGGGAAGAGACGCGAAGAAAACTTCCCCCTGGTCGAGACTGTTCAGGTTCTCGCAATTCTCGGTCAACAGCAGCCCGCGCTTGTGCAGCGCCGTGCGAAATGCGCCGTTCGGGTTGGAAAAGCTGCCTTCGCCGTCCGGCCGATGAGCCGGAATGTCGTCGCATGAAAGATCGATCGCCACGTGAGTGAAGCCGGCCCTGGCGATTGCGTCCGCGCATTCTGCCGAAACGGACGGAGCATTGCGCCAGTATTCCTGCCGGCGGCTTGGCACCGCATCCGCATGCCCGGTGCGCAGGATGAGGATGTCCCGGCGCGCAAGATCGGCCAGTTTGTCGGAAATCGTCCTGACGTCTGTTTCAGCGGCGCCGGAGATATCGGCCAGCGCCGCCACACCTGCAAAGGCCGACATTGGGTAGTCGTCGAACGTCTTGCCGCCCTTGTTATGCCAGCCGGGTGTTGAAATATAGGTGAAACCCGAGCCGTACCACTTCAAACCGAACTCCTGGAACTCATCGCCCAGGTGATATGTCTGCGACACGTACGGATAGGTGTCCCACAACCAGTGGGGTTCGATCAGCTGTGAGCAGTCAATTATCGCCATGAAGTTGCCCGGACCGGAATGAGAACGCGAAAGAACTGGACGCCGCTCTAAAAGCACTGCGGCGTCCAGTCAAGGTGAGGGATTAGGCGTTCTTGAAATTCTCCCAGGTGTCGAGCCAGGCCTGCCGGTTGTCCGGATCCTTGCGCGGCGACAGGTTGGCCATGAACACTTCATCGAACTTGTCGAGATCCGCCAGGTTCAACAGTTCGCGCTTGTCTGCAGGAAGCATGGCCGCCGCCTTCTTGTTCGGGACCATGCTGTAATAGGTCTTGGCGACCGCGAGCTTCGACTGAAAATCCGGTCCAGCGACATACTGCACGAACTTGATTGCGTTTTCCCTGCGCGGCGTGTTGGCGGCAACGCAGACGGCCTGATCCCAGGTCACGCCACCCTCCTTGGGCACCAACGCCTTGAACGGCAGTCCATCGTCATACATGCCGGCCTGCACCCACTCGCCGGCGATCGCCAGATCGTAACTGCCACCGGCCATCGCCTGGATCACCTGCGAGGTGTTGCCGACGAGGCCGACCTGGGGACGCAGGCTCATAACGCGATCGGCGAGTCCCTTGAAGGCGGCATCGTTGAGGTCGTAGGGCATGGCGTTGCCGTTGTATTTCGACATACAGCCCATGTTCGGCAGGAACCAGTCAAACAGGGCGACACGGCCTTTGACCGCGCTGTCGAACAACACCGAGTAGCTGGAGACGTCGCTTTCGGAAAACTTCTTGTGGTTGTAGGTGATGCCGTAATAACCAAAACGGTTGATCAGACCGTACATCTTGCCGTCAATATAGCAGGGCGGCCATTTGGCGATGACGTCGAAGTAGTCTCCGAGCGGGAAATCGCCCGGGTTCATCTCGAGAAGCAGACCATCTTTCGCGGCTTTGGGCACGTAGGCGCTTGTCGGGGTGATGATGTCAAACGTGCCGGCCGGCGACGATTTGATCAGGGCCACCATCTCCTCGTCCGAACCGTCGTGGATTTTGAGGTTCACTTTGATGCCGGTCTTTTCGAAACCGTCGAGCATGCCGGGCTCTTCGTATCCACCGAAGGCCAGTACGTTCACTTCGCCGGCGGCAAGAGCGTCTCTGTTCCAGATCCAGGGAGCGGCCAGTACCGTCCCGCCGAGGACCGCACCCTTGGCGGTGGTCTTCAAAAGCGCGCGGCGTGTCGTGCCCTGCGGAGTGCGTTGTTTCAAATCCTTGCTGCGTGACATTTCCAATGTCCTCCCTTGGCCCGTTCGCATGGGGTCAGCTTTTTGGGCCACGTTAAGCATTTTGTATATTGTTAACAATTCTGACGGGCGTATGATTAGGGACCAACCAAATGCTGTCAAGGGCAATGAATCACGCGGAGGATAACGAGGTGGCTGTTATTTGCCTGAGCAATCAGATCAGCTCACACTGGAGTTGGAGTGGCGACACGTTGCATTTGGACCCTGGAGACGGCTGCTTGCCCGAAACCGGGGTTGACTGGCCAAAACACGGGTTCACCCATGTCGACGCGCCGTGTCACATGATCCATGGCGGCCGGACGCTGGACGACTGCGACCTGAACCAACTGTGCGGCGAGGCCGCTGTGGTGGACGTGTCGGATCTGGTTCCATCGGGTGCCGTGAATGCCGACGTCCTGGAGCAACGCGGTGACCACGTCAAGGCGGGTGACCTTCTGATTTTGCGTTCCAATCTGCACGAAGTGCACCCGCACAGCACTGGCGACTACTGGCAAAAATCGCCATATGTCGACGCGGACGGCTCGCAGTGGATTGTCGAGCGTGGTTGCCGGGCGCTGGTAATCGATTTTCCGCAGGACTACGTGGCACGCGAGATGGACGGGAGGCTGGTCACCAATCCGGAATTCACCGAACATCAGATTGTGCTGGGTGCCAACCTCATGCATCTGGAGCACGTGGTCAAACTGAGTGCCATCGAGCAGGACCGTGTTTTTCTGGTGGGCTGGCCCTTGCGCCTGCCCGGCGCCGACGGCGGTCCGGCAAGTCCGGTCGCACTGACCGAATGGCCCGGACCCGACCCACGCATCACCGATCTGTCATTGCCGGTCACAGAGAACTGGATGGGCAAGGTCTCGACAGGCCTGGCAAAGTCGTTTGAACAGGGTGATCCGGTCCAGGAAACGCGCGTGCGATTCGCCGGACATTCTCACACCCATCTGCTGACCCCGAAATATGTTGGTGCGGGCATCGGCATTGATGGTTTCATGGGCGAGCAGTTGGAGCGCCGGGCGGACATCGCGGACCTGACAGGTATGGCGAATGAGGGCACCATCAGTGCTGAAATCTTGCTTTCGGCGGTCGGTGAAGTGCATTCAGACAACATCCTTCTGCTGAGATCCGGATTTGACGAGCGGGTGTGTTATGACGATGCGGGCTGGTTTGCGTTTTCGCCCAGCCTCAGCGCGGACGCGGCCAGGTGGATCGCCGATGCGGGATACACGGTCGTCGGAGCGGACTTTGAGCTCGATGCGGGCAGAAAGGCGCTCGGCGCCGCATCTGCGCGAAAGGATCAATTGGACGCTGAGGCCGTGTTGCTTGAACGGGGCGTGTGCATCCTCAAGAACCTTTGCAACATGGGCGCACTTGGCAGTGACCATCCGGTCATCGTGATGATGCCGCTGAATCTAAGAGATGCTGAGGCATCGCCGGTGCGGGTCCTGGCACTGGAGTGGTAATCAGAGGAACAATCCGGCTCCAATTTTTCAGATATGGCTACAGTGCCGATTTCAGAGTTCCGAACACCGCCGTGGCATGGCCGTGGAACTCAGCTCTGCCGCCGTGTTCATGGGTCCTGACCCTAAGATGCTAATAGGATGAAGGGCGGACCTCCGTCTGAACCGCATGGGCGGGTTGTCTCGCCCATATCAACGATGTTCGGTAAAGGCGGGGGCTGCCCCGGATTTGAACCTATTGCAAGGTCGTTGCAGTATTCCTCGATCCACCATGCGTTATCCTGTTATCGTCAGTAAGATCCTTGTTCGACGGCATAAATTCCTTGTTCGAGTCTTGAGGGAATTCGTGCCTTAAGCCTCTGTTATTGCGGAGATATTTTTGGCGATTATTAACCAAGAGTGTTTGAGTTCGCGATTTTCACCTGTATATTTCCGTGTATCAGCGAATGGTGTAGCGGAGACGGGTTCGCTCAAGACTACCTGCACCACCAGTCACCCCCACTAAGCTGTATTTCAGGGACGAAACATCTCTAACCTCCCGGAAACAGGGCATTCTTTGCGGTATTGGCCTCAAAACAGGGAGGCCACGGCCAATGGCCGCCTTGGCTCTCTGAATTTCATCGCAATATCAATGCCTTGTGCTCCAAGACCCCACTTTTCTGTTTTTCTGCAGAACAGCGGACGTGCGCGTCATAACAGGGGAGATATCGCGAAGAACACAGGGGTTTTTCGGGATACTGGCGCGAAAGAGTGAATAGCTGAGTGGAAGTCAAGAATACAGCCACACCGCATGCTGAATGATTGAGGGAGGAAATCGGTATCGACAGTAGGAAATTTTCTGCATCCAACGACATTACCGGCTGGCTTAACATCAATCATCCCAGCTAATGTGACGGAACCGTTTACAACACTGCTTTGGTTGGGAACGACGTTGGAGGTGCCGCCAATGGCGGATTTGCTGGGAGGATTGATTGACGGGCCGATGGCCATGCGCACCAGCGAAGGTGTGGCGCAAGTACTGCGCAAGGCAATATTGGGCGGTGTATTGGCGCCCGGCTCTCCGCTGCGGGAACGCGAACTCGCCAAGGAACTCGGCGTAAGCCGGACCCCGGTGCGCGAGGCATTGTTCACGCTGCAGGGCGAAGGGCTTGTCGATCTGGAGCCTGGGCGTTTCGCCCGCGTGCGGCGCGTCACCTACGGCGATATCGCTCAGATATTTTCGGTCCGCCGGGTGCTTGAAGCCCATGCCGCGGCCAGCGCGGCGCTTGCTCAAAACCGCCAGGGGCTCGACAGAGTTGCTGACGCGCTGGCCGCGCAGCAGCGGCTGGGAACCGATGGAACATCACTCGAACAGGCGCAGGCGGATCTGGCTTTTCACGAAGCCATCGCGGCGGCCGCCGGAAGCCAGCTATTGTTGACTCTGGTGCGGCAGGTGCTGGCGGTAACCGTCACCTATCGTTCGAGATACAAATATTCAAGTGCGACACTCAAGAGAGCGCTTAAAGAGCACACTGCTGTACTCGATGCCATTGCTTCCGGTAAGTCCGAACGGGCAGAAAAGTTGATGATGTCGCACATCGAAAAGTCCAGCAGCATGGCGCTGGAGCGTCTCAAAGAGCTTGACGATGCTTAGTCCTGATGAGTTAATTTTTGTGCGAGCGTCAACTGTTTGACCACGCGTTCCAATCTCACTGGCGTGGCGACAACGGTGCAGAGCATTGCGTTCGCAGAGCTACAATGGTATACCATAATACCAAAATGGGCCACGTAACAGACGCTCCACCGCTGCAGGTGTTGCTTCGGCAAGATCAAGACGATGGTATCGGAAGATTTTGGACAATTCACTCCGGGCTCAGGGTGCGGACAACGCACCCGCTGCGATGATTGGTGCGCTACCCTCTTTGCTGATCTTCCCTTCGATTTCACCGCGATAAGATTTATCTCAGAAGCCAATCGGGCTCTGAGGATCGCCGCGACCGAAACGGCGTTCTGCGCTAAGCCGGCGGTCGGCGCTGATGGGGCGCGTAAAATCCACGACACCGGCCAACTCGACGTCGAACAACGTTGCGAGGGCGTTACGACGTTGAACCAAGCATCTGGCTGCTTTTCAAGTTGCAATGGCCACAAACAAATTCTCATGTGAGGGAGATTAAATGGGCAATAATCAAAGTTCCGGCAAGGCCCCCGATGCAAAAGCATCGACCTCTAAATCCGGCTTCTCCAGTCCATTCGACATTGCCTCTCCGAAGGGTGCCGCGGGCTGGCAGGAGCTTTATCCCTATTACATGCACATCAGCCCCGAACGGCGGGAACTGGAAGAATCGAAGTTCTGGTTTTTCGACGGGATGCACAATCCGGAGCCACTCTATCCGTTCGACACCATAATGACCGAGAACTGGTGGGTTGCTGCCAGCCAGATGTCGAACCGTGTTTGGCCGGTGCCGCCCGCGATGGGCATCGATCACCGTGTCATCAACGGCTATCTCTATATCAGCCCCAATTCGGTCACGGACCCTGACAAACTGGCCGAGCGAGGCGAGATCTTTGCGTCTCGGGCCGGCCACTATTTCGAAAATTGGGACGAAATTTACGAAAACTGGAAAGACAAAGCCAAGGACTGCATCGAGCGGCTCAAGGCAATTGAATTCGAACCGTTGCCAGAATACGAGCACGAAAAGCACGTTTTCTCGCATCGGGGGCTTTATTCATCCTACGATCTTTTGACCTCATACAGCCGTATGATTGAGAATATGCTCGAGATGGGGTCCTACCATTTCGAGATGCTCAACCTGGGCTACGGCGCCTATCTTACTTTTCGCGAATTCTGCCAAAGCGCATTTCCTGGCATTACCGACCAGACGATAACGGACATGGTGTCGGGTATCGACATCTTGCTGTTCAGGCCTGACGACGAGTTGCGTGGCCTGGCCGCGCTCGCCGTCGAACTGGACGTCGCCGACGTCATTTTGGGGCAAAATTCCCCTGACAGCGTTCTCGGCGCGATAGCCAAGGCCGAGAATGGTCCAAAATGGCTGGAAGCCCTGGAAGCGGCGAAGGATCCCTGGTTCTGGTATTCAACGGGAGCTGGATATACGCATTCCGATCCGGTCTGGATGGACGATTTGCGGCTGCCGCTGTCTGCGATTTCTGGTTACATCTCCGCGTTGCAACGCGGTGAGGACGTGCGCCGTCCGCTGGATAAGATCGTCGCGCGGCGCGAACGCGTTACCGCGGAGTATCGCGAACACTTGCCAACAGATGAGGACCGCGAAGCCTTCGACGGGCTGGTCGCGTTGACCCGCAAGGTGTTCCCCTTTGTCGAAGACCACAATTTTTATGTGGAGCACTGGCACCATTCGATTTTCTGGTCAAAGGTTCGGGAATTGGGCGACATATTCGTCACGCGCAACTTCTTTGACGATCGCGAAGATATTTTCTATCTGCATCGTCATGAAATCTACGACGCGCTTTATGACCTGCTGATCGGCTGGGCGACGGGCTCTCAATCGCGCGGCGAAATCTACTGGCGCCCGATTATCGAACGCCGGCGCGGCATTCGCGATGTGTTGGCGAAATGGTCGCCGCCGCCGGCACTTGGGACGCCGCCCGAAACGATTACAGAACCACTCACCATCATGCTTTGGGGCATCACCCAGGAAACGGTCGATGAATGGATTGGCGTTGATACGACATCTAGCGACCAGTTGCGCGGTGTTGCGGCATCTGCCGGCAAGGTCAAAGGCCGCGCAAAGGTCATCACCGCGACCGAGCAGCTCTATGAAGTCGAGGATGGCGACATCCTGGTTTGCCGCATCACCGCGCCGAGTTGGGCGCCCGTCTTCCCGAAAATTTCTGCCGCCGTCTCGGATGTCGGAGGCATCATGGCCCATACCGCCATTATCTCACGCGAGTACGGCCTGCCCGCAGTTGTTGGAACCGGGTATGCCACGACACTTATCTCGACCGGCGACATTATCGAAGTTGACGGCAATGTCGGGCTCGTACGCATAGTTGAAAAGTCGGGGTAATGACCGCGGCTTCGCGCATCGTATGGCTTGACGACGCCGCGGCGCCGGGGGATCCGCTATTGGGCGGCAAGTTCTCGAGCCTGGCCACCTCGATGGCGGCCGGTTATGCGGTGCCGCCGGGATTTGGCATCACCACCGTGGCATATCGGGACTTTCTGGACGCTGCGGGACTTGTCGGTGAGGCCAGGCGTGTGCGGCAGGCGGTCCCCGGTCTGGCCCTGGCTGACATTCAGGCCGAAACGGCCCATCTGACCGAAACGATTATGACCGCAGACTTGCCGCTCGACCTGGAAGCAACAGTGCGAAAGAGCTATGCGGAATTGGAGGTTCGCACAGCATGCGCCAACGTGCCGGTTGCCGTCCGGTCAAGCGGTGAATCCGAGGATCTCGCGGGCGCCAGCTTCGCTGGCCAATACGAGACTTACTTATGGATTTCGGGAGCAGATGACGTGCTCAAGCATATGCGGATGTGCTGGGCGGGTATGTTTAGCGAGACAGTCCTGTCGTACCAGCGGGATGGAGACACCGTGATCACGCAGGGTGATATTGCGATGTGCGTCGGCGTCCAGCAAATGGTTCAGGCCCGCTCAGCGGGGGTCATGTTCACGCTCGATCCTCTCACCGGCGACCGCTCCAAGATCGTTTTCGAAGCGTGTTGGGGTTTAGGTGAGGGGGTTGTCAAGGGCGACATCACGCCAAGCCTGTTCGTCATCGACAAGGTGACCTTTGATGTTTTGAAGCGGCAAGTCGCGACGCAAACCGAAGAGTATCGCTTCAAACCAGACGCCGGTACGGTCGGGTTGGCGCCAATTGAGCCGTCCCGCCAGGAGATGGTCTGTCTAAGCGACGAGAACATCCAGTTTCTGGCAAAGCTGGGCAAACGGATCGAGGCCGACCGTGGCGCGCCGCAGGACATCGAGTGGGCGATCGGGACGGATGACGACCTTTGGGTGTTGCAGGTCCGGCCCGAAACGGTCTGGAGCCGCAAATCACCCAGCCGGCCGATCGCGGCCACAAAATCACCTGTCGATCACGTCTTGTCGCGATTGTCGGGCGTCAAGGTCGCCGCTTCCAACTCCGACGCTTCGAAGTCATGAAGAGCGCGGACTTCATCTATCACAAGGCCGCGTCGGTGGAGGAGGTCCTGCGGTTGCTGGACGACTATTCCGGAGACGCGCGCATCCTCGCTGGTGGGCAAAGCCTGATGCCGATGATGAATATGCGCCTGTGGCGGCCGCCGGCGCTGGTGGATATCAACCACGTTCCCAATCTCGATGGTGTTGATGTCGACGGCGACGATACGGTCCTCGGCGCCCTGTTGCGCTACAATACGATCGAGACGTCACCGGTCATTGCCCACCGCCTGCCCCTGATTGCGGCGATGGTGCGATGGGTCGGCGACCGCCAGGTTCGCGCTCGAGGCACCATTGGCGGAAGCCTCGCTCAGGGCGATCCAACCGCCGAAATGCCGCTGGGTGCGTTGGTGTTGGGCGCCCGCGTGCGGGTTGTCAGCGCAAACGGTGCGCGCGAAATTTCGATGCCGGATTTTTATGAAGGCTCTTACTTTCCTGCCATCGACGCATGCGAAATGGTCACCCAAATCACCTTTCCGAAGCATCCGGATCATTTCGCCTTTTACGAGGTGTGTCGACGGCACAATGATTTTGCGGTCATGTCGGTTGCTGTCTGCGGCAATCGATCGGCTTCGGGTAAGTGGCAAGATATTCGGATCGGGTTGGGCGGTGTGGATGAAACTCCGGTTCTTGCCATCAAGGCAGCCGCGCGGCTGGAGGGTTCGGATCTGACCGACGGGGACATCGGCGAAGCTGCGGAAATCGCCGGCACAGAGATTTCTCCGCAGACCGACATTCGGGCGAGCGAGCAGTACCGGACGCATCTGGTTACGGTGCATCTCAGGCGCACTCTTAGAGACCTACGCGCAGCCGCCGCCAGCGAGGTGTCGTCGTGAAATTTCGTCAACAGTTTGATGTGAACGAAAGCGTTTCGAAGGTTTGGACTTTCTTCGACCAACCGGCCCTGGTTGCCGAGTGCATACCCGGGATCGAAAGTGTCTCCATCGTCGATGCCAATACCTTATCGGTTCGTGTGAGGCAGAATTTGGGTCCGCTCAGCGCAACCTTCGAATCCAGGGTGCACATCAGCGACAAAGTCCATCAAGAGCGGATCCAGTTCACTTCGACCGGCAAGGCGGTGCGCGGCGCGATCGGAAATTTTCGGGTGGCAAGTACAGTAATGATTGAGCCGGCAGGCGATCGGATCACACATGTCATCGTTGAAGGCGAGGCCGCGTTGGCGGGCGCCCTGGGCAGTGTCGGGCAAAAGGTCATCGCGAAGCAGGCGGACCGGGTGACCGGTGAATTCGCCGAAAATCTCGAACAAGCGCTGTTGGGCGGTGAGACACAGTTGCACCCGGTGGCGAGCCCGACGACGGGGGCAGCATCCCGTCCCGGCCGCGGCCGAGATGCGCTCGAGACACTGTCAGTCGGAACCCGCGGCACGGCGGCGCCCGCTGTCGAGTTCTGGGCGAAGGTGTGTGCCGCCTTGAGTGCGGCGACGCTGATGGTTTCACTCATGATCCTGTTCCAGTTGGCTGGCTAGAGCGGGATGGAGACAGCACAGGGAGGATTACAGAATGCACCGCATCGGATTGATCGTACCCAGTTCAAACACGACGATGGAAACCGAGATCCCGGAGCTGATGCGCCGACATTCCGAGCGGAATGTGCGGGAGGCAACTTTTCATGCCCCGGAGGTTGCTGATGCAGGGTTAGCCCTTGGCTCATTGCCGGTGCAAGCGGAGGCGGTCGCGTGAGCATAGCCGTTTCGGGACGTTCCCACACCATCCAGGCCAACGGTCTGAGCCATCATCTTCTGGAATATGGTGATGCTCGACGGGGCACCATTTTGATCTTGCCGGGGATCACCAGCCCGGCGGCAACGGCAGATTTCATCGCTGTAGCCTTGTCGGACATGGGCTTCAGGGTCGTGGTTCCAGATTTGCGGGGAAGGGGGAAGACGACCGTGGCTGCGTCGGGAAACTACCGGCTCGCCGATTATGCCGCGGACGTCGACGGGATTGTTTCGGCGCTCGAACTGGGGGCTCCCACGATTATCGGCCATTCACTTGGTGCGCGGATCGCGGCCGCCTATGCGGTCGGATTTGCGCTGCACGGGCATGGCCACCTGATTTTGGTCGATCCGCCCGTTTCAGGGCCCGGGCGTGGACCTTACCCCACGAACCGCGAGGCCTTTCTGACGCAGTTGCATGAAGCCCAGCAGGGAACCACGGTGGAGCAGGTGCGGCGCTTTTACCCCAAATGGCCGGAGCGCGAGTTGCAACTGCGCGCCGATATTTTGGCCACCTGTGATGAAACGGCGGTTGTGGAAACCCATGAGGGGTTTCAGACCGAGGACTTTTTCGAATACTGGACGCAGATCGCACCCCCGGCGACACTTGTGCGCGGCGCGGACAGCCCTGTCGTTCCTGCCCAGGCTGCAGCGGATTTAGCGGCGGCCAATCCGGCAATTCCAATTCTGTCGGTACCCGGCGCCGGCCATATGGTGCCGTGGGACAATTTCGAAGGATTTTTCGACGTCCTGGCTCCGCTGCTACCGGGTGTCCGCAAGTCGTAGAACCCAAAGGACGCGTTAAAGGAGATATGCATCATGGATCAAAATTCTCTCAACGAAATTTGCCGAATTCAACTCGAGATGAGTGGAGTTCACGAAGGCGAGAGTGTCGTCGTGCTGTCACAGGGCGATGAGCGGCTGGACTATGCCGACGCCTTTTTGAATGCCGGCCGCACACTTGGCGCCAAGATTTATCATATGCGTCTGCCGACACCACAGCCGGGATCGGGGAGTTGGGAAGTTGGTATTTCGCAGTTGGCCCAGAACGCGGAAGCGGTTGAGGCACTCAAACAGGCCGATATGGTGGTCGATCTCATATTCCTTTTGTTCAGCCCTGAGCAAATGGCCATCCAGGCGGCCGGAGCGCGTGTTCTCACCGCTGTCGAACCGGCGCCGCTATTGGCGAGGCTGATGCCGTCAAAAGAGATCCGGGAACGCGTCGAGGTGGGTGCCGAAATTTTGTCCAAGGCGAAAAACATGCGGATTACGAGCCCGCACGGAACCGACATCACTTACAAACTTGGCGTCTATCCGACCATTAGCGAATATGGCTACACGGATGAGCCGGGGCGCTGGGATCATTGGCCGGCAGGCTTCGTCTTTACCGGCGGTGCCGATGATGGTGTTGACGGGCAGATCGTCCTCGGAATGGGCGATGTGCTTTTGCCGTTCAACTCATATGTGCGCGAGCCGGTGACGTACACGATCGAGAAAGGGTTCGTGCAAGACATTCGCGGCGGGATCGAGGCCGACCTGATCAAGAGCTACATGGACGCATTCAAAGACCCCAGAGGCAACGGCATGTCGCATGTTGGATGGGGGCTGGACGAGCGTGCCAATTGGCATGGACTGACGCAATTCCCCGGCGGTATGGGGATGGAGCTGCGTTCCTTTTACGGGAATGTGATGTTCTCAACCGGTCCGAACAACGAGCTGGGCGGGCTCAACGACACCGCCTGCCACCTCGATATCCCAATGCGCGATTGCAGCCTTTTTCTCGACGATGAGCCAATCGTCATCGACGGCGATGTGGTGGTCAAGGAAATGCAGCCATCCTCTTAGAGTGTGAACGGACTGGGGGACTGGATCGATGGCGTATCGTCGTCCGGCTCGAAATCGATAAGGCGAGACAGTGACGGCTAATCGGATCGAAATCATGGTCACGCTGAACGGTTCGGAAATCGAGGATACCGTACCTGTTCGCATGCACGCCGCGGATTTTCTGCGTCATCGTCAGGGCATGACCGGCGTTCACGTTGGCTGTGAGCAGGGCGTGTGCGGCATGTGCACCGTTTTAGTGGACGGGCAAGCGATAAAGTCGTGCATCATGTTGGCCGCTCAGTTGGATGGCGCAGTGGTCCGCACGGTGGAATCTCTTGCCGAAGGCGACCAACTGAGCAGGTTGCAAAGCCTGTTCAAAAAACATCATGCGGTGCAGTGCGGCTTCTGCACATCGGGCTTTTTGATGCTGGCGCTGAGCCTTGCTGATCGGACACCACCGCCGTCGCGGCAAACAATTCGCGAAGAAATTAGCGGCGTGCTGTGCCGATGCACCGGGTACGAAGGCATATTGCGAGCCGTCGAAGAGTATCTCGGCTGCCCTGATGACATTGAGGGTTCCGCCGCCGACAGTGCGACGGTGCATGTTCCCTTGCCCCCACGGGAGGCTCAAGACGGATGCAAAGTCGATCGCTACATCGGCCAGAGCCCGCCGCGCAAGGAAGACGACCGGCTCTTGTGCGGCGACGGCCAGTTTGTCGACGACGTGCAATTCTCCCTTCAACTCGAAATGGCCGTTGCGCGTTGTCCGTTTCCGCACGTCCGAATTAAGTCGATCGATATCAGCAAGGCCGCAGTAGTGGCCGGCGTCAAGCACATACTGACCGGAGCCGAGGTTCGCGACCTCAGCGATCCGTTGACGGTGTTGCGCCCGGTGCCTGGAGCCCCCAAGCTGTCCTACTATGCGTTGGCGCAGGAAAGGGCGACTTATGAGGGGCAGCCGGTTGTCAGCATTGCTGCAAGCAGCCGGGCAGCTGCCGAGGATGCGATCGAATTGCTCGAAATCGAGTACGAACCCCTGCCACATGTGTCCGATCCGCTCGACGCATTGGAAGACACCGCCCCGGTGATGCATTCTGATGTCCTGGCGTCCAATCTTCTGTCGCGCAGTGAGGTTCGCGGTGGCGACCCCGAGAAACAGCTGAGCGATGCGGATCTCGTGGTCTCGGGTCAGTTTCGGGTTAATCGCGTCAGCCCTTTGCCCATGGAACCGCGCGGTGTGATCGCTACCTGGCGTCCCGGTGCCCGCGACCTGATGGTCCATTCGTCAACCCAGGTGCCGCATCTGGTCCGCAAGCAGTTGGCGGAATCTTTACGCCTGGATGAAGGGAGCATCCGCGTCAGCGCAAGTGATGTTGGTGGTGCCTTTGGGATGAAGCTTGGGGTTTATCCCGAGGATGTGCTGGCCTGCCTGCACGCCATGGCCACCCGTCGTCCGGTAAAATGGATCGAAGACGGATTGGAGTTTTTTCGCGCCAGCACCCACGGACGAGGAGCGGTGCATCACTATACGATTGGTGCCCGAAATGACGGCCGGATCGTCGCTCTGAAGAACAAGTACACTACCGACCTCGGTGGTTGGAACTCCTCGTTTGGTTCCGCGCAATTATCGAGCGTGGTGTTCGCCGGCCCATACAAGGTTGCCGACGGCTCGGTCGAACGCAGTGTTGCGTTGACGAACAGAACGCCTATCGGAGCCTATCGCGGCTATGGGCAGCCGGAAGTGAATTTCGCGCTTGAAGTGCTCATCGATCGCCTGGCACGCAAACTCAACGCCGACCCACTGATGCTGCGGCAACAGAATATGCTGGCGCCGGAGGATTTGCCCTGGACCACGCCAAGTGGTGTGATTTATGACAGCGGTGACTACTTGAGAACACTGCAAATGGCTGCAGATGCGGTGGATTATTCTGCGCACCGATTGAACGAGAACCGACAGCGGCCGGACGGGCGATTTGCAGGTATCGGTTTAGCCTCATTTGTGGAACGCACAGGCTACGCCAGTGCCCGTTTTCTGGCGCATCGGGGCTCGCAATATGGCGCCCACGAGAGCGTTACCTTGCGGGCCAACAGGACGGGCGGAGTTGATCTTTACACAGGTGTTTCAACGTTTGGCCAGAGCAGCGAAACCGCCTTTGCGCAAGTCTGCGCCGATGTGCTCGGTGTGGATTTTGACTGCATCCATGTCCATGCCGGCGATACGGCTGCGTCGCCGCTCAACACAGGCGCCTTTGCTTCCCGCACGATAATTGCCGCCTCTGGCGCGATCAAGCAGGCGGGCGAAGAGTTTCTCTCAAAGACATTGCGTTTGGGTGCGGCCATTCTGGAGGCGCCCGTCGAAGAAATTGTTGTCGATGGCCGGGTGGTCCGGCACATATCCGACCATGAACGGCAAGTGCCACTGTCGAGAGTGTTCAGCGGCGCCATACTGGGGCAGGGGATACCGGCAGGCGATAGCCCGGGGCTGGAAGCCTCTGCCAGTTTCGAGCCTGCGGAGGCCGCGTTTTCATTCGGCACGGCGGCCGCGGTCGTTTCGGTCGATGCCGAGAGCGGGGAATTTTCGGTTGAGCGGTTCATCATGGTGCATGATTGCGGCACGCAGATTAATCCGCTGCTTGTGGAAGGGCAGGTGCGCGGTGCTGTCGTGCAGGGACTGGGCGCTGCACTGAACGAAGAGCTGCGATACGACCCGGAAACCGGGCAATTGATAAACGGTACGATGATGGACTATTTCGCGCCGATGGCTGCCGATGTTCCGCCCATTGAGCTGTTGCACACCGAGGAGCCGTCGCCAACGACCACGTTTGGAGTGCGCGGCGTTGGCGAAGTGGGCACGATCCCACCGGCCGCTGCGGTCGCAAATGCCATTTGCGACGCGCTGAGCGATTTCGGCGTCGAGATTTCTGAGCTGCCGATAACACCGGAAACTGTCTGGCGCGCACTGCACGGCAAACATCTGACAACCACGATGCCGGCCAGCCCAGATGGATGACGATACGACTATGGCTGACGAGCTTGCCGGCCGCTACGCCGATGCCACTTTCAGTAGCCTGGAGTTGGCGGCAGTTGACTGGCTTGATGGGTTTTATCAGCTTGAGCATCTGCTGTGCACCAGGGCCTGGGCGATGAAGATTTCGGGCAAAGCCGGGGACGCATTGAAGTTTGCCGCGTTGGTCCATGACGCAGAACGGTTTTTCCCCGGGGGTCCGACCAGTACTCCGGATCGTTTCGATGATGCCGATTACCTGTTTGCCCACTCGGTGCGCTCCGCCGATGTTGTCGAGGAGTGGCTTCGCGATGGCAACAAGGCTGATGAGGCGTTCATTCTCCAGGTCCGCAGCCTCATATTGCGTCACGAAATCGGAGGCAATCCAGAGGAGGACATTCTGCAGGCCGCGGACTCCCTGTCGTTCCTTGAGTCATTGGACTGGCTGGTGAATGAATGGGTGCAAACCGGCAAATATTCTGCCACCGATGCCCGCGCCAAGCTTGACTGGATGGTGGCGCGGATGCGCCCCTATGACGCCTATTCTCACGCGTTGCCGCTGTATGTGCGCGCCGTCAATGCGCTTCAGAATCCGGCCGACAACGTCATCGATTTCAAACAACGGCGCACACTTGCCGGGTGCAGAAGCTTTTTGATTGGCCGTTGACAAGCCCGGGCTGGATGCGTCCGAATTCGAGATACCATTGATAGACCTGGATAAATCATTTGAGGGCACTTGAGGGGAGATTTCATGTATTGGCTCGTTCTGTTGGCCACAGTTGCCTACGCCGTGTTCTTGGTGGGTATAAGCCGCGCCGCGCTGTTCGCCGATTCAAATCTGGTGGCAGCCATTGTCAATGCCTTGGGAACGTTCGTGCCGCTTGGCCTGTTCCTTTATTCCGGTGCCACATTTGCGGGCGAAAACAACGCCAAGGGTATCGTGTGGGCGCTCGTCGCCGGCATCGGCGTGGCTATTTTCATCATGGCTTTGTCCCGCGCCTTCAGCATCGGGGGAAATGTCGGGTTCGTGACGCCGCTGGTCTACGGGGGTTCAATTGCTCTTGCTACAATTGTCGGTTGGCTGGTTTACAAGGAGCAGATCAGCCCATGGCAGTTCGCCGGTCTTTTGCTTGTCGGGGCCGGTATCGGCTGTATCGTCTATGCACGATACAAACAGACCCTAACTTGACGGAGGTATACAGATGCAATTGAAAAGCCTGGATCACGTGAACCTGCGAACCTCCAACCTCGATGGCATGGTGGATTGGTACTGCACAATTCTCGGAATGGAAAACGGACCCCGGCCACCGTTTCCGTTCCCGGGAGCATGGTTGTATGTTGGAGAGCAGGCGGTCGTGCACATGGTTGGCGTCGAAAACGAGCCTGATTCGATCGAACCGAAGATCGAGCACTTCGCGCTCTCAGCGACCGGGCTTGCGGATTTTGTCGCCCGGCTCGAGAAAGCCGGAATTCAATACGAAGCAGTGCGCGTTCCCGGTTTCGGGATCCTGCAGATCAACGTGTTCGATTGCGACGCCAACCACATTCACATTGATTTCGCGCCCGATGAAGCGGATGCGGCCGGTCTGTAGCCGGATCCTTTGTTCTGGACCGCTTCACGTTTCCATATGAACGTGAAGCGATCTAACTATCAGCGTTGCGGAAAATTTTCTCACTGCCGACGAAGAACACTTCCAATGCATTGTTGATCATGTCGTCTTTATTTTTGGCCACCGGCAATCCGTAAATGTGTTTGCGGACACCGTAATAGAAAATACCGCCGTGCAGCGTCCAGGACGCTTCCAGTTCCAACTCGGCCACGTCCTTCTTTCGCGCCCTGCACCCAAGTTCGTGCCGGTACTCGACGCATATGCGCTTCAATATGCGTTCTTCGACGAGTTTGACGTACCATTTGTTGATATCGAATCCGCGAAGGCCGGAGAACAGGTAGATCCTGATCCACTCGCGGCTGAAAATAGCGTCGGTATAGTCTCGGTAAAATTCCTGCAGTCGTTCGCGCAACGGGCGAGAGCGGTCCGCAAGCAAAGCCTCCCACTCCGGTCTCCACCGGTTCAGGTAAACCGTGTGATAGACTTCGCGAATCAGGTGCTCTTTGGTCGGAAAGTAGCGATAGAGCAGTGGCTGCGTAATGCCGAGACGGCTGGCCAGTTCCCGCGTGCTGCCGTCAAATCCGACATCGGCAAACATTTCAATGGCTTTTTCAATGATATCCTGAGCGCGCTGTTCTGGCGACAGTCGGCGGCTTCGCTTGCGGTCGGGACCCGCAGGCGCGTCCCGCTCGTTCAGCGACACTGCTGTCGTCTTATTTGTGGCTCTTTCAATCATGTGTTCCCTAATGTCGGTGCGGCATGTGTGGCAAATACTAGCGGTCGTTGCAACCTGCTTGCGGCCAAAGTGTTAACAACTTTTGCGTGAAATCGCCGTTTCCATCGATTCCGTCCGCGTGGCTCGCCGCGGTGTGGGGCGCCAATCTCACTGCGCAGCGATTGCCGCAATCTCGACACCGCAGTCGGGGCTGTTGAGCTTCGCTTCCACCGTGGCGCGCGCGGGCAAGTGTTTGGGTGACACCCAGCTATCCCACACCCGGTTCATTTCGTCAAAGTCTGCGATGTCCGCCAGCCAAATGTTCACCATCAACAATTTGGTTTTGTTGCTGCCGGCCTCCGCCAGGTAGCTTTCGAGAAGACCCAGAATTTCCTCAGTTTGCTCGGTGATGGATGCGCCGCGTTTCGCAACCGCCATTTGCCCGGAAACATAAACCGTGCCGGCATGTGCCACGGCCTTACTCATTCTCGGACCTGAAAGATGACGTTCAATCTGCATGTCTGCGGTCTCCAGTTACGCGGTTGGAATGGTTGAAGCGGATCACTGTTAGAGCGCGATGACGAGCATGGCCCCACACTGTGGCGCCGCCATCAAATAAGCCCGTATGATCGAAAGTGCCCCGCTCCAATCGCAGCAGACGCGGAGCATCACTATGATTTTTGTTCGACTAAGCGGCCGTTCTTGCGGAATTCAAGCGGACCTCGTCGGGCACGGCAATGGCCCCGTTGGCGCTGTTGAGGAACTCCACGGTGGTGAATATCAGATCCGTGTCGCCGATATTTTCCAGGTCGTGATAGAGATACTCATCGACTGCAAAATTGCCGTGAAACGTCTCGCCGATTTCATAATCATGTTCGGCCGTGGTTCCGTCTTGTTGATGGGAAAGCGAGCGGCCCTTGGCCATCGCGGTCCAGAAATAATCCAGGGCGTGACGATGAAACGGCATGCGTTCACCCGGCTTCAGCCGGATGTGCCAGACGCGCACGCGCGAACTCTCCGAAACCAGAGTGCTGCCGATAACACCGTTTTGCTGGTTGCGCGCAAATTCGTCGCGAACATCGTGCGGCCAGTTTGGGTCTTCGACTGGTGCATCCATGACGGGGTCCTCGTAAATTATCATTCGATAAATATTGCAAAACGGATCTGGTTAGTCAAATTTAGAGCGCGGACGCATCGAAATTAAGCGGAGGAAGTCATGAGCGAGGCCTCAGCAAGGACCGGAAGCGATATGCCGGCAGCGGAAAACTATGAAGCGGTGGTGCGACACGCCCATGATCTGATCCCGATCCTGCGCCAGCGGATTCCGGAGGCCGATGATCTGCGCTGCCTGCCGGATGCGACCTGTGCTGACATCCGCCGGACCGGCATCGCCCGTGTCCTGCAACCGGCCCGTTACGGAGGGCTTGAGGCGCCGCTTCATTCCATGGTGGACATACTGGTGCCGGCCGGCATCGGCTGCGGCTCCACCAGCTGGGTGCTGGCTCAGTACATCATGCACAATTACATGATCGCCCGCTGGCCGGAGCAAGCCCAGGACGACGTTTGGAGCCACCAGCCGGATGCCTTGGTGTCAGGCATCCTCATCCCCCGCATCGGCAAGGCGAAACGGGTCGATGGCGGCGTCAGCCTGACCGGGCGCTGGCCGTTCGTCACCGGCGTCCCCGGCGCCGACTGGGTCATATTGTCGGGCATGACCGAGGAGCCGGATGGCGGTGCGCCGACTGAAACCTATTTCCTCATTCCCGCCGGGCAAGTTGAGATACTGGACACCTGGCACGGCATTGGGCTCAAGGGATCCGGCAGCCACGATGTTCAGGTGCACGATCTCGTTGTGCCCGACCACCGGGTGGTCACCGTTGACGATTTCAGGGGCGGCGATTTTGCCGGGCGGGCCAGTAATCCGGGCGCAGTGTTCCGGCCCCCGGTCTACATGACGTTCGGCATTTTGCTCACCGCCTCGGTCATCGGCATGGCTCGATACATGCTGGACGAATATCTGGCGCAGACCCGCAAGAGTGTCACCATTATGTCGGGCGCGGAGAGCGGCAGCTATCAGGCCCAGCAGATAAAGATTGCCGAGGCGGCAGCCAATCTGCAGGCGGCTGAGGCACTCATCAGAGAAGATTGCCGCATCATCACTGAACGTTCGGCCGATGAAAATTATCGGCCCGACGATGTCGAGCGTACCAATTACCGTTCGAACGCGGCTTATGCCGGACGGCGTGCTTTTGAGGCCGCGAAGGTCCTGTGGGATTTGGCCGGCGCGCGCGCGGTTTATAAGGGCAATGACATAGGGCGGGTTTTCCTCGACATTCTGGTGGCATCGCGCCACGTCACGCAGAACTTCGATGCGAACCTGACCGACCACGGGCGCGCGCAGGTCGGCCTGCCGCTCGCCAATCCTTCATTGTAGATCTGTGGTTTCCCGCGCTGGAGCCTACTTGATTGCCTGCGGGTTCAGTGGTGAACCGCAACCGCCAGGCAAGTGCATCGGCGGGGCGCAGAAAAAGAACTCGTGGACGCCGTCCTCGGCGCAATCCTCCGCCAGTTCCTTGAGGTAGAAAATCTCACCCATCGAGATCCCGATCTTCGGGATCACGACCCAGTGCCACGGCTGATTGGCCTCGGTGGTTTCGTTCGGCCGAACCTCGCAGCCCCAGGTGTCGGCGCAGATAGCGGCAATCTCGTTCTCGTATATCCAATAAGCGGTTTCAAACGCCAGACCCGGGGCGTCGCCGCCGGCATAGGTGCCCCAGTCGCCTCTTGCCATATAGGCTTCCTGCTGGCCGGTTCGCACGATGACGAAGTCGCCGCGGCAAATTTCGACACCCTGCGCAGCGGCAGTCTGATCGAGGTCCTCGTTGCTGATCGCATAGCCGTCATCAAGCGCGTCGGTGCCCTTCCAGCGGGCGACGTCGAGCAGCACGCCCCGGCCGACCATTTTGTCCCGCATGTGCTCAATGCCGTTTTTCTGCGCACCGTTGCTGTCAACGAGTTTGGCGTCGTAGCCGTTGTACATCTTGTCATCCAGAAAGATGTGGGCGAGGGCATCCCATTGTGTCGAACTCTGGCACGGCATGTTGACCGCATCGTCGCCGTAGCGCAGGTTCGGCACGATGTCCTGGTTGCCGGCAATTGCGTCGGTTCCCGTCGCCAACATGGTGTGGATTGGATTCCAGCGCCCGCCAAACTGTCCGGACTGAATCTTCTCATCGAGGGCTAAGCCGAGGGCGAAGACTTTGCCTTTTCTGATCAGCCCGGCAGCTGCGATAATGTCCTGTGGGGTGACGTGATTGATCGTTCCAAGTTGATCGTCATCGCCCCACCGGCCCCAGTTGGAGAGCTTCTCCGCAGCCTCATAAATCGCCTTCTTATCCACTTTCTTCACAGCAGACATCATCTCTCTCCCTCGCGTTTAGATCACTCAATCACACGTCCGTGCGTTCAACGCGCCATATGCACGCGACGCACTTTGCTACTGTGCGGTCCATCCGCCGTCGGCCATCAGGCTGGACCCCGTCATCAGGGCCGAAGCATCGCTCGCCAGAAACACCACCGGGCCCATCACATCTTTCAACTCGCCAATGCGCCCCAGTGGTATGCGGGACAGCGTATCGGCCGCAAATTCCGCATTCTCAAAAAAAGGCTTCGTCATGGGCGTCTCGATAAATGTCGGGCAGACGCTGTTGACGCGAATTCCGTTCCCGGCCAGATCGAGGGCCATCGCCTTTGTGAGCCCTTCCAGCGCATGTTTGGAGGCGCAGTAAACCGTGCGGTTGCGGCCGCCGACGTGTCCCATTTGGGACGACATGTTTATGATTGACCCTTTGGTTTTGTTGCGGACCATGGACCGTGCAATGGCCTGGGCGCAGAAGAACGCTGCTTTCAGGTTCAGTCCCACTACGAGATCAAAGTCTTCCACTTTAACCTCGACGAACGGCGCTGGCCGGTTGGTGCCGGCGTTGTTAACGAATATGTCGATGTGTTCCTGGGCGGCGATCGCCGCCTCAAAAGCCGCGATGTCGGTGACGTCGAGGGCCAAAGCCTCACACGATCCGCCGGCATCGGAAATTGCCGCGTGCGCTTCATCCAGGTCAGCCTGGTCGCGTGCCACCAGTATGACATGGGCGCCCGCCCCAGCCAGAGCCGCTGCCGAAGCGCGGCCGATCCCACGGCTGCCGCCGGTAACGAGCGCCCGCCTGCCGGCAAGCTCGAAGGAGGGGGTGCGGGGCAAATCTTCGCTCATGTGTTCCTACCGCCATAGCGGCGGACCCGGATATCGGCCTGTTCCTTGTGGCCAGCGAAACCTTCAAGCGCGCAAAGACGCGAGCAGTACTGGCCGACCAGGGTGGTCGCTTCGTCGGTCAACACTTTCTGGTAGGTGCAGGTCTTGAGGAACTTGCCGACCCACAGACCGCCGGTGTATCTGGCTGCTTTGCGGGTCGGAAGGGTATGGTTGGTGCCGATGACCTTGTCCCCGTAGGAAACATTGGTGCGCGGGCCGAGGAACAAAGAACCGTAGTTGCTCATATTGTTCAGGAAATAGTCGGGGTCGCGGGTCATGACCTGGACGTGCTCGGAAGCGATTTCGTCGGCTACCGCGAGCATTTCTGCTTCGTCGTCACAGACAATTACCTGACCGTAATCGCGCCACGCCTGGCCGGCGATTTCGCCTGTCGACAGAACCAGGAGCTGGCGCTCGACCTCGCTTATCGTGTCCTTAGCGAGCTTCTCGGAGTTGGTGACGAGGATCGCGGGCGAAGTCGGTCCATGCTCGGCCTGGCCGAGCAGATCCGTGGCGCACAATTCTCCGTCGACCGTGTCGTCTGCAATGACCAAGGTTTCGGTTGGCCCCGCAAGCAGGTCAATGCCGACGCGACCGAAAAGCTGCCGCTTGGCCTCCGCGACAAAGGCATTGCCCGGTCCAACCAGCATATCGACCGGCGCAATGGACGATGTGCCAAGCGCCATCGCTCCAACCGCCTGAATTCCGCCGAGCACGTAGATTTCATCAGCGCCGGCGAGATGCTGCGCGGCCACGATGGCATGTGCGATTTCGCCCTGGAAGGGCGGGGCACAGGTCGCGATGCGCTTAACGCCTGCGACCCTGGCGGTCACCACCGACATATGGGCAGATGCCAGGAGCGGATACTTGCCTCCGGGCACATAGCAACCGACCGAATTTATCGGAATGTTCTTGTGCCCGAGAATGACGCCAGGAAGCGTTTCTGCTTCGACGTCCTGCAGTGCGTCGCGCTGAATCTGCGCAAAGTTACGCACCTGTTTTTGAGCAAACTCGATATCGGTACGGTCTCTTGGTTTGAGTTTCGCGAGGCAGGTTTCGATTTCGTCCGACGTCAGCCGGAAATCGTCGCGATTCCAGTTGTCATATTTGATCGACATGTCGCGCACCGCATCGTCACCGCGTTTGACGATGTCTTCGAGCGCGGCCTCGACCACACGTTTGACCCGGTCATCCGCCTCTGCGCGTTCTTCAGCCGTAATCGCTGTTTTCAGATAGCGCACCATTGATGCCATCCCTGTTTGTGGCCGGTCCAATCGCTGCTTCAGCGCGCCGCTGCTGGAGGCTGTCCTTCCAGGTCCGCGGCCGCTCGCCCGGGCACCGGATTCTCGCGAGCAACTGGTCAGGAAGCGATTGACAACGACCCATTATCTTATTTATCGTGTGATAATCAGGTTACGTTATTTATCGTACGATAATCAAGTTGATTGCGTAGATTCTTGGTGAAGAGACAACGAAAAACAGTCAATAATTGGCAATGACGCCGTCCTCTGATCGTGGATTGTTGATCATAATGTTCAAGTATCACCTGTCTGGGAAACGTCCTTTGGGGGGAATTTAACGATGTCGGATGATGACATTCACGGGGCCTCCGGCACCGCTCGATCGAACTCTGCCGACGCCGCTCAGGTGATCGGGCAATTCGCGCTCAAATGGGGATTGTTCATTTTCCTCATTGCGCTGATTATTATGTTTTCACTCCTTGAGCCGCGGTTCGCAACGCTGCTGAACGCGCAAAATGTCCTCCGGCAGGCGGCGCCACTTGCTCTGCTGGCTTGCGGTCAAGCGGTGGTTCTCATCGAAGGCGGCGTGGATGTTTCGGTCGGCTCCATCATTGCGCTGACCAGCGTGTGTATGGTGGGCACAGTTTGGACCTTCGGTGTCATCCCGGGGATCATTGTTGCGATCCTGGTCGGCGGCATTGTTGGGTTGGTCAATGGTTCGATTATCGCGTTTTGGGGGGTTAACGCTTTCGTCGTCACCCTGGCGACGCTGACGGCGGTTCGCGGGTTAGCGCTTTACTCCACAGGCGGTATCCCTCTGCACGGAAATATTCCTGACAGCATGCTGTTTCTCGGCAACGGCCATATCGGCCCGGTACCGTTTGCCGTGTTTGTCAGCGCACTCGGCTTTGCCCTCCTGTACCTCTATCTTCGGCGCACGACTGCGGGTCGGCACACTTATGCCATCGGCGGCAACCGGGAGGCGGCCCGATTGGCGGGCATTAAGATCGTGCGCACCAGAATCCTCGCTTACGTCATCTGTGGTCTGTTCGCCGGCGCGGCCGGAGCGGTGCTGACGTCGCGCGGGGGTATCGGCGCTCCCAATATGGGATCTGGACGCGAACTCGATGCAATAGCCGCAGCGGTCATCGGCGGCGTTGCGTTCGGCGGTGGCGTCGGAAGGGTGTTCGGCATCATCGTTGGCGTCGCGATGCTTTCAATCATCAAGAACGGTCTGAATTTGTACAACGTATCATCATTCGTTCAGCTAATGGTGATAGGTATTATTATTATTGCGGCAATAGTTGTAGATCGCTATCGCCAGAAAGGAGATATATAAGAGTGGCATATATAGAGTTTTTTACCTTTTAGAACACGTTGTAGGGGGCATAAAGGGAGGAATAAGATGAAAATACTAAAGCTTAAAAATAAAATCCGGATATTATCCTTTGCCGTACTTGGCCTTTTTGCATCTTCATCGATTATATCTGCGCCGCAGGCAACTGCCGAAGAAGCCGGCCGCACTGTTACGGTCGAGCAGTATCGGGCGATGTACGGAGCGGAACCCACTGGTACGTGGGTTCTGCGGGATGGTGAAAACATCGATTGGTGGAAGCCCAAAGCCTCCAAAAAGTATCATATTGGAATGGTCATTCCCCACGTTCGCGACCCCTATTGGGTAGCGGTTGCCTACGGCGCCTATGAGGCGGCGAAAGAATTGGGTTTGAAGTTGGATCTGCGTCCCGCCGGAGGCTATTTGAAACTTGGGCAAATGATTTCCGATATCGAGGATTTCATCGCCCGCGGCGTCGACGGAATGGTGATCTCAGCGGTCGATTACTCTGCCGTCTCCGTGCCGGTCAAGAAAGCCTGGGATGCTGGCATCCCGACCACGAGCGCCTTGATCCCGACATCCTATGCGGGCGCACCGGGCGTTTCGATAAATGATTATCAAACCGGTATCATCCAGGCCCAACTCGCGGCCGAACGCATGCCCGCAGACGCCAAGATCTTCATGCTCAACGGACCTCCGGGCGTGGAGTGGGGCAAGCAACGCGCGCTTGGCTTCAAGGAAACCCTCGCCAAACTGGCACCCGGCATGACCATCCTCGGTGAAAGATTTCATGAGATGGACAGAACGGTCGCCCAGCGGCTGACAGAAGATGCCCTGGCCACGTGGCCCGACATGAAGCTTATATTCTGTACAGCCGACTTCCAGTGCAAAGGCGCCATTTCCGCGCTGCGCGCTGCTGGCAAGAAACCCGGTGACGTGTTTGTCACCGGCGTCCACATGGATGAGGAATCAATCGAATTTCTCAAGCAGGGCTGGTTTGCCTGGGGCCTGAGCGAAGGCGCCGCACTTGAAGGCAAGTACGCCACATACATGCTGGTCCACATTCTGGAAGGCAATCCGGTTCCGAAAAAGATGTTCGTTCCGATCAGGGCCTATACCCCTGAAAACATCGGGCAGTTCGAAGATTCTCTCGTCGGGATCGACTTTGCTGCACCGGGCTGGAAACCGGGCGCCACTCTCGTCGAATAGACGAAACACTCTTTGGTCAAAGACCCGCTCGGTTCGGGCGGGTCTTTGGCCGACACCGAAATCCAAGCGGTGTTCGAAGGTGAAGCCTTCGATTGCGTTTGGCTGATAGTGGACAACTGTTCAACGTGGAAAGCTCAGCACTTGGCACTTGCGCCGGGTTTCCCCGCATCTTGCGAACAACATCACAGGCGATCCGATAAACCGTGAACGATCAAACCCAAAATAGTTTGCTGATCATGGCGAACATCGACAAGACCTATCCGGGCGTTCATGCCTTGAAAGGCGTTGATTTCGAACTCAATGCCTCGGAGATCCATGTCCTGCTGGGCGAGAACGGTGCGGGCAAGTCAACGCTGATCAAGATCCTGTCCGGAGCCGAACAGATGGACAGCGGATCCATCTCAATGAACGGCGAGCCGGCCGACATCAGTTCACCGATCCATGCCAAGGAGCTTGGCATATGCACGGTCTACCAGGAATTCATGCTGGTACCGCAATTGACCGTGGCTGAGAATATTCATCTTGGAATTGATGTGACCTCGAACGGTATGGTGGACTGGAATGAAATCCACCGAAGATCGCGCGCGGTCCTCGATCGCCTCGGGTTCGAAATAGATGTGGAAGATCGCGTCGGACGGCTCAGCGTCCACGAACAGCAGGTGGTTGAGATCGCCAAGGCACTGGCTCTCGATGCCAAGGTGCTCATTCTGGATGAGCCGACTGCGGCACTTACGGATAAGGAAACCGAGCGGCTGTTTGAAATCCTCGCCGGCCTGTGTGAAGCCGGCGTCGGGATTATATACATTTCCCACAATCTCGAAGAGGTCAAACGGATAGGTGATCGCGCAACGGTTCTGCGCGATGGCAACAAGGTTGCGACCGTCAATCTGAAGGACACCTCGATCGACGAATTGCCCAGGCTCATGGTTGGCGAAGAAATCAAGGAGCCGTATCCCAAGGTCAAAGTCAAAAAGGGCGATAAACTTCTCAGCGTCCAAAATTGCAGCGATGCAGACGGCCGCTACACGAATATCAGCTTTGATCTGCATGCCGGTGAGATCGTGTCGTTCGCCGGATTGCTCGGATCGGGAAACGAGGATTTTGTCAGATCCCTGTTGGGCTTGAGAAAACTGGCCGAAGGCAGGATAGAGCTTCTGGGTCAACCCTATGCGGCACGGACGCCCAGCGAAGCGATCGAAGCGGGCCTGTTTTATCTGCCTGCGGACCGCAAATCGGAGGGGCTCATCCTCACAATGTCCGTTGCCGATAACGCCACGCTCTCGGCGATGCAGCAATACGCCTCGTATGGATTTCTCTCCTACGGCGAGCAAATCAAGGACTGCGAAGCCTACAAGCAGAAGCTGGACATCAAAACGCCCAGCCTGGACACGCTCTCCATGTTTCTCAGCGGCGGCAATCAACAGAAGGTGATGATTGCAAGATCGCTCAATGCGAGTTCCAAAATTATTATCTTCAACGAACCGACACGAGGCGTCGACATTCGGGCGAAGGTGGAGATCTACAAGCTCTTGAATCAGCTGGTTGAAGAGGGCGCGGGGGTGATTTTCATCAGCCAGGAGCTGTCCGAAATGGTCGGAATGAGCGACCGCATTCTGGTTTGGCGTGACGGCAAGATCGTCGAAACGGTCGAAAGAAAGGATGCAAACAAAGAAATGGTCCTTGGCCTGATAACCGGTGCCTAGAGCAGGACGAGAGGAGGCGAGACAATGCAGTCAAACGGACTGGTACGTGAAGTGCTCATAGACGTCGCAATGGGATACGAGCCTGCCGATAAGGTCATCGTAAACGGGCAGATCGTCAACACCCATACCGGCTCCATTCACGCCGACGGCATCGCCATAAAGGGTGACCGGATCGCGGCTGTCGGCGATGTCGAATATACCAAGGATGACAACACCGAAGTCATTGATGCCGCCGGCCGCTTTCTGGTGCCGGGCCTGATCGACCCGCACTGCCATCAGTGGCACACCTACTGCAACTCGACGGTTTTCGCCACATGCCGGCTGCTGCATGGATCGACCGCCATTGTCGACGGATTTTACGGCCATGCCATCGTCAACGGGATCAAGGGATCGCGTTTCTTCCTCGACGAGTGCCTCGCCACGCCGGTCAAGCCGATCTTCGTCGTCCCCACCATGTGTTACACCCAGAACCGGGGCATTGGATTTCCCGCATCCCCGAACGCACCCAGCATCGGTGATCTGATGGACGCGCTCAACTGGCCGGAAACCAAAGGCATCGAAGAGATCTCTCCGGAACTGATGTTGCACCGCAATCTACGGGACCGGGAACTATTGGGTCTGATGGAAGAGTGCCTCAGGCAAGGCAAGGTCATACAAGGCCATTCCGCCGGCATGAGCGACGACAAGATCTCCAATGCCTGGATCGCAGCCGGCATCATGCACAACCACGAAATGGTCACCGCGGAGGAATGCAGGCGGCAGGCCGAACTTGGTCTTTATGTGGTGATCCGCGAGGGCAGTGCCTGCGAAGACATCAAGGCCTGCATGCCGGCCGTGACCCAACAGGACCACCAGTCGCGCGCCTATCAGATATGCACCGACGTGGTCACGCCCGACTGGATGTTGGAGCGTGGCCAGATGGATCATGCGATCCGTGTCGCGATCAAGAACGGTGTCGATCCGATCACCGCCATTCAGATGTCGACAATCCAGCCGGCCGAGTTCTACCGTGTCAATCACGACATGGGCATGATCGGCCCGGGCAAGTTCGCCGATATCCTGTTCGTTGACGACCTGGAAGAATTCAAGATCGCCAAAGTCATGGCGAATGGAACAGTTTGGGTGGAAGACGGCAAGATGACCCAGCCGCTGAAGAACCCGGACTATCCCGATTGGCTCTACGGCACCATGAATATCGATCGTGTGCTGGCGCCGGAAGATTTCCGGATCGCGGCTCCGGAAGGCGCAGGCTCGACTGTGGACGTCCGGGTCATCACCACGCGAGACGGTTCTCTTGAAACACCCGAGGCAATTGAAACCCTGCCGGTTGTGGACGGCGAAATCCTGGCCGACCCCGCCCGTGGCATCAACAAGATCAGCATGATCGACCGCATTATGGGCACCGGTGAAATTGGCGTTGCGTTCGTCAAGGGCTTTGACATAGGCGATGGTTGTATTGGCACCACTGCGAACGTGTTCAATCAGAATATCGTTCTGGTCGGCGCGTCAGATGCAGACATGGCGTCTGCCGCCAACGAGATCATCAACATGGGCGGAGGTTTCATAGCGCTTCGCGATGGTAAAGTCGCAGCATCACTGCCCACTCCATTGAACGGGCTGGCGACCGACAAGCCGTTCGATGAAGTTTTCGCGGCTCAATACGAATTGTTAGATGCCTGGCGTGACATGGGCTGCACGCTGGAAACGCCGCAGATGAATCTCGAGTTCGTATCGCTGGTCACAATTCCTTACTACCGGATTTGCACCAAGGGGCTGGCCTACGTCACCGAGGATCACTTCGAATTGGCGGAGCTTGTGGTCTAGGGCATATTGAGCGGGTCAATCAGGTTCAGCCCGGTTGCGGGTCATGCGGTGCCATAGGCAAGATGCGCCGATAAAACAGGGAGTGTAAACATGGGCACGATTGGGGTGGATACCGGGGGGACTTTCACCGACCTTGTCTATCTGCGTGACGACGGCGAAATCGAGGTGACCAAGCGCCCATCGACACCGCCGGATTTTTCCAAAGGCGTGGTGGACGTCGTCGACGCCATCGACCAGGATCGTGGTGTCCTCGGAAGCATCGACTATTTTTATCACGGGACCACAGTGGCGACGAACGCCATGATCACCGGGTCCGGTGCGAAAATCGGTTTCATTACGACGGCGGGTCATCGCGACATCCTGCCGATAATGCGCATCATAGGGCGCTCAGCCGGCCGCTCTGAATCCGAGCTGAAGCAGTATTCATACTCCAATAAACCGACGCCCATCGTCCCGAAGTCGCGGATTGCCGAAGTCTTCGAGCGGGTTGATTACAAAGGGGCAGTTGTTGTGCCCCTGAACGAGGACAGCGCCCGTGAAGCGGTTTTGATGCTCAAGGCCCTGGACGTCGAAGCCATCGGCGTATGCTTTCTGTGGTCGTTTAAAAACCGCAGCCACGAGCGCCGCATGCGCGAAATCATTGAAGAGGAAGCGCCGGGCATGCACGTCTCCATATCGAGCGACATTGCCCCTGCCATGCGCGAATATGAACGTTCAGCAACCACTGCCGTGAACGCGCACATCGCACCGCTTCTCACGTCATATCTTGGAGAACTGCAAGGCTCGCTGAGCAGCCGGGGGATGACGGCGCCGTTGTTCGTCATGCAATCCATGGGCGGTTCCATGCGGGCCGCGGATTCGGAACGCCGTTCGGTCAACACCCTCGCTTCGGGACCTGCGGGTGGTGTGGTGGCGTCAAAATTCCTCGGCCAAATGCTGGGTCACCCCAACATAATTTGCGCCGATGTAGGCGGTACCAGTTTCGATGTCGGTCTCGTGGTCGACGGTGAGCCGATCATTACATCGACGTCGACCATCAACCAGTACACTTTGCTCGCGCCGACCATCGACATCGTCTCGATTGGTGCCGGCGGCGGTTCCATCGGCTGGGTCGACCTCGACCGCTTGCGCGTCGGCCCGCAAAGCGCCGGGGCTGATCCCGGACCGGCCTGTTATGGCAGGGGAGGCACGGACCCAACGGTCACCGATGCGGATGTGGTCCTGGGCTATATCGACCCTGACTACTTCCTCGGTGGAAACTTCAAACTGGACCGTACGCTGGCGGAAAAGGCGATTGAGGAAAAAGTTGCGCGCCCGCTCAATATGAGCGTGCGGGACGCGGCGTCCGGGATGATCGAAATCGCCAATCACCACATGTCCGATTTGATGCGCAAGATGACCATCGAGCGCGGCTATGATCCACGGGACTTTGTGGTCTACGGTTTTGGCGGAGCCGGGCCGGTGCACGGCGGGGCATTTGGGCGCGAGCTCGGTGTTCAGGAGACAATCTTCCCTCTGGGCAATATCGCATCGGCATTCTCCGCGCTCGGCCTCGCGGTGTCGGACCTGACCACGGTAACCCAGCTGTCTGACCTCGCACTTGCGCCATTCGACCCCGCAACGTTCGGCAAGCATTTCGAAGTGCTTGAGGTGGAAGCCCTGGAGAACCTGAATGCAGACGGGACCAGGGGGGGAGACGTCACCCTGCAGCGCATCGTAGAGCTGCGCTACAAAGGCCAGGTCCATCAGGTCGACACGCCGGTGCCACAAGGCAAAGTGACCGCAAAGCTTCTGGAGGACGTGCTGGCAGAATTCGAGACCCGGTATGAACGGCTTTTTGGCCGCGGATCGGGCTTCCGGGAAGCCGGCATCGAACTGGTCACCTATCGGGTGGTGGGCGCGACCCGTGTGCAAAACGCCAGTATTCAGAAAGTGGAAGAAGGTCAGGCAGACGCGACGTCCGCCCGAACCGGTGTTGAGAAGCTTTACTGGCGCGAACTCGGAGAGGAGGTCGAGACCGGTATTTACGGCGGCGGCTTGCGACCGGGAATGGCGTTTGATGGACCGGCAATCATCCGATTTGAAGCGACCACGGCACTGATCCATCCCGGCCAGCGGGCCCGCATGGACGGCTATGGCAATGTTCGCATCACACCACAAGGCGAGGGTTAGATCATGGCCAGGACAATAATGAAAATTCCCGGTTCCGAGCACTTCTATTCTGAAGGCAAGCGTCCGGAGTTGAGTGAGATATCGCCGAAGCTGAAAGTGTTTCCCTACGACAAGGATCATGAAGTCGATCCCATTACCCTTGAGGTGGTGGCGCACAAGTTGTGGCAGATCAACGACGAACAGGGTCAGACCCTGAAGAAGATCTCCGGTTCACCCGTGGCGACCGATGCCAATGACTTCAACGTGGTTTTGTGTGACGAGTTGGGCGATATCGTCAACATCGGGCCCTATTACCTGCCGCACGCCGCCAATGTCGATTTCATGGTCAAATGGACAGTTGTTCACAGGAGTGACAATCCGGGCATCGAACAGGATGATATGTTCTTGTGTAACGACTGCTGGATCGGCGCGCTTCACCCGCAAGACGTAGCGATGCTTTCGCCAATTTTTGTCGATGGTCAGCTTTTCGCATGGACCGGTTCGACGATCCACCAGGTCGACCTGGGCGGGGTCAATGTCGGTTCATGGTGCGTCGATGCCGAAGAGCACTTCGCGGAAGGGATGACATACCCCCCGATCAAGATTGTCGAGGGCGGGATGATCCGCAAAGACATAGAGGACGTCTATCTGCGCCGCTCGCGCGCGCCGGCACTCGTCGGTCTCGATCTGCGCGCCCACATCGCCTCGAACAATGTTGCCAAGCAGCGCATGCTTGAGTTGATCGATCGCTATGGAGCGAAGACGATAAACTCGGTGATGAAGAAACAGATGGACTATGCCGAGAAGCGGTTTCGCGAGCGCTTGCGCCAGATCCCTGACGGTACCTGGCGTTGCGAAACCTATCAGGAAGTCTGCAAGACGCAAGACAGGGGCGTTTACAAAACCGTACTCGCCATGACCAAGCGGGACGACGAACTGGAGTTCGATTTCTCCGAGTCCGATCCCAACGCCGGTATGATCAACTGCACCCGCGCCGGTGCGGTGGGTGGTTCCACAGTCGCGATCATGCCGCAGCTTTGTTACGACATTCCGTGGGCGCTGGGCGGGCTTCACCGCGCCCTCAAGTTCATCACGCCGGTGGGCACGGTCATTAACGCGGAGTTCCCTCACGGTGTTTCAATGGGTTCCATTGCAGGCACCTGGTCGGCAACCAATGCGGCCAACAACTGCATCGCGCGCATGCTGGCCAGCGTGCCGGAGCTGGAGGATCGGTTGCTGTCCGGCTGCGTCGGATCCTGGACCACCGTCATTGCCTCGGGTATCGACAACAACAAGCTGCCTTTTGTGACAATGATCATGGACTGCATGGCGGGCGGCTGGGGCGCCAGGACTTTTGCGGACGGCGTCGATACGGCAGGCCTGATGGCCGCAATTACCGGTCAATGCCCCAATGTCGAGACCAATGAAGGCTTCTATCCGATCCTCTATCTCTACCGGCGCGAAACCAAAGACTCCGGTGGGCCGGGCGAGTATCGCGGTGGAATGGGGGCGACATCATGCTGGATTCCTCATGACACCGATGGTCAGCCGATAGACCTCGTGCTTGCAACCTTCGGTCAGGCGTTTCCAACCGCTTTTGGTGTTGACGGTGGCTATCCCGGAAATACCGCAATGTACAAAATGATGCGCGACTCCAATGTCGATGAGTGGTTCGCGCGCGGTGAGATTCCAGCTGACATATCGGACGTCGAAGGCACACTCGAATATCTGCCGCCGAAATATGAGACGCAGGAGATGCCACTGGATGTCTTCGAGCATACCTGGAGTGGTGGCGGCGGCTATGGCGATCCACTTGTTCGCCCGCCTGAGAAGGTGCTGGCGGATGTCATCAATGATGCAGTCACCGTGGAAGCGGCCAGGAAGTTCTACGGCGTGGTGGTGGCTAACGGGGCGGTTGATGCCAAGGCGACGAAAAAGGAACGTGAAAAAATACGCGAAAACCGACTCGGCAAGACACCGGACGCTACGGGCTCGGATGGCGCCAACGGCGATTTCGTACGCCGGATCAGCAACCGCCTTGTTATGGATGCCAAGAACAATGTCGCCTGTCAAAACTGTGGCCACGTCATCGGACCTGCCACGGAGAACTACAAGTTCGGATTGGTCAGAAAGGACAACAACATACAAGAGGCCAACCCCCTGATCGTCGACCCCGAACTGTTCATCGACCCGGAGATGGTGTTCCGCCAATTCTTCTGCCCGTCCTGCGCCACGCAGATTGAAACCGAGGTCGTGCTGGCGGCGAGCGATCCTGTTTGGGACAAGCAACTGGCGATCAAGTAACCAGGGCGTGAAAAACCTGGGCCGGGATGGTGCCGGTTGTCCCGCGTCCGATCAGGATTTGGCTATGAAGCTTGGCTTTTTCACAATGCCCATTCACCCGCCCGGCCGGCCGCTCGCGGAGACTTACCGGGAAGACCGGCAACTGGCGGTTCTTGCCGATCAGCTTGGATATTCGGAGGGCTTCTTTGGTGAACATGTCACAGACGCTGCGGAGACCATCACGTCCAGCCTGATCTTTATCGCCTGGGTGCTTGATGCGACCTCGCAGATCAAGTTGGGCACCGGCACGGTCAACCTGCCCAACCATCACCCCGCCATGGTGGCGGCGGAGGTTGCCATGGTCGATCACCTCGCAGAGGGGCGCTTTCTGTTCGGTATCAGTCCGGGCGGACTTCCCTCGGACGCAGAGGTGTTTGGCAATCTCGATAACGACCGGACCGAAATGTTCGTCGAGGCGATCGATCAGATCCTCGCAATCTGGTCCGGTGAACCGCCCTACGACATCACGGGAAAATACTGGACTGTTTCAACCGCCCGGACACTGTTGGCGGACGTCGGCCAGGGATATATCCACAAACCCTATCAAAAGCCGCACCCGCCGATCGTGGTCACCGCGGTGGCGCCATATTCGAAGGGCGTGAGTGCTGCAGCGGAACGCGGGTGGGACCCCATATCCGCAAACTTCCTCCAGCCCAAATGGGTCAAGACCCATTGGCCAAAATATGTTGAAGGCTGCGACAACGCCGGACGGCGGGCCGATCCGTCAAACTGGCGGGTGGCGAAAAGCATCTTCGTCTGCGACGACGACAACACCGCGCGTGACTATGCCAAGGGTCCCGATGGTCCGTACCACTTCTATTACAATTCGCTCTTCAAGAAACTGAAGCGGGCAGGGCGCGCCAATCTGTTCAAGACGGATCCGGACATGCCGGATGATCAACTGTCCGTGGATACGATCGTCGACCAATTGGTGATTTGCGGAACCGCGAACAGTGTCACCGACCAGATCCTGGCATTCCGCGAGGAGACCGGCGGGTTCGGGACACTGCTTTATGCGGGACATGACTGGATGGACAAGGCGCTCGCCATCCAGTCGATGGAACTGATGGCGAGCGCCGTGATGCCGGCTGTCAACTGCGAGGTCGGTGAAGGTGATTAGCGATTACACCGCGGCAGTCGCGTCGATTTCGAGCAGGTAGTCGGGATGTGCGAGACCACGCAGAACGCAGATCGTATTGCCCGGGGGATTGACCGGAAAGTGCTTTTTGACCAGGGCGCGAACTTTAATCACGTCATGCGGACTGCAGACATAGCTGACCAGCTTGATGACGTCCGTCAATTCGGCGCCGGCCTCGTTCAAAACCTGCTTCATGTTGGCCATGACGAGTTCGCCCTGGGCTTCGAAATCTTCGGGTCCAAGAATATTACCTTCTCCGTCTCCCGCGACCTGGCCGGCGCAGAAGATGAGTTTGTCGATGCCCTCGACAACGACCGAATGTGAATAATGGCTGAAAGGGTGATGGATGTCGTCAGGACTGTTGAATGTCTTCTTGACCATGATGTGCTCCTCCCGTTGCGAGCGTGTGATGGATCTCTCATTCGCCGCTGGGCCAAGCCGAAATGGGCATTTATTTTTATTCGACAATCACAGCATTTACAGACACTGAGATGACTGCGGCACACCCGCATTGTCCCAGAGGAACTCGAAGAGTCAACAACAGATGGTTGCGTGTAGGTATTTGAAATAACAGGAAAATCATGGAGTGATGAAATGGCAAAGCAAGTAATTTCCACGCCCAAGGTGGCGACGCCGCCGGCGCCGATTTCCATGGCTACCAAGTCGGGTGAAATGGTCTTCGTCGCCGGGATCGTTGCGCTGGACGAACATGGCGAAATGGTCGGCAAAGGCGACGTCAGGGAACAGACCAGGCAGGTCCTGGAAAACATCAAGGAACTCGTTACCGCGGCCGGCGGCAGCCTGTCAGACATCACAAAAACCACCGTCTACATCACCGATTTTGCCAACTACGCCGGCATGAACGAGGTCTACGGCGAGTATTTTGCCGAGCAGCCGCCGGCAAGAGCGACGGTTCGTGCGGACCTTTTCAATCCGGATTTACTTGTCGAAATCGACGCCATTGCGGTGGTGGATTAGCCACGACTGGTCCTGCAAACAGGCGCGAATACCGGCCCGGTTCGGGGACGGCAGGAAGCGCCGGGAAAATTTTTGGAGTGAATCATGACAGACGTGAAAGCGAATGAAACGAACGGCATGGACACCACGCGTGGGAACCAAAAAGATATGGGGTTCGGCGCACGCATTACACGACGTGAAGACCGCCGTTTTCTGGTTGGCCGCGGACGGTATACAGACGACTTGACACTTCCAGGCCAGGTTATGGGGTTCATTCTACGGTCCCCGCACGCCCACGCCATCATTCGCAACATCGATACGCGTGCAGCAGCGCAGGCCGAAGGCGTCGTCGCCATCTATACCGGCGCCGACATGCGAGAGGACGGCATTGAATCAATCCCGACCATCTGGCAAATCACCGACAAGAACGGCAATCCTCAGGTGGAGCCACCGCACTGGTCGCTCGCCGTCGACAAAGTCCGGCATGTCGGAGATGGCGTGGCCCTCGTTCTGGCGGAAACGCTGAGCGCGGCCAAGGATGCCGCGGAACGCATCGTGATCGATTATGAGGAACTTCCCGCGGTCACCAATGTCGCGACCGCAATCGCGCCGGGATCAAGTCTTGTTCATGACGCTGCGAAGGAAAATATCTGCTTCGACTGGCACATCGGAGATAAGGCGACGACGGACCAGGCCTTTGCCAATGCAGACCATGTGGTCGAGCTGGATCTGGTCAATTCCCGCATTATCGGAAATCCAATGGAGCCACGAGCAGCTCTGGCAGGGTATGACCGCGACACGGAAGACTACACGCTCTATACGACAAGCCAGAATCCGCATCTCACGCGTATGCTGATGTGCGGATCGGTGCTGAATGTCTCCGAGCATAAGGTGAGGGTCGTTGCGCCAGATGTCGGCGGTGGATTCGGTGTCAAATGCTATCATTATCCCGAAGAAGCGCTGGTAACCTGGGCTGCGCGCAAATGCGGACGCCCGGTCAAATGGACCGCCGATCGGAGCGAGGGCTTCATATCCGATGCCCACGCGCGCGACCACGTAACGCATGCCGAGCTGGCGCTCGATGGTGACGGTAAATTCCTCGGTCTGAGGGTGGCGACGCTCGCCAATCTCGGTGCCTATCTCTCGACGTGGGGACCATCGATACCGACATACCTGTACGCGACGTTGCTTGCCGGCCAATACCGGACGCCCGCCATCTACGCGGAGGTTAAAGGCATTTTTACCCACACCCTCCCGGTCGATGCCTATCGCGGCGCCGGACGGCCGGAAGCGAACTATGTGGTTGAGCGGTTGGTGGAAGAGGCCGCCCGTCAGCTCGGTATCGATCGGATCGAATTGCGGCGGCGAAACCTGATCACATCCGATCAGATGCCGTATGCCACTCCAGTCGGCATGACCTATGACAGCGGCGACTTCGCGCTTTGTCTGGACACCGGTCTGGCAAACATCGATTACGCTAACTTCGAAAAGCGGCGGGCCGACGCCAAGGCCCGCGGCAAACTCAGGGGTATGGGTGTATCGTGCTATATTGAGGCTTGTGGGTTGTCACCTTCCGGAGGGTCGGGGGAGATCGGTTCGCGCATCGGTTTGTTCGAATCCGCGAGTGTCAGGGTCAATCCGGATTCCAGCATCAGCGTATTCACCGGCTCGCACAGTCACGGCCAGGGCCACGAGACGACCTTTGCTCAGATTGTCTGCTCTCGTCTCGGGATCCCTTTCGACAAGATTGAAATCGTCCACGGCGACACAGCGCGGGTGCCATTCGGTTTGGGCACCTACGGGTCCAGGTCGGCGGCCGTTGGCGGCTCCGCGATTGCGGTGGCGGTCGATCGTGTAATTGCAAAGGCAACGAAAATTGCCGCCCATGTCCTCGAAGTTGAAGACACGGATATCGAGTTCGCAGACGGCGAGTTCAGGGTCGTCGGTACCGACAAGATCATCAGCATCGCCGAGATCGCAAAGCAAGCCTATGTTCCGCACAACTATCCGCTTGAGAAGATGGATCCAGGACTTGAAGAACTGGCGTTCTATGATCCGCCGAACTTTACGTTTCCCAACGGCACACATATGTGCGAACTCGAAATCGACCCGGAAACCGGCGTGACCGAGATCATCCGATACGCTGTCGTCGATGATTTCGGACGCGTGATAAATCCGCTCGTCGTGGAAGGACAGGTTCAAGGTGGCCTTGCCCAGGGGATCGGGCAGGCCCTGCTCGAGCATTGCGTCTATGATCCGGACAGCGGCCAGCTTCTTAGCGGCTCGTTCATGGACTATGCGATGCCCCGCGCCGGCGACCTGCCGTTTTTCGAAGTTTCAAATCACGAGCAGACACCGTGCACGCACAATCCGCTCGGCGTGAAGGGAGCGGGCGAGGCTGGGACAATAGCCGGCACCACGGCGGTGATGAACGGAGTTCTGGACGCACTTCATCCAGCAGGCGTCCGCGGTATGGATATGCCGGCAAGTCCGGCCAGAATTTGGCGCGCGATCAGGGATGCGGATAATCAGAGATAAGCTCGATGGAGGCGGTGCGTTTCGACCATATCAGCAATGCCCAGAAAAGGTGACTGTGAGCTCCGGCACCTTAGCTGCGA
>JAJFHM010000345.1 GCA_021775625.1 Hyphomicrobiales bacterium | reverse complement strand
AAATCATCCGCCGTCTCAACACCCTCAAGCAGCGCGTCCAAAACCGTGTCCGGGATCTTCGTCTCTGTCATCGTACTTCACTCCTCTCGTCAAGTGATGCACGGCCCTTAAACTCTTACACAGTGATTCTGACAGTCTCGCCCAAGCCGGGTCATCACCGCCGTCGTCCACGCCAGCGCCTCCCTCGCATGGTTGCGAGACAGGATGACGAAGTCATCGGCATAGGCAACGACATGGGCTCGGAACGCATCACTGCATTCGCTCAACCGCCAGTGTTTCAGGAACCGGTTCATGTAGATGTTGGCCAGCAACGGACTCACAACACCACCTTGCGGCGTGCCACGAGTATTACCCTTGCCACCACCCATACGCCGGGTTCCATCCCCATCCCGCTCCTCGACCGGTGCCTTCAGCCACAACTTGATAAGCCGCAGCACCTGACGATCCACGATGCGACACGCCACCGATTTGATGAGGTCGTCATGTGGGATTGAATCGAAGTAACCGGACAGGTCGGCATCCACCACGTCGGTGTAGCCCTGGCAGATGTGCTGATGCACTTGCCTGACCGCATCCACCGCCCCGCGAGCAGGACGGTAGCCGTAGGTATTGTCCTCCAAGTCAGCCTCGAAGATCGGTTCCAGCACAAGCTTGGCGGCGGTCTGAACCACCCGGTCACGGATTGTCGGTATGCCGAGCGGTCGCTCGCCGCCATCCGGTTTCGGGATCATCACCCGCCGCACCGGATCGGGCCGGTACGTCTTCGAGAACAGCTCCTCACGCAGACCCGCCAACCATGCTTCCAGGCCCTCATCCTCAATCTGCACGAAGCTCACCCCGTCCACTCCCGGCACACCCGCATTAGCGCGGGCCAGCCGATAGGCATGGAACAGAGTGTCCTTGCGACAAATCTTGTCGTAGAGCACGTAGAAGCGGAAAGCGGGCTCCGCCTTCGCCTTAACGTATAGCTTTCTCTGAAAGTTCCGGATCTTTTCAGGTGTTGCCAGGCGCATTGCCAATCACCTCCACCTCCCCATCTTCGAAAGCACGCCAGAAGTCAGGGTCCTTTGCTCCGCCGGCATTACCCGGCATCAACGCTCGTATGACCCTGTCCGAACCCCGTCAGGACCGCCGCCTGAAAACGGCGTTGAGGCCGCTACCCTCGCCCATGACGGGTCTCCCCCGATTACCCGCATCACCTTTCCGACGTGCCGTGCCCACTACCCCGGCGGATCGAACGGGTGCTCATGTCGATCACTTCCCCGCTCGTGCAGCCTTCCCCAAATGGCAGGAGGGTCGGCATCCGCATTGTCACTTTCGAGGCCTGCTCAGGCTTCACTCAAATTACGGCCCGCCGGATCGCTCAGCCGCCCAAGGCGACCTTTGTCACGAGGCTTCAGCCCGGCCAGTTACCCGACCAAGCCGCTCGTCAGCTACCGGACCTATCGACAACTATCCGTGTGGAACCCTCCTCCACTGGTGATCCGCGCCTTCGGGGCGCACTGCCACAAGCAGACATTCAGCAGCTATCGGCGAGTGTTAGCTTCGAGGGTTTTAACTTTTCCCTTTTCGAGGTGGGAGAAAGTTTATTCTCCAGTTTGAGGTCGCCCAAACTGTGGCTGGGATTTCAAGCGCCCAAGCCAACCGGTGATGGCATAGGCAATCCATAGTGAAACGAATATCACGGGCGACAACGGCAGGGCGATCATCAACCAGCCGCCATAGCCAAACCCGGGCGAGTAAAGGAGCGCGAAACCCACCACGGTGATGACGGTGGACAAAAACGCCAGCACCCAATTCCACCACTGCAGGTGCATCTTTAACCCGATGACGGCAGAGATGATCGCAATAATGATGCCCAAATTTACGAAGGTCCACATCAATCTGTTCTTCCTTCACCCTTATTTTTCGCGGATCACTGCAGGTGAGCGTGGCAGAAAGGAGTGAAGGGAATGTGAAAAGGACGAGCTGACTTTATAGTGGTAAGAATTGAGTATCCGTTTAGGGCCATTTCCGGACTCTCCGAGCCTCGCTGACAAGTGTCTGCTTTACTCCTGAATGCAGTCGTGTGGGTATGAAGGTTCCATTTTTTCCCGATAGCCGACGCATCCGCAGGCTTGCGCTCGTTGCTTCGCCCGTGTCGTTGTGCCGCCTTGCGCATCGGCTTATCTCCAACCTCTGACCACGGTAAATACATACGGCGGGCTGTGTGGATCGAAGCGAGCAAGATAATCCGGCGGCAGTGCGGTGGTGCGCTTAACGCCGCCAGGCCGAATAGTATGCCTTGGTGTCAGCTGTTATGGGCATCGGAGCTGATTTCAAAACAGGGTCCGATGCTATAGCTTCCTCTCCTTAACCCCCCATCCACTCTGTGAAAGCCTCAAGCCATGCTCAAGTTCTTCTACAATTCGGGCCCGAACCCCCACAAAGTTGCACTGTTTCTCGAAGAGGCCGGGCTCGACTATGAAGCAGTGCCGCTCGAAACGCGGCGCGGCGATCAGCACAAGCCCGAGTTCCTTGCCATCAATCCCAATGCCAAGGCCCCGGCCATGCTGGATGGAGACGCAGTCATCTTCGACAGCAACGCCATACTGCTTTACCTCGCGGAGAAGACCGGCAAATACCTGCCCGGCGACAGCCCGGTCCTGCGCGCCGAACTGCTCTCCTGGCTCATGTTCGTTGCAACGGGCATCGGGCCGTATTCCGGCCAGGCGGTGCATTTCAAGTTGCATGCGCGCGAGCAGCTCGAATATGCCGTCGGGCGCTACCACTTCGAAGCGAGCCGCCACTACGGCATTCTGGACGACAGGCTGGCAGATCGGGAATGGATAGTTGGTGACAGCTATTCCATCGTTGATATGGCGCTGTGGGGCTGGGCACGCATCGCAACCCGTGTGCTGGGCGAGGAGACCTATGACGGTTTCGCCAATCTCAAACGCCACGTCGAGACGATTAATGCGCGTCCGGCGGCTGCACGGGTTGAAGAGTTGATGCAGCGCTTCCAGTTCAGGATGGATGTTGAGGAGGATGCCCGCCGGAATTTGTTCCCAGGTTCATATCATCATGAGACAGACGGCGAGTAGAACCGGGTATAAGACCAAAGGAACCGACTATCGACCCATTTCATCGGGCGGGAAGAATGCCAGCACTCTGGTTTCAATGCTTTCGCGCGGCGGCGCACCGGGCGGAGTGGCCGGGTCCTCGAACGCTGTGTGAGGCGTAAAGCGTGCCGTTCCATCCTCGCGGGAATCGTAGTTCTTGAAGATCAGGATCTCGTCGGCCCGCATGTTCGCGACGTAGTACCAGCGATGAGCTTGGTTGAAGGCCACGTTGTAGATCTCGCCAATGCGGTCGCCATAATCGAGGTCGCACCCTATCCAATCCTCAGACGCAACGCTTTGCGCATCGCACAACGCCAGCGGCGACGACACGACCGGGCCCCGGATCGGCTGCCACAGATTGTAGATCGCGTAGCGGTGCTGCAGGCGCATCGAAGCCTCACCGGCATCGAGCAGCTGACGCACCCGTTGCGGGCCGGAAGCGATGGTGTAGTCATTGTGAACCAGGGATACGGTTTCGCGGACCTTTCTTTCGCGCTGCATCGCTTCGGATTCGGTGCGGATCGTGTGATCGAAAATGAGCGCCTTCTCAGCCCCGGTATCCTGCAGAATGAGCCGCTCGACTTCGGCATCGTAGACGCTGTGCACCTGGTCTGCGTCGTAGAAATCTCTAACGGCGGTCTTGAGATTGCGCAGGACAAATCCTTCGCGATCAAGCGAGAGCGACGGCAGTTGAGGACGCACATCGCGGATTGGGACTGCATGGCGAACATACCAGTCGTCATATGTTTCCGGATCTTCCTCGCCCATCTCAGTGATCTTGTAGACCAGCTTTTCCGGCTTCTTGAGGCAATAGGTCAAGCTTGCCTCGACCATGTCAGTCACTTGCCTGGCAGGTTGCATGCTCATCACTTCCCCTTCGGTTTCCCAGAACGCGGCTTTTGGAACGATCGCATTTCCAAGATGATCCTGACGGGTTGGAAAATCCAGTTGGCTTCAGTGCGGCACGGAGCCACACAGAGCGCATTGACCTCCCGGACGGCCTTGTTCGCTCCACGAGGTGAACCGGACGCGGTCCGTGTGCGCATTGTTTTTCAGGGATGTGTCAAAAGCGGTGATCCGGCAGCTGCACACCGAATGGTTCTCTGAAGGGGCAGCTGCCGAATGCATTGTTGCTGATCATCTGCGAGTTTCTGACGATCCGTCCTAATTGCCCTGCACTATAAAATCGCGCGGGCCGTGCTGATGGATCAGGATCAGGCAGTCCTGCGGTCCTTCGCAGCGATCGCCGTGGTTCTCTTTGCCTGACTGGAACGCATAACCGCCGGGGCCCAGGTTTCGGTCGTCGTTTTCGCCGTAGGTGTGAACCCAGTTTCCCTGAACGGTGATGCCGTGATAATCCGAGGTGTGGCTGTGTTGTGGAGCGGCATGTCCGGCTCTTATCCTGACGATCATTCCATAGTCATTTTTCGCCCAGTCTCCCCAGACAAGCGCAAAGTCAAGTCCCGGGCCACCGTTCACCCAGTCCAGATCATCGACCGAGCGGCTGAGGTGTTGTTCCGCGATGGCGCTGTGTGCGAGCGCCATGGTCATGCTGGCCGCGATGAAGAGTTGGGTGATTTTTCTGAATGCCGGTTGCATTGACGTGTCCTTTCTAAATTTTTGATTGAGTGTGGCTGCCTAGGCGGCCTTCGGGGTGGCAAATGCCCGCTCGAGAAAATTGTGTACTGCCCGAGCAATCTCCGCGTGGTGCGTCTCCAGCGCGAAATGACCGGTGTCGAAGAACATGAGCTCGGCGTCAGGGAGGTCACGCCTGAAGGCTTTTGCACCGGCGGGCAGAAAGAACGGATCATTGCTGCCCCAGACCGCCAGCAAGGGGGGCTGGTGGTCGCGCAGATACTTTTGGAACGCAGGATACAGTGCGACGTTGGTGGCGTAGTCGCGCAGCAAATCGAGCTGGATCTCGTCATTGCCTGAGCGGGCCATCAGCGTTGCATCCAGCGTATAAGCCTCCGGCGCCACAAGCACCGTTCCGGCCACGCCGTGGGTGTATTGCCACTTGGTTGTCTCAAGTGTCAGCAGACTGCGCAGCGCATTTCGATTTTCGCCTGTCGGGGCTTGCCAGTAGTTGCGAATTGGCGCCCAGGCTTCGCTGAGCCCCTCGGTATAGGCATTGCCGTTCTGGGAGATGATCGCGGTGATGCGATGCGGGTGGCGCAGGGCCAGCCGCAGCCCGACCGGCGCACCGTAATCGAAGACATAGACAGCGTAGGCGCCGATGCCGAGCGTTTCTAGGAAACGCTCAGTCACGTTGGCCAGATTGTCAAAGGTGTAGTCGAATGCCGTCCGGTCCGGCGCATCCGAAAAGCCAAATCCCGGCAGGTCGGGCGCCACCACCCGGTAGGTGTCCGCCAGCGCCGGGATCAGATCCCGGAACATGTGGCTCGAACTCGGGAAGCCGTGTAGCAGCAGCAGGACGGGCGCCGTCTTTTGCCCGGCTTCGCGGTAAAAGATCTCTACGTCGCCCACCTGCGCTTTGTGAAAAGTGGTTTTGGTCATGATGGATATTTCCTGTTGTCGGCCGTGCGATCAGCCGTGTTCACTCGATGTCCGTAAAGTGGTCTGTGCCATTCGCGCGAAAAACGGGTGTTTTCTCAAAAGATTTATGCGTAGAATTCACAAATGAGCGAATTGTCGAGTTTGCATCTGTTTGTGCGCGTCGTGGAGGAAGGCAGTTTTTCGGCGGCGGCGCGTTTTCTCGGCGTCACACCGTCCTCCGTCTCCCGGCAGATATCCCAGTTGGAGGACGAACTGGGTGCGCGGCTGTTTCATCGAACCACGCGCAAGCAAAGCCTGACCGAGACCGGCGAGATTTATTTCCGGCACGCATGTCGCATCGTTGCGGATCTGGCGGAGGCGCGGTTGGCTGTTCGCCAGCTTGCGGATACGCCGTCCGGCAGCCTGCATGTGACGGCCGAGGCGGATTTTGCGGTCGCCTATATTGCGCCGATTGTGCCGGAGTTCCTCGACCTTTATCCCGATATGCGGCTGCGCCTTTCCCTGAGTGCGGGCCGACTTGATCTGGTGGACAGCGGTATCGATCTTGCCGTGCGCATTGGCCATCTCGATGATTCCAGTCTCATTGCCCGGAAAATCGCCGAGAGCCGTTCGTTGCTTGTGGCCAGCCCGGCATATCTTGCAAGGCACGGGACGCCGACGCATCCCCGTGCGCTTGAAGCACACAATTGCCTGTCCTTCCGGACCGCCGCGGGAAAGAACCACTGGAGCTTCGCACTGCCGGACGGCGGGCTCGACGTCGCCGTTGCCGGCCGCCTCAATGCCAACAGTCTGGTGTTCCTGCGCAGCCTTGCCGTATCGGCGCAGGGCATCGCCATGCTTCCCGTCTGGATGATCCGCGATGAATTGAAACATGGACATCTGGTTGCG
>JAJFHM010000344.1 GCA_021775625.1 Hyphomicrobiales bacterium | reverse complement strand
GTTATCCTGCTCGGACACAACGTCAAGTCGCGCGTCCAGGTCGAAGCGCTGACCCGCCTGTTCCAGAATGCCGGCGCCCAGATCACGCCATTGATTGCGGTTGATCAGGAAGGCGGCAAAGTGCAGCGGCTGGGCGGCCCGCAGGGTTATCCGGTGGTTCCACGGGCTGCCACGATCGCCAGGAAGTACTCGACACAGGAAGCCAGGGAAATCTACGACGCGGCGGCGGCAGTGGTCCGCGATGCCGGGTTCAATGTGAACTTCGCGCCTGTGGTCGACGTCAATGTCTATTCGAAAAACCCCATCATCGGAAAACATGGGCGCAGCTTTTCGAGCACCTCGAACACGGTTATCGATTATGCCAAGGTCTTTATCGATGCGCATCACCGTATGGGCATTCTGACCGCCCTCAAACACTTCCCCGGCCATGGCAGCTCACGGCGCGACAGCCACAAGGCCTTTGTCGATATTTCCGATACCTGGACCCGCGAGCGCGAACTGGCTCCGTTCTCCGCCCTGGCCAATGATCCGCGTTACGGCGATATGGTGATGGTGGGGCATCTTTATCACAGCGAGCTTTCTCCCGGCGGCCGGATCCCGGCGACGCTGTCTGCCGGCGCCATCAATGGTCTGTTGCGGGACAAGATGGGATATCAGGGTGTGGTGGTGACCGACGATCTGGAGATGCGTGCGGTGCGCGACAATTTCAGCTATCGCGAGACCATCGTGAAGGCGGTTCTCGCCGGTAATGACATTCTCCTGATCTCCAATTCCGACACGCCGGATCTGAACCTGCCGGAAAAAACCGCGACCATCATCAAACAGGCAGTGAATGCCGGCGAAATCGGTCTCGACGTGCTCGAGCGGGCCTTCGACAGGATCCGTTTGCTGAAAAAGAAGCTCGCCCTGCTTGAGCAAAACATGGCACGGCAGAACTGATCCCTGATACTGTCCGCCCGTATGATCGAAAGGTGCTCTAGGATCATGAGTGATGCAGGCAAAGACGATGCGCGGACCGGTGGCTGCCAGTGCGGCGGTGTGCGCTACGAGCTCACCGGCGAGGCCGCAGAGCTATATGCCTGCCATTGTCTGGAATGCCGCAAGCTGACAGCGTCGGCCTTTTCCATGTCGCTGCAGGTGAGGATTGCCGATTTTCGTATCACCGGGGGGGAACCGAAATTCTGGACCCGCCCGAGCGATAAGGGCAACACCATCAAGTGCGGGTTTTGTCCAACCTGCGGGTCGCGCATCTGGCATGAAACGCTGGGCGAAAAGGAGTGGATGACGCTCAAGCCCGGCTCGCTGGATGAGCCGGTCAACTATGCCGATGCGATCCACATCTGGACCCGGCGCAAGCTGCCCGGGTTCGAGATCCCTGAAGGGGCAGAGCAGTATCCAGGCGAACCTGATTGAAGAGCTCTGATGTAAGCTTGCGAACGGCATTATGAACGTGAAGCGGTCTAAGCGTGACCATGCCACAGGAGAACCGCGCGTCCTGATCGTTGGCGCAGGTCCCACCGGCCTTACGGCTGCGGTGGAACTGGCGCGACGCGGTGTCCGTACGAAGGTCATCGACCGGCGCGATGCGCAATCGACATTCTCGCGGGCGGTGGGCATCATGCCGCGCAGTCTGGAATTGCTCGAGCCCTCCGGTGTCACGGCAAAACTGCTCGAAGACGGCATGCGGTTTCGCCAAGTGTTGCTGCATCGTGGCTCTCGTCTGGTGCTGTCTTTGAACCTGCAACCGGCAACACCGAAACATGGCTATGATTTCCTGCTTGGACTGGCGCAGGACCGGACGGAAGCGCATCTGCGCGATGCGGTTTTGAAGCATGGCGGTGAGATCAGCTATGAAACCGAACTGGCTGATCTTAGCCAGGACGACGGCAAGGTCACGGCTGTAATGGCCGATGGACAGATGTCGGCGTATGACTACGTCATCGGAGCCGACGGCGTGCACAGCACGGCCCGGCAGCGTCTCGGCATTCGGTTTCCGGGATATGATCTTGCCGAGACCTGGTCGATTGCCGATGTTGACGCAGAAGACTGGCCCAATACGCACGCATTTACCATATGCCAGCTGGACCGGGGTGCGGTGGTGGTCGTTGCGCCGCTGGAGCCGAAGCGCTTCCGCGTGGTCTCGAACACCGGCGATGCGCTGGCGGCTTTGCCGCTGGACCTCAAGATCACGAACATTCGCCGCGAAGGACAGTTCACTATCTCGGTCCGACAGGTTGAAGATTATGCCCGCGGCCGGGTGTTTCTTGCCGGCGACGCCGCTCACTGCCACTCGCCGGTTGGCGGCCGCGGCATGAACCTGGGGATTGCGGATGCTGCTGATCTGGCCCGGCGCATGGTGGAGGGCGGCCTTGGAGGATACAGCTCGGCGCGCCATGCCGATGGCGCGGAGACCATCGCCGGCAGCGAGCGTGCCCGCAAGACCGTGACGTCCGCAAGTCCTCTCACCCGTGCATTCATGCTTGGCGGCTTGAAGGTCGTCTCCTTATTGCCGGCATTGCAACGCCGGATGGCGGGGGCCATCCTTTACGGATAACCGGACCGTCTGAAGCGATCTGGTTCCGGATTTTGTCCTGCCGCACGTTTTTAAGGCTGATTTCAGCCATCATTTGGACCGGATCCTATGGTGGCATTGCGCGCGTGAGTTTTGAGTAGGGAGTTGTGCAATGGCGAAACGGTCCACACGGAAACAGATGGACGAAAGCTGGTTGAATGGGGCGAACGGCCTGCTTGTGGTGGCGCGGACCCGGCTCGGCAACGAGGCGGCCTATGGGGAAAAAATGCGGGAGACGGTCGTCGATCTGTTTGGCGAGTTGTGGCCACTCGACGAGGAACTCGCCGCGGATATGCGTCTGGCCGAGATCGCTGGCGATATCGATAACATGCCCCTCGACCTGCTCGACGATCTGGTTGATGCGCTGGCCGGGCAGGCAAAGGCCCGCGGCGGGCCGAACACCGCTGAGAACACCGCCTTGAGGGCGCTGTCGGGATGGCTCAGAACGCGCGCCGTCGAACTGCGTGGCACGGACGATGTTCTGGCTCGGGCCGCACGACTCAAGCACCAGCATGCGGATCTCTTTGCCGATGTTCTTGGCGTGATGCCGGCAATCGGTGAGGGCGAACCGGAAACGCCGGTTCCTGAAGAGGCCAACCGGTACGAATTCACATAAATTGACGTCAGGCAGAAATCGAAAGACTCCTGCAGTCTGTCGCGTATAGTTCGGCGGTGCACTGTGCAGTTCCCAAGATTGCACATCCAGCTTACCCCGAACCAAGGACGACGGACCACAATGACAGCGAACGACAATTCCACCACGTCGAGAACAACCAAAGGCCGGGGCCGGCTCTATGACAGCATTGTCGATACGATCGGCGATACACCATGTATCCGCATAAACCAATTGGCGCCGGATCACGTGCGGCTCTATGTGAAAGCCGAATTCTTCAATCCAGCGGCCTCGGTCAAGGACCGGCTGGCCATCGGCATCATCGAAGAAGCAGAGCGTCGCGGCGATCTTGCGCCGGGCCAAACGGTGGTGGAAGCGACCAGCGGCAACACAGGTATCGGCCTCGCAATGGTCTGCGCGGCGAAGGGCTACCCGCTGGTGGTGACCATGGCGGACAGTTTCTCGATCGAACGGCGCAAGCTGATGCGGTTTCTGGGCGCCAAGGTTGTGCTCACGCCGCGCGCCGAAAAAGGTTTCGGCATGTACCGCAAGGCGGTGGAGTTGGCGGAGGCCAATGGCTGGTTTCTTGCGCGTCAGTTCGAGACCGACGACAACGCGAAAGTGCATGAGAACACCACGGGACGGGAAATTGTCGCCGATTTCGCAGGTGAACGGCTGGATTACTGGGTGACGGGATATGGCACCGGCGGTACGGTCACGGGAGTGGCCCGGGTGCTGCGCAAAGAGCGGCCGGAGACGAAAATCATTCTGAGCGAACCGGCCAATGCGCAGATCGTCGGCAGCGGCGTTGTGCAGCAGCGCAACGAAGCCGGATCACCGGCGGAAAGCCATTCGGCTTTTGAGCCGCACCCGATCCAGGGCTGGACGCCGGATTTCATTCCGCTGGTGCTGCAGGAAGCGATCGATAACGGCTTCTACGATGAGCTCATCCCGGTCCCCGGCCCCGTGGGCATCGAATGGGCCAACAAGCTGGCGCAGAAAGAGGGCATATGCACCGGGGTATCGGGTGGAGCAACCTTTGCGATTGCCATGCAGATCGCTGAAAAAGCGGAACCGGGCTCGGTGATTTTGTGCATGCTGCCGGACACCGGTGAACGCTATCTGTCGTCGCCGCTGTTCGAAGGCGTCGAGGAGGAGATGACCGCAGAAGAAGTTGCCCTGTCGCTATCGACGCCGGGTTACCATATGCCGACGGCTTAAGGCCTGTGGAGGATTGAGCCGATGCCGGTAACTGGCATCGGCATCTTTCTTGCGCTTATTGTTTGCGTATGAAAAAGTATATATTAGATATAATTCAAATAAAATTTTAGTATAATTGGAATTACTTTCCTATTATTTGCTAATAGTAAAATATTTTTGATATAATTGGGCTGATTGACGCAACGTGTTGTTAAATCAACGCGTGTATTCTGAGATTATGACGCGGCAATTTCAGGATAAAAAGTCATGAATACCCATGAATTCTTCGACACCCGATGTTTGCACCTCATTTCGCGGTGGCTCAAAGACAAGTCCGGTAACGTGGCCATGATGTTCGGGCTCTCGATCGTCCCAATTATGATTGCCATGGGCGTGGGTATCGACCTGTCGCATCAATCCCGTGTGCAACAGAAGCTGGCCGGCACCGTCGATGCCATAGCGCTGGCCTCGGCCCATAGCCACAAAGACACTCAAAATCGCATGGACGTCGGTCAGAAATTTCTCGACGCCAATTTGAGCGGAGACTACGGTCCGGGCGTCCAGGTTGGCAGCCTCAACGTTGATTTTGATGACGCGGCTGAAATCGTTACCGTGTCCATGGACGTGCAGGTACCGACCCTGATGATGGGCATTGCCGGTATCCACCACCTCAACATCACGACAAACAGCAAGGTGTCCTATGAGGGCCATATCGCCGAACCGGTATCCCTGGGACTGGTGCTTGATGTTTCAGGTTCCATGCGTTGGAACGGCAAGATCAACACATTGAAGACCGCTGCCACGCGCCTCCTGGATAAGCTGGCTGCAGCGGATCCGGATGATGTTTATGTCAGGACCGGCCTGGTCTCCTATTCGACCGGCCTGCGCGATGTTCGAACCATGAACTGGGGCAGTGACCATACGCGCCCGGTTGTGCAAGCGCTCTTTGCATCCGGCGGCACGGCCTCGACGCCGGGCGTTTCCGCGGTCGGTGGTTGGCTGCAGGGCAATAATGAGCAGGCGCATCATGAACAGCAGGAAGTCCATGAAGGTGAAGAATTCGAGCTGCACCGCTTCATGATCTTCATGACCGACGGCGACAACAACAGGCGCACCGACGATAGGATCACGAAGAACCATTGCGACCGGTTGAAGCGGGACGGCATCGAGATTTTCTCGGTGGCATTCGAAGCGCCGTCGCGCGGCCGCGATCTGCTGGAACACTGCGCCAGCTCCGATGCGCACTATTTCGATGCTCAGGACTCGGCCGAATTCCTCGCCGCATTCGATGAGATCGGCGATCGCATCGAATCTGCACTCCTGCGCATCGTCGAGTAACTGATCTGGCGGGGGTGTCCCAGACACCCTCGCAACCGAGGCGTAGCGTCTGCTATTTTATGCAGGCGATGGCCTCGATTTCCACCAGCATTTCAGGTTCTGCCAGGGCTGCCTGAACCGTGGTCCTGGCAGGCGGGCTCTGCTTGAACACTTTTGCAAATTCCTCGTTCATGATCTGGAAGTGGCGGATGTCGGCCAGATAGACGTTGCATTTGAGAACGTCTTCGGGCGTGGCGCCGGCCTCGGCGAGGACGGCGACCACATTGCTCAGGGTCTGGATGGTCTGGGCTCGCGGATCGCCGATGCCGACCACGTTGCCCTCATGGTTCCAGGCGACCTGGCCTGAGACAAAAATGATGCCCTCCGCCATGGTTCCGGGATTATAGGGATAGGCGGGCCGCGGCTGGAAATCGAGCTGTGCCGGTTTGAGGACTTGCTTTGGCATGGGGTATCCTTCTGGTTTGGGAATTTCGTCAACGTGGGATGCGTTGGCCGCCTGCGTCGAACCGGTGAACGGCGGCGCGGTCATACTCAAGCATGATCTTGTCGCCGGACTTCAATGTGCTCTCCGGGCCGTTTCGCATTGTAAGGGCGCTGGTCTCTGTCTCAGCGTAAACATAGGTGTCGCTGCCGAGATGCTCAACAGCAATTACGGTTGCGTTCCAGTCGCCGCCCTTCGGTGCGACGCTCAGGTGTTCGGGTCTGATGCCGATCGTTTCCGCGCCGGCCCCGCCCGCGGCGTCACCGCCGATGAAGTTCATTTTCGGGGCACCGATGAAGCCCGCAACAAAGAGGTTTTGCGGCGCACGGTAGAGCTCAAGCGGCGTTCCGGTCTGCTCGACGCGGCCTTCGTTCATCACAATGATGCGGTCGGCAAGGGTCATGGCTTCAATCTGGTCGTGGGTAACGTAGATCATGGTGGCGGCGAGCGTGTCGTGCAGGCGCGCGATTTCGAGCCGGGTGTTGACGCGCAATGCGGCATCAAGGTTCGATAACGGCTCATCGAACAAAAAAACGTCAGGCTCGCGCACGATGGCGCGGCCGATGGCGGTGCGCTGGCGCTGACCGCCGGAGAGTTCCCGCGGTTTGCGCATCAGCAGGTCTTCAAGCTGCAGCATCCGTGCCGCACGGTCCACACGAAGATCAATCTCCGCGGCGTCGAGGCCGGAAAACTTCAGGCCGAACGCCATGTTCTTGTAGACATTCATATGCGGATAGAGCGCGTAGGACTGGAACACCATGGCGATATGGCGCGCCGCGGGAGCAAGGTCATTGACCCGATGGCCACCGATTTCGATGTCGCCAGCATCGGCTGCCTCCAGCCCGGCGAGGATGCGCAGCAATGTTGACTTGCCGCAGCCGGAGGGGCCGACGATGACCGCGAATTCACCATCCGCGATGTCGAGCGACACCGCTTTGAGCACGACTTCGGCGCCAAAGGACTTGCTGACGTTATGGAGGCGCACACCCGGCATAGTCAGTTCCTTTGGTATTACTTCACCGCGCCGGCGGTGAGGCCGCGCACCAGCTGGCGCGACAATAAGAGATAAAGCGCCAGAATGGGCAGGATTGCGAGGGTGAGGGACGCGAGAACCGCATTCCAGTCGGTGACATATTGTCCAATGAACTGCTGCACACCAAGGGTAATGGTCTGGGTGTCTTCTCCGGGGCTCAGGATCAGGGGAAACCACAGGTCGTTCCAGATCGGCACCATGACGAAGATTGCGACCGTTGCTATGGCCGGACGGATCAGCGGCACGATGATGGCAAAGAAAATGTGGATCTCACTCACGCCATCGCAACGGGCGGCGTCCTTCAGGTCTTTCGGGATCTGGGCGATGAACTCGGTGAGAATGAAGATGGCCAGCGGCAGGCTCTGTGCCGTGTAGACCAGAATGAGCGCCGTCAGCGTGTTGGTGAGATCGAGCGCCACCATGAGTTCCAGAATAGACACGGTCCCAAGTCTGATCGGCACCATGATCCCGACCGCAAACACAAGACCGATGAACAGCCGTCCACGGAAGGCATATTCACTCAAAGCCCAGGCCGCCATGGCGGCGAACAATAGCACCAGGGCAAGCGTCACCAAAGTGACCGTGAGGCTGTTGATGAAATAAAGCTCGAAGTCGGACACCGCGAGCACCTTGGCAAAGCCCCTGAGGGAAAAACTGTCAGGCCCCGGCAGCGCCAGGGGATCGGTGAATATGGCGCGGCGTGATTTGAACGCATTTGCGATGATCAACGCGATCGGCAGCAGCGCAATCGCGGTATAGGTCAAGAGCACTGTGTGGATGGCGATGGGGGTAAATTTCAAACGCATGGAGATACCGCCTCAAAACGCATGGCGCTGAACGCGCCGCTGCATGAGAGCGAGATAAATCATCACGCCGATGAGGATCACCGCGAACATGACGGTCGCCACTGTTGCGCCCATGGTGGGGCTGCCCTGTTGCAGCTGGAAGCCGAAGAAGGTGCGGTAGAAAAACGTGCCGAGGATATCGGTTGCGAAGTTGGGGCCCGCGATGGCGCCCTTGACCGCATAGACGATGTCGAACGCGTTGAAGTTGCCGACATAGGTGAGGATGGAAACCAGGGCCACCGTTGGTGCGATCAGGGGCAGCTTGATGTGCCAGAAGATGCGGAAATGGCCGATCCCATCCACCTGGGCAGCCTCCGTCAGGTCTTCGGGAATGTTGAGCAGGGCTGCATAGATCAGGATCATCGGGATGCCGACGAACTGCCACACGGACAAAAGGGACAAGGTGATGAGTGCGGTTTCCTCCTGGCCCAGCCAGGGCGCAAACCAGTCGCCGAGGCCGACGGCAGACAGCAGTCCTTCCGAGACGCCCCACAGCGGGCTCAGAATCAACTGCCAGATGAAGCCGACAATCACCACGGACAACATGGTCGGTAGGAAGATCAAGGTACGGTAGGTGTGGCGGCCGCGCAGGCGAGGCAGCGACAACAGCCCTGCAAGCACGATCCCGACCGGGTTCTGCACCGCCATGTGGATGGCGAAGAAGACCGCATTGTTTGTTAATGCGTTCCAGAATGGCCCCGACCAGGCGTCGTCTGTCAGCAAGGTTGTGAAGTTGCCGAACCCGATGAAACTGTGGCCGCCGGCCGCGTCGGTGTCATAGGTGCTCAACACCATGGTGGAGATCAGCGGGTAGACGGAAAACACCGCATAGATCAAAAACGCCGGCGCTATGAAGAACGTGAGGAGCGGCAGTGTGGCGGATTTTGGCGTCATGCCGCGGGTCCGCTCCTGCTGGTCATTTCTGCTGTGGTCCGTACCATTTGGCGAGCCCGGCCTGGAGGCGGGCGGCGGCGTCCTCGGGGCTCAAAGTCCCGTTGATCACCTGGGCGCTGACGTTCCAGATTTCCGCATCGAGGTTGGGGATGCCGCGCGAGAGGATCTGATAGGCGTTGCGGATGGTTGATTTGCACGAGGCGCGCCAGGAAATGAACTCCTGGGCGAGAGGATCCTCGAGGCCGATCCGATGGCTGGAGAGAGGAAAGAACCCCGGCAGCGCGTTGGCGAAGAGGGTGGCGAATTCCGGTGTTGTCATCCACTGCAGGAATGTGCGGGCCGCCTCAACATTGGGGCTTGCCGGATTGACGCCGATGCCGATGTCGGTGTGATCGGAGATGTGGCAGTCCTGCGCGCCTTGCGGCAACGGCGGCCGGAACGCCCCCATCTCAAACGGCGCCTGGGCGCGGAAAGTGGCGATGTCCCAGGAACCGGCCGGATAAATCGCTGCGCGGCCAAGAGAAAACAGGGTCTGACTGTCGGCATAGGATTGCGCCTTGAAGCCGCGGCCGAGATAAGCGCCCCACCGGGCGAGATGCCGGAGCGTTGCAACATAGGGCTGATCGGTGAGCTTTGCTGCGCCGGATATTAAGGCGCGGCGGCCTTCTTCACCGCGCCAGTGGTTCGGGCCGACATTCTGAAATCCCATGGTGGCGGCCTCCCACTGATCCGAAGTGCCCATGGCCATGGGAGTGTAGCCGCCGTCCTTTTTCAGGGCCTCAAGCACCTGAAAAAACGCGTCCTCGGTTGCGGGAACTTTGAGCCCAAGCTCTTCAAAGGCTTCCTTGTTGTAGATGAAACCGTGAATGACAGACGCCATGGGCAGGCAGAAGGTCACCGTGCCGTCGTCGGTCGACCAGGCACTTCTCGCCACGGCGGAAAAATGCTCCAGGCCGGCCAGGTCATTGAGGGCGATGAGGTGACCCTGCTTATAAAGGCCTAGTGCTGCGTCGAACGGCCGGCAGGTGATGAGATCTCCAGCAGTGCCACCGGCCAGCCGCGCGTTCAAGCTGGCGTTGTACTCGGTCGGTGCGGTCGGCGTGAACCTGACTTTAATGCGGGGCTGGTGCGCGGCGAAGGCCGGCAGGATGATGTTGGTCCAGATGTCGCGGTCGTCGCTGCGCCAGCTTTCGATACGAAGCTCCTGGGCGTGAGCGGGCAGGCAAGACGCGAGGCTTGCGACCAGCACGGCGAATGCATTTATGAGCCATCTGAAATGTTGCGCCATGCGGCAAACCTTCCATCGAATCATTCGCCTAACCTTGTAGCGCGGCTGTGAGGGTTGGGACCATGTTTTTGCATAATTTCATGGATGCGGAGCCAGTGAAGAACGGCTCGGTCTTGCGCGACCTCCGGCTGAAATCTAATGTTGAACACTATGGACACCACCTCTCAAGGAGATGGCGGACAGGATGCCGGCCGCGAAGCGACGCGCAAATCCCTGCTCGCGGCAGCACGGCGGCTGTTTGCCGGTAAGGGGTATCAAGACACCTCTAGCGACGACATCGTGCTTGCGGCAGCGGTGACCCGTGGTGCGTTTTATTTTCACTTTGAAGACAAGCGCGACATTTTCCGCGCCTTAATCGATGCGGAACAGGGCAAGCTTGCCGAGGGTATGAGTGCTGTGCGGAGTGACCACAGTCTTGGGCCATATGATGCGCTTTACGAGGCCTGTGGGATCTTTCTTGAGGCGGCCAGTCAGCCGGATACCCGGCGGATCGTGTTCGTCGATGGTCCGGACGTTCTGGGCAGGGCCGAATGGCTCGACCTCGAAAGCAAAGGCGTCGGGCAGTTTCTGAGGGCAGGACTGTTGCGGGCGATGAATGCCGGTGAGATCCAGCGGCTGTCGCTGTCGCCTCTGGCGGCCATGCTGAGTGCCGTTCTGCGCGAGGCCGTGTTGTCGCTCGGCGCGGAAGAGGCCAGTTCCGGCCTGGGCGAGGTGCTGACAATCCTCAGTGCACTGTTCGATGGCCTGCGGGAGCCCCTAGACAGCGAAGATGAGGACACTCCGCTGCCGCTGGAGTAATAGTCAGGTCCTTTGGTATGAATCGCGCGCATTGAAATTCCAGCTTGCCAGGATCACAGAGCTATTATGCTTTAGGGTCAGGACCCATTAAATTCATCCATTCTGCGCTGGCAGATTTGCCTGTTGAGAAGGCAGGCGGGCACCGTATACCGTCCGGTTTTCAAGCCTGTCTAACGCACTCAGAAGACAAATCCGCCACGCCCGAAGGGTTTGGTCAGGAGGGCCCGCCTGCAGGCAGACAATGCTCGATAAGGCACAAAGCCTTGTCTTGCGCTTGTTTTCCAGCATTCGAGCCCTCCTGACCAAACAGAATTGAATGAATTTAGTGAGTCCTGACCCTAGTGTCCCGTGATAGGCGTGAACCGTGCAGATACGGTGCGGGGCCGGGGTGGAACAGCGAGTGGACAATTCAAGCGTGAACGAACAGGCCGCCGGCGCGGGCGATGCCGTTTCCACGACCCCGGGGTCAGAGCCGCGCAGTGGCTTTGCGATGCTGCTCATGGTCATCAGCTCGATTGCCATCAGTTTTGGCGGGCTGATCATGCGTAACATGGAGGCGGCGGACGAATGGCAGATCATCTTCTATCGCGCCCTCGCCCTGGAGGCGGTTGTTCTCGGGGTACTGGTCGTTCAGTACCGCGGTGGTGTGGTGCAGCGGGTTCTCCGCATTGGCCGCGCCGGTGTGATCGCCGGCGTCATCCTGGCGAGCGCCGGCATCTGCTTCATCCAGGCGATCAGCAACACGACCATTGCCAACACGATGTTTGCGCTCAGCGCCATACCCTTCATCACCGCGGGGCTGGCGTGGATCTTTTTGAAGGAGCATCTCAGCCGGACCACCTTGATCACCATGATCGCGGCAGCGTTCGGTGTCACCATTATGGTCGCAGACGGCTTTGGCTTGGGCGCAAGCTATGGAAATCTGATGGCGCTTGCCACCGCATGCGGTTTCGCCGGTTTCGCGGTGATTGTGCGGTCAAACCGGCATGTGGATATGCTGCCCACGCTTCTGGTCTCGGGCGTGTTTCTCATCGCCGTGTCCGGCGCGGTCAGTTTTCGCGACCTTGGTATTTCGCTCAACGACCTAATGTTGTGCATTTTGTGGGGCGGCATCCTGTCGGGCCTGGGCAACGCCATGTTCATCGTGGCCTCGCGTCATCTGGTGGCGGCCGAACTCACCTTGTTCATGCTGCTGGAGTTTGCGCTGGGACCATTATGGGTGTGGATATTTGTCAACGAGACACCAAGCCGGTGGGCAATGGTGGGGGGTGCGCTGGTCATCGGTTCGGTCGCAACCCGGACCCTGTTCGAATTGCGCGAGAGCGGGCGGCGCTTGAAACGCGGTCGGCCCAGCCCCGGTTGAGGGCATCAGGCGGTCAAAGCGTCGAGACGGCCTTTTTCGTCCAGAATGCACAGGTCTTCATAACCGCCGATATGCTCGCCATCGATAAAGATCTGCGGAATTGACCGCTCCCTCGGCAGGCGTTGTGCGAATGCCGCCCGGTTGGCCTCGTCCTCGATGCTCAAGTCTTCGAATTCCAGGCCCTTCGTCTGCAGCAGCGCCTTGGCCCGTTCGCAATAACCGCACTGTGGCCCGGAAAAGAGTTCAATCTTTGCCATTTGATGTCTCCAGCGTCAGGTGCGTTCAGTCTGGTTTGTTTGGAACGAATGGTCAACACAGATTGCGGGACGGCGGCGCCAGCACCCGGTTCAGACGGACGCACAGGTGCACCCTGCATGAGGTGTTTCAACAGACTACTGGAGTAGGCGAGACGGCGCTCAGCTGTATTTGAAAAACACGACCTGATCGTGCTGGACGTGGCATTTGACCCAGCGTTGCACTTTGCCGTTGCGGTAGAAATTGGTGACCAGCATGGTGACTTTCAGCCGCTCGTCCCGGTTTTTGACCTTCTTGACCCTGTCCAGCCGGGCATGAAGTCCGCGGCGTTTGCGGCGCACTTCCCAATCGGCGGCGTGAAAACACGCGGCCACGGCATTTTCAGAGGTGGAAATGCCGTCATTATAGGCATAGCTCTCCTGCTCGCGATAGGCGATGGCCGCACGCGTGGCGTTGGCTATGACCGCCGCAGACGAAGCGTTGATGGTGACATCAGCGAACAAATCCCGCGTCTGACTTCCAGCTTTCGTCTGCTCTGTATTGATGCCCGCGGTCATGAGACACGCAAGTGCCCCAACCGCGATGTACTTCACCATGACAGGTCCCTACAGATGACTGACATCGAGGCAAGATACTGCATGTTTGCGGGCGAAAACGCAATGCCGTCATGGCGCAGCAGGTTCAAGATGGGTGTATAACTCATTAATGGTTCAGGCCCTAAATCACTTCGTACCATACATCCGGTCACCGGCATCACCGAGGCCAGGCACGATGTAGCCGTGCTCGTTGAGATGGCTGTCAATGGCGGCGGTGTAGATCTGGACATCGGGATGGGCGTTGGAGAACGCCTCGATGCCTTCCGGAGCGGACAGCAGACAGAGGAACTTGATGTCTTCGGCGCCGACTTCCTTGAGGCGGGACGCTGCGGCCGAGGCCGAGTTCGCGGTGGCCAGCATGGGGTCGACGAGAATGACGCGACGCTCGGAAAGGCTATCCGGCATCTTGAGATAATATTCGATCGCGGTGAGGCTTTCCGGGTCGCGGTAAAGGCCGATATGGCCGACGCGGGCGGAGGGCACCAGATCAAGCAGTCCGTCCAGCAAACCGTTGCCGGCCCGCAGGATCGAGGCGAACACCAGCTTCTTGCCCTTGAGGATCGGCGCCTCCCTCTCGGTCATCGGGGTGTCGATGGTCTTGGTGGTGGTGGGCAGGTCGCGCAGCACTTCATAGGCCAGAAGCAGGCTGATTTCGCGCAGCAACTGGCGGAAAACCGCCGATGGCGTGTGCTTGTCGCGCATCAAAGTGAGCTTGTGCAGGACCAGAGGATGGTCAACAACGGTTAAGTTCTTATGCATCGAAAAGCCTCCTGATAATAAAACGTCTGGTTGATTTCGCGCATCGGGTCAAAACACCGATCCGTCGCTGATGATCCGGATGGGAGGTCCTGCGCCGTCACGTTTTTCTAGTGCAACGCGGCGTCCCGCAGCCCACGTGCCGCCCTGCAGCACCTTGGCGAGGGGGAGTTCTTCCTGGTTCAGTTTCAGATCTTCCCGCAGACGCCCGGCAAGCCGGCTGATCAGGCTGATGGTGAGCGCGCGCCATTCGACGATGATTTCGGCGCCGGGCAAATGCGGCTCGGCCAGGACGGCGTCATGTTTGGGCTCGAGTACGCCGAGGTCAACCAAAAGTCCGCCATTGCGGTATTCGGCCAATGCGGTGAGAGCGTCCACTTGGGTGATCGTTATGCCCGCTTCCTCCAGTGGTTCCAGCAGGGAATAGGACAACCACTGCGACAGCTTGTGAAACGGCACCATGCCGCTGGTGGCGTCATTGCATCGCGCTGCGGGGTGATGCCAGGTGTCGCCCAGATTGCGGCCCGCGAGTTCGATGCGGCCGGGCCAGATGGTCCCGAAACCGGTCAAAACCGAATCAAGGATCGCAGCTGCTGACACCTGGTCCTGACGGACGCCGGCGCAAAGATGGTCGAACAGGCCGCCGACGCGGGCATGATCCGACCCGAAGAGATCAGGCCGGGCTGCAACAGCGCGTCCCAGTTGATTGATCAGTGCGCAGCGGCCCTCCAGCCCCTCCAGGGGATTGTCCGGGCTCACCTGAAAGGCCTGTGCCAGGGCATCGGGGCTGAGATTTCGAAGACCAACCGCATCGGCCTGCAAAGGCTTGTCGCTATGGCTTGAGAACAGGCCTGCCTCAAAAGCGTTGAGGCTGGCGATGGCGAGGCCTTCGGAACGGGACATGACCGTGTCCGACTGCGGATCGCGGTAGCGCCAGGCATCGCCGGCGCCGGCATCGAGCAGGACCGATGTAACCACCAGATCGAAGGCCACGCGTCCGCGCTCGGCGGTGTAGAGGCCCGCCGCCAGATCCGGCCAGCGGTCGTGGCCGGCGACGATAAAATGCCGCCAGCGCGAATGATAGGGAATGTCGAGATCGGGATAGGCGGCAAGGGTTGTGTCGCGGACGTAAGTCGCGGCCACATCGAGCCGGTCCATGTTGATGGCAAAATGGTCCAGGTCCCCGGCGAGGCCGGCCTCGAAAATCGTTTCAGCGCGGGCCCGGACCGCATCCGTGGTCAAAAGCCACGCGGCTGCTCTAGCCTCAGTAATCATCAAGGGAGCGGCCCTTGGTTCCGGTGAGACCATCGGGCATGGAGACGGTTTCGTCGGTGAAATATCCAGCCGCCTTCTTGGCGTCCATCTCGACCTGCGCATCCTCGGGGATCAACTCGTCGGGTATGGGAATGCGGGTGCCGATTTCGATGCCCTGTTCGACCATGGCGTCATGCTTCATGTCGCTCATGGAGACGAAGCGGTCGATGCGGGTAACGCCGAGCCAGTGGAAGACGTCCGGCATCATGTCCTGAAACCGCATGTCCTGCACACCGGCAACGCATTCGGTGCGCTCGAAATAGGCGGCAGACGTGTCGCCGTCCGGGTTGCGCTTGCGGGCGTTGTAGACCAGGAACTTGGTGACTTCGCCGAGCGCCCGGCCTTCCTTGCGGTTATAGACAATAAGCCCGCCGCCACCGGCCTGGGCGGTGCGCACGCATTCCTCGATGCCGTGGGTCAGGTAAGGCCGGCAGGTGCAGATGTCGGACCCAAACACGTCCGAGCCGTTGCACTCGTCGTGCACGCGGCAGGCCAGCTGACGGCTGTTGTCCCACAGTGCTTCGATGTCGCCGATGATGTAGATCGATATGTTGCCGATGGGCGGCAGGAACACCTTGAGGTCGGACCGGGTCACCAGTTCCGGGAACATGCCGCCGGTATACTCGAACAGCGAGCGGCGCAGATCGGCCTCCTTGACCTTGAGCCGGTTGGCAATGCCGGGCAGATACCAGACCGGCTCAATTGCAGCCTTGGTCACCGCCACTTCGCCGTCTTCCTGCAGAATATCACCGTCGGGCGCCAAGCGGCCTGCTGCGATCGCCTCGCGCATCTCGGGCAGGTGGATGCGCGCCCGGGTCACCGCGATGGTTGGGCGGAGGTCGATATCGTTATCAAGATGTTCGGCAAAGGCCTCAGCGACCATGTGGCCGTAGGGGTCGATCGAGACGATCTTGTCGGGATCGCTCCACTGCGGAAACGGCCCGATCTGGGTGGTCGGCGAGGTGTTGGTGAGATCCGCCTTGTGCACCGGGTCAAGGGTGCCGGCGGCAATGGCAAGCGCGCGGTAAAGGCCATAAGCGCCGGAATGGACGCCGATGACGTTGCGCTGCTGCGGGCCGTTGATGGAGCCGATGACCGGCCCGCGGTCCTTCGGGTTGGACGCACCCCAGTTGATGTCCGGCGGACGGTCCGCCCCTTTCGGTGGGTGCGAGGTCAGAACGATGTGCTTTTGTTCGCTCATGGCGAGCACTCTTCCCCAAAGACCTTGAGTATGACTGATCACGCGGCGATGCACAAACGGGAAAAGCGGGGGCGGGTGCGGGGCGATGGTGGACTTAGGAAATGTGAGTGGACACACATTCCAACCAACTGTCTTTGCCCGGCTTGACCGGGCAATCCAGTAAACGCAGGCAGCGCCTGGGTGTTCGGGTGTACCGGGAACCGCAGGCCCGGGTGGTTACTGGATCCCCGATCAGGTCGGGGATGACGATGGAGATTGGGGCAGTGGTTGCGTGTTCCCGGACCCCGGGGCTAACGCCAAGGCCTTGCCCCCTGCCTGTTTACGTGCTCAGGCGGTGCCGGCAATGAGGGCGTTGGCGCGGCCTTCGGTCAGGCCGACGGACACGGCTGCATCGGCAAGCTCGCGCCAGGCTGGTTCCGGCATCGGGATGCCGTTGGCGATCCGCTGCTTGCGCGTCCGGCGCTCCGGGTCGCCCGGCATCAATATGGGTTGATCGGGGTCTTCCAGGGGGGAAGACCGGACGTGATCGATGGCGGCGTCCAGTTCGCGTTCATAGCTGGGCTGGTCGGTCAGCCGGTGCGGATCGATGAGGGTCGACAGCATGTTGTTGATGACGGTGTATTCGCGGTGCTCGGTTTCCGGCCGGCCGGTGCCGCCGCCGGTGAGAGCTCCCGCCATCAGTTCATTGGCCAGCGCCAGGCAATAGCCCTTGTGGCCGCCTACCGGACGGAGCGCGCCCTTGGGCTCTTCCAGCATGGCGTCAGGGTTCGTGGTCGGCCGGCCATCGGCGTCGAACAATGCGCCGTCGGGCACCTGCGTGCCGGCATTTTTGGCGACCCGGACCTTGCCCATGGCAATCACCGATGTTGCGAAGTCGGCGATGAAGGGTGGATTGTTGGCCGTCGCCGGCAGGGCGCAGCAATATGGATTGGTGGAGAGCCTGGCCGCGGTTCCGCCGTGCGGCGCCACCAGCCCCACATTGCCGATTGCGTTGACGTGATGGGTCGACACGAGGCCCGCCTCGGCGCATTTCTCGCCCCAGGCGCCGATGCGGCAGAGGTGGAAGGTATTGCGGGTCGCGAGCACGCACACGCCATGTTCGCGGGCGCGTGCGATGCCGATGTCCATGGCCTCGACACCGATCACCTGACCGTAACCGGCATTGCCGTCAATGGTCACGATCGCCCCATGGTCGGAGACGATCTTAGCATGCTGGTTGGGCCGGAGGCCGCCGGTGCGCACTGCGTTCATGTAGATCGGGATCATCTGCACCCCGTGGCTGTCATGGCCGGTGAGATTGGCCTCGACCAGATTGTCGGCCACCATCTGCGGTTCGTCGCCGGTTGAGCCGGCGGCGGCAACAATTTCGCGAATCAGAGCGCGGAGGTTTTCGTGCGGGATGTGTTTCATGGGGTCAGGCGCCTTACCGCAGGTAAATCGTTGCACTTCCGAATAACGCTGCCGCTGCAATAAAGGCAAGCAGTGCCATTTGAAGGTAGCTGCCAAAAAACAGAAGACCACGCCCGGCACCGGTTTGTCGGATCAATGGCGTATCCGGCCATTTTCCTGACTGCGCAGCGTGGACTATGTCTGAAACGCGAAACGCCTGTGATTTGTAAGTCAAATAGCTTTTTTCAAGTTGCCACGGCATAGGCAGGCCACAAACCTCCTCGCCAAAATGCACGCTGAAATGTAAACCGGACCAGTCGATATCGAATGCGCGATCAAGCTCTTTCAACAGGTCTTCACCGTCCAATCCGGCAACGCCCAAATCGCCACAAACGTCTGTTGCCATAGTGATTTTGCCCGGGTCCATTCCCTGGCTCTCGGCAATGATCGCACGCACTTTGGAGAATGTGGCGTCAGTGGCCCGCGGCATTTCTCAAAGCTATCCGCCGACCGGCGTGTCGTAGCCCTCGAAACACGGAAGTCCGTCGTCCATCTCATAGTAGCGCCCGCGGCCTTCGACGAAGATGTGGCTGGTCATCACAAGCTCATTTGGTTCGTCTACGGAGGCTGCAAGGACCCCGAAATAGTCGCGGCCATCGCCGGCCCAGAAAAGATGGCTGCCGCACGCGGAACAAAACCCGCGGCGCGCGAAAGAGGAGGCAGCATACCAGGTTATGTGGTCTTCTCCGTCGATCTCCATGCCGTCGATCTTGGCTCTGATTGCGGCGTAACGGTGGCCGGACTGGCGGCGGCACTGGCCGCAATGGCACTCTGCAACCTCAGGTGCTGCGTTGCTCGCACGGTAGCGGACGTTGCCGCACAGACATCCGCCGGTGACGGCTATGGACGCGTTGCTCATGCGTCTATTCCTCCGCGATGTCCTCGTTCCAAAGTTCCGGCTGCTCTTCGATGAACCGCGCCATGAGCGCCTTGCAGTCGGCATCGTCCGCCAGGATCACCTCGACGCCTTTCGAGCGGAGGAAATCCTCGTTGCCGCCGAAGGTCTCATTCTCGCCGATGACGACGCGGGGGATGCCGAACTGGATGATGGTTCCGGTGCACATCATGCAAGGCGAGAGAGAGGTATAAAGGGTCATGCTGCGGTAGGATTTCTGGCGGCCTGCCTTGCGCAGGCAATCCATCTCTCCATGGGCTATCGGGTCGCCCTGCTGGACCCGCTGGTTGCGCCCCTGGGCGATCAGGCGATCGCCTTCGGCCAGAGCGGAGCCGATGGGGCAGCCGCCCTCGTCATAGCCGGCCCTGGCCTCGTCATAGGCCAGCCGCAGGAATTTGGCGTCGGTGTCGTTGAGCATGGGGTGGTCCTTTGTATCGTCAAATTTCACCCCAACCTCATGGCTCGATGAGGGCCGCAGGCCCGTCTCGAAGCATGGGCGAAGTGGCACATCCTTCGAGACGACGCTTCGCGCCTCCTCAGGATGAGGTGGGTGTGTGTTGTTCACGCCCTTCATCTCTGCAGCACCGGTCCCTCGTAATAGGGCAGGTGTTCAACGCGCGGGGTGTAGCTGCCATCATCGGTCACCGATTTGATGTGGGCGGCGATCTCTTCCAGCGGCGCGAACCACACGTCTTTTGTGTTCATCACCTCTTCCAGGAACTTTTCCATCTGGCGCCAGCGGGCGAGCCTGCCGGTGAGGAAGGGGTGGACGATGGGCATCCAGAAGCCGCCCGCCTCGTAGTGGGCCTCGAACTCCTCGAAGAAGGCCCTGAGCCCGTCGGACGGTCCGCGCACCGGCATCATGTAGCCGATCTCGGCATAATGGGCGAAGGGCGGCCAGTCGTCGGTGCCCCAGTGGACCGGCATTTCGTAGAGCGCGCCGGCGGGTGTCTGCATGACATAGGGAATGTCGTCGGCCATCAGCGAGCTATCATAGACGAAGGCATTTTCGATCAGCAGGTCGATGACGGTCTGATTGACGTTGTAGACCGGGCCGCGATAGCCGCGCGGCGGCTTGCCGGTGGCTTTCTTGTGCACCTCGAAGGCACGGTCGAACCAGTATTTCTGTTCGGCGCCTGAATGCTCCGTCGGATCCTCGTGCAGATAGCCGTGATGGCCGATCTCGTGGCCGCCTTCGAGAATGGCATCGATGGCTTGCGGATATTGCTCGATGCACCAGGCGGGAATGAAGAAGGACTGTTTGATGCCGAGCCGCCGGTAGGTCTCAAGAATGCGCGGGATGGCGACGGTGGGCCCGTACTTGCCCATGGTGATCGGGTAAAGCCGGTCGTGACCATCGACGGGGCGCGAGATATGGATCAGGCTGTCCGCGTCCATGTCGAAGGTGACGGCGCAGGCGCAACGTGCGCCATTGGGCCAGGGGATTGGGTTCTGAATCATGGGACGGTCTTTCCGTTATCCCGGCAACACGTGCACGCTTCTTGTCGGCCAGCTCAAATAAGCCCGCGCACCGGATTTGGTGTCAATGTTTTCAATGTCGCGCTGCTGGATCTGCGCCTTAAGCTCGGTGCCGTCGTCGGTTTCGAAAAACAGGGTGACGCTGGAGCCGACAAATTCCTCTGAGATGAGCGAACAGGTGACCACGTTTTCCGCCTTGGGTTTGGTCTTCGACACGGAGATGACGTCGGCGCTGACCACGAGGCTCAACGGGTCGTCCTTCTTGAGGCTGCGACCTTTCGGTATCGGGGCAAGGCAGGTGCCGGCATCGGTCGAAACGGTCGCCTTGCCCTGGGCGGTCTTGGCGACGGTGCCGGTGAGAATGTTGTTGCGGCCGACGAATTCTGCAACGAAGCGGCTGACCGGGGAGCGGTAGATTTCACGCGGCGTGCCGATCTGCTCGACTTCGCCCTGCGACATGATCACCACCCGGTCGGCCATGGCGAAGGCCTCTGACTGGGAGTGGGTGACATAGACGAAGGTGATGCCGAGCTCGCGCTGCAGTTTGGTCAAAACGCTCTGCATGCGGATGACGAGATTGGCGTCGAGCGCCGATACAGGCTCGTCGAGCAGCAGCACTTCGGGTTCGGTCACAAGCGCCCGCGCGAGCGCCACACGCTGGCGCTGGCCGCCGGAAAGCTGTGTAATGTCGCGGGAGGCGAACTCGGCGATCTCCAGCCGCTCCAGCCATTCCATCGCCTTGGCCGTCCGGCTCGGGCCGTCCAGCCCGCGCATCTTGAGGCCGAATTCGACATTCTTCAGCACATTGAGGAACGGGAACAACGCCAACGTCTGCCACACCATGGGGGTGTCGCGCTCGGAGGGTTTGACCTCGTTCATGCGCTGGCCGGAGAGGCGGATCTCGCCATCGCTTGGCCGTTCCAGTCCGGCCAGCATGCGCAGGCTCGTGGTCTTGCCGCAGCCCGACGGTCCCATGATGGCGAGAAACTCACCCTTCTGGATTTCCAGGTCGAGCCCTTTCACGGCGGCGAACTCGCCGAAGCGCTTCACCACATTGTCGAAGACGACGAGGGGTTCGCTCATGCGGCCTCCGCTTTCCTGGTTCGGGTCATGAGCAATACCTGTGCGATCACAACGAGGGTCATGGAGGTCAGGAACACGAAGGTGCCGATGGCGTTGATCTGAGGGGTGACCTGGCCCTGCAGGATCTCAAGAATGACGACGGGGATGGATTTGTTGAGCCCCGACACGAACCAAGCCACGGCGAATTCGTCGAAGGAGACGGCAGCGGTCAGGCACATGGCGGAGACAATGGCCGGCAGCGCAAAAGGCACGATGACGCTCGACATGGCGCGCCACTCGCTGGCGCCGAGATTCCAGGCGGCAGCTTCAAGGCTGGGATCCATCTGGGCCAGCCGGATGCGCACCACCGCCATGGCAAAGGGCGTGCACATGACCACGTGGGCGATGATGATCGAATAAATGTGGCCCGACATGCCGATTCGCGACAGCCAGGCGAGCATGGCCAGACCCATGATCACCAGCGGGATCGTCGGCGGCAGCAATGCCAGGGCGAGATAGGCGTTCTTGCCGAAGAAGCGGTAGCGGAAGTCGGTATAGGCGGCACAAAAGCCGATGAAGGTCGAAATCACCGAAACCGTGGCCGAGGTGATAAGCGACACGCGAACCGCGTCCCAAACATCGGGGTCGGACCAGATGGTCTCGTACCAGTGAAGCGTGAAGCTTCCAAGCGGGATGGTCGGGAAGCGGTCGGAGTTGAAGGAGAATACGAAGCTCGCAACGATGGGCGCGAAGATGAAACAGAACACCACGCCGACATAGATGCGCAGGAAGATCGCAATGGAGCGGTCGGCGTTCATTTCGGCTTCCTGTAGGCGGTGGCGACGGCGGCAAAGGCAACCACCAGAAGCGTCACGATCATGGTGACGGCGACCACTGCGGATTTCGGCCACTGCTGGCCGGATTTGGTGGTGTCGATGATGAGAATGCTCAAGGTCGGCGGTTTGGAGCCTCCCAGATAGTAGGGGCTGACAAAGTCGCCGAAGGACAGAATGAAACAGAACACCGCGCCGATGATGAGGCCGACTTTGGCCAGCGGCACAATCACGGTGAAGACGGTGCGCAGACGGCCGCAGCCGAGATTGTGTGCGGCTTCAATCAGGTTGCGGTCCACATTGGCCATGGAGAACGTCTGTAGGATCACCACCAGTGGCATGCACAATGCCATATAGCCGATGAGGGTTCCGAACTTCGTATTGAGCATGATGAAGGGGCCAAGCCCGATATAGGACAACAGCCCGTTGATGACGCCGTTCTCGGCGATGATCACCTGCCAGGCATAAATCCGCACCAGGTAACTGGTGAAGAACGGGATGATGAGAAAGAAGACCGCCCAGCGGCGGGCTGTCTCCGACATCTTGAAGGACAGCGCATAGGAACACGGAAAGGCCAGAACGGTGATGACCACGGTGGCGAGCGCGGCCATGCCGAAGGTCATATAATAGGCATCCCAGAAATAGCCCTTGGAATACATCTTCACCCAGTTGACGACGTCAAAACCGGGGACCATGCGGTAGTTCTTGACCAGCCAGAAGCTCAGATAGACGAGGAACGACAGGGGCACGACAAAGAACAGGAACTGCCAGATGAGCAGCGGCACACGCCATGTGAGCGCATAGAGCCCGAGGGGTTCGCGCTCAACACCTGTCGCGGCGGGCTTGGGCAGCACACTCGCCGTGTCGTTGGTCATAGATGCGTCCAGCCGATCATGCTCTAGAACACGATAGTGAAAGGCAAACGGGCCGGTTGTGCAACCGGCCCGTTGTCAAATCGTGTGGTCAGGCGTTCTTGTATTCCGACCAGAACTCGTTCCAGTCTTCCAGTGTTTGCTGTTTCGGCGTGTCGCGGTAGTGGATGCGGCCGTCCTTGATCAGGGTGATCGGATTGTTTTTCATGCCCGGCAT
>JAJFHM010000343.1 GCA_021775625.1 Hyphomicrobiales bacterium | reverse complement strand
GGCAGCCGGGGTTCTGGAATTTCGTGTTCTGCGGTGATCAGTTCAGCTTCGCCTGCACGTCCTTGATGCTCTGTGTAACCAGATCATCGGCTTTCTTGCCGGTCACCTCTGATGCGATCAGTTTTTCAGCCGCGAATATGGCGAGGTCCGCAGCGGCGGCCTGCACATCCTTGACCGCCTGGGCTTCGGCTTGCGCGATTTTGTCTTCCGCCATGCGTGTGCGGCGCTCCAGCGAGTCTTGCAGCTTGGCGCGGGCCTCTTCCGCGAACCGCTCTGCTTCATGCATGGCCTGGCTCACAATGCCTTCGGCTTCTTTTTCCGCATCCCGCTGTTTGCGTTGATACTCCGCCATGATCGCCTGGGCTTCTTCACGCAGCTTTTGAGCGTCTTCGAGCTCTTTGGCGATGCCCGCCGCTCTGTCATCCAGTGCCTTGGTGACAAAGCCGGGGATCTTGAAATAGATCAGCACCGCAATGAACAGTACGAAGCTGACCAGGACCCAGAACTCAGGTGTTGAGAGGAATTCCATCTGACTCAACCCTTCATTGCTTCGTTGACGGCCTTGGTCACCTTGGCCTTGGTTGTGCGTCCGCCGATAAGCTGGTTGACGATGGCGCCCGTGGTGTCGCCGGCGACCTTTTTGATCTCCGACATCGCCGCGGTCTTGGCCTCGTTGATCCGCGCTTCCGCCTCTGCCGTCTTCTCGGCAAGCGTTGCTTCGACCTCGGCGCGTTGCCGTTCGGTTTCCGCATTCAACTTGTCACGGGTCTCCTGAGCGATGGCGTGCGCCTTTGCCTTGGCTTCCGCCAGGGCGGCTTCATAGGCCGCAAGCGCCTTCTCCGACTCTTCTTTCAGCCGGGATGCTTCGTCCAGATCAGCAGCGATCCTGTCTCGCCGCTGCTCGATGATCCCACCGATCTGCGGCAATGCCAGTTTCGACAGCACCACGTACAGGATGAGAAAGACGATCGCCAACCAGATGAGCTGTGGCGGATAGCTGGAAAAATCCAACTGGGGCATCGGATCTCAACTCCGTTTACGGGCAACGGTCAGCGTTGGACGTCGCGGGATTTGCACCCTGGGCGTACAGCACGTTCCGCCGATGCGTGCCGCCTCCGTGTGAGGCGGCACAAGACTTCTGTTATCTCGGCCTGCGTTCGATCAGAACACAAACAGGATAATGAACGCCATCACCAGACCGAAAAGGCCGGTGGCTTCCGCCAGCGCAAAGCCCAGCAGCAAATTGGCGAACTGGCCGCTTGCTGCGGCCGGGTTGCGCAACGCGCCCGACAGATAACTGCCGAAGATGTGGCCAATGCCCACGCCGGCGCCTGCAAGCGCGATACACGCGATGCCAGCACCAATTAGTTTTGCAGCTTCTGGGCCCATAATGGAAACTCCCTGGTTTGATAGTGATTAAAGATTTGATCAGTGATGCATATTCAACGCGTCGTTCAGATAAATGCAGGTCAACACCGCAAAGACGTAAGCCTGCAGGAACGCGACGAGAATTTCGAGACCGGTGAAGGCGACCATAAACGCAAGCGGCATCCATCCACCGAGGATGCCGAGGCCGACAACAAAACCGGCAAACACTTTCAGCATGGTGTGCCCCGCCATCATGTTGGCGAAGAGACGCACCGAAAGGCTCACCGGCCGGGTGAGGTAGGAGATAACTTCGATCACCACCAGCAGCGGCAGCATGACCATCGGGATGCCCGACGGCACGAAGAGTTTGAGATATCCAAAGCCGTGCTGGACGAAACCCAGGACGGTGACGCCGACAAACACCGCCATGGCCATGGCGAAGGTGACGATGATGTGGCTGGTGACCGTGAAGGAATAGGGGATCATCCCCATCATGTTGCAGGCGAGGATGAACAGGAACAGCGTAAAGACGAAAGGAAAAAACGGCCGGCCTTTTTCGCCGACCACGTCGCGCATCAGGTTCGAGATGAACTCATAGGCCATTTCGCCGACCGACTGCAGACGCCCGGGCACCAGCTTCTTGGAACTGGTGAGCAGCACAAGCATGACGACCAATGCGGAGATCACCATCCACAGGCTGGCGTTGGTGAACGATGCGTCGAGGCCACCCAGCTTGATGTTGATCAGCGGCTGCACTTCGAACTGGTGCATCGGATCGATGCGTGTGCCACCGTCGTTTGTCTCTGTTCCAGACGCCACTGGCCTGTTCTCCCTCTCATTGGCGGCGCTGTGCAGCTGCCGCCGAAACCCCTTTTGGCCTACCGGTCCGGCGTCGTTCGGGACCGTTCTTCAGCCTGTCTTCGCTCTTCCTCGGCTGTGGCGGTTTTCATGACATTCAAGATGCCCGCACCCATGCCAAGCAGCATCATGATCAACAAAAACCACGGGCTTGTGCCCAGCCACCAGTCGAGAAAATACCCCATTCCGACACCAACCGCTATGGCGCAAACAAGGTCTACGGCGATTTTCAAGCCCAGGCCCAGCGCAGCACCGCGCGTTTGTGTCCCTTGATCCCCTTTTTGCTCAGGCCCGCGAGCCTGTTTGAGACGCCGGTCCAGCTCTCTCAACCGATCCGGCGAAGCACGATTCCGCTCATCGCCCATGACGGTCCTCACTGTCAGTGAACAACCCTTGTGAGCATAAGGAGCCCGCAGGCCGTAAACACCCCAAAATCGCGGGCACCATAGTGCGCGGTCCTATGGGTGTCAAGGCAAGTCAAATGGGGTTTAAGTTGTTGTAAAAATTACGAAAATGGACGTTTCAGGCGGCCGCGGCAATTGTTCGTGTCCGCGAGTCGTTGGATTTGGCCTTCGCACCTCAAATTCCAGCGCAGCAGCGGCAGGTGACGGATGCCGCACCGATGTGGCTGCGCCGCGCGCTGTGGATCACAGGCGCCATGGCAGATTTTGCCTGTATTATCTGTGAGCCGGGCCCGGATGGCCGTGAATTGCTGCGTTTCCGCCCGTTTCCACCGCTGCGCCCCGTCTCGATCTCAAATACTGCAGACCCGATGTTCGCTTCAATTTCCAGGGTCTGCTGGCCGACCGCACGCCAGTCCGCAAAATCGGCACCGTCGCACCGTACCTTGATCAATCCGGTGTCGGCCAGGTTCGTCACCTGAAAGCGCGTCTTCATACCCGCTCTCGACGGCGTTGCGGCATAGGTTTCGACGGTGAGGACACCCCGGTCATCGTTGCGTGCCCGCGCGATGCCAAGATTGGGGAAGGCCACGCCCTCCACCGTCGGCTCATCGAAGCGTTCAATGTTGGGTTCATTGAAAATGCGCGACCATGCGCCGGGACCACCGACTTCGGCTACCATGGCAAGGGCGCTTAACTGGCCGCGCGGCCAGTCTTCGCCCAGGTGAAACCAGAAACCGAATTCCGATTGATCTTCGCCGAACTGGCGCGGCTCGGCGATCTCGTCCACCAGCGGGCGCAAACGTGCTTCCGCCGTGGCATCGCCGAACTCCTTGGCCAACACCAGCCCCAACACCGTGAACCGCGGGTCTGGCGATGCCCGCAATTTCTTCGATGGATCGCTCCAGCCCATGCGCGCCGCGCAGGAGCGGTAAAGGATTTCCGACAGCACCGGGTCATGCGGCAGGAGGTAGAAACACACACCGATGCCGGCGCCCGGTCCACCGGTATGCAGGCACGCCTCAATGGGATCGTAATAAAGCGCCATCCATTCCAGCTTGTCGTCAGAAACCGACATGTAATTCTTGCGCGCATAGTCAATCCACTGGTCGAACACCCAGGTGTTCCGGGTGCCATAAAGCGCATCGTAAAGCTTCAGTCCAAGCCCTGCAGCCGACAGGCAGAACGGCCAGATCTTGGTGTTCTCGCAATGCGGCCCTTCGGGCTTTTCCGCCCACTGGGTGGAGAGATATTCGGCGACCCGGTCATGGCTCCATTCGAACGGCTGATCCTCCACTCCGGTTACCTTGAACGGTTGATGCCACTTGCCGTCGTCGCGCACCGTTGCATAAAGACCCATCAACATGTTGAACCAGCCGCGGAAAAACAGGTTGCCCTCCGCCCCGATCGGGTCGGGCTGCAGGCCCCAGGGTTCGATACCGTTTGCAGTCCAGCCTGGCGTATCGTACCTGCCGCGCAAATGCTCCGGGATCCAGATGTCGAGCCACTCCTGCGGATAGTTCCCGCGGCGCGGGTCATGGCCGAACTGGGTCAGCCAGTCGATGGCCGCCCAGTGCGTGGTGTGCCGTTCCACCAGACCGTCAAGGATGTCGGCATAAACTTCGCGCCAGGCCGGTGTCACATGCGCCATGGCAGCAACCGCATAAGACGATTCTGAAAGATCGAAGCGTGCGAATTCCTGCACGGGTGCTGAGGAATACCGGTCCCACCACGCATGCGGTTCACCGCTGCTGGACCAGTCGTCCGGTGTTGTGGCTTTGGTCCAAAGATGCTTCAGCCAGCCGCGGGCGCGATCATTGAGCTGTGTATCCGCCATAAACGATCCTCCGCGATCATGCTAAAACAATACACTTGCCATAGAAACGAAAAGGCGCTGATCGCGCCGGAGTTCACGGAGGTGGTGATATGATGCTTCGACAACGCAGACTGTCCGGGTTGGTTGCACTGCTGGTCTTTGCGGCTGTGCTTGCCGGTCCATCCGCACTTTCTGACGACAGGTTGAAGCGTACGGTGCTCAGACAGGCGGATCTCACCGGTGTCGATGGCATCGAAGTCATTGTCACGCTCATCGAGGCAGAGCCGGGCGCGGGCATCGCGCTGCACACCCATCATGGCGACGAATTTCTCTATGTGCTGGAAGGCGGCATGATCCAGCCCAAGGGCAAGGAACCCGTGCCGATGAAGGCCGGGCAATCGCTGCATTTTCCGCGCGGCATGGTCCACGGCGGCTTCACCGTGGTTGGCGATAAGACGCTCAAGGTGCTGACAACCCACGTGGTTGATAAGGGCAAGCCACTGGCGGTGCCTGCCGATTAGGCGGCGCCGAGCACTTCGGCGAGTTCTTCGAAGCCATCGACGATGATGTCGTGCGCCGGATTGGGTTCCGGATCGGGCGGGCCCGCGGCGCCCCATTCGTCGGGCCTGCGCACAAAGGCAGTCTTGAACCCGACCGCCTTGGCCGCATCGAGATCAAAATTATGGCAGGCCACCATGCAACACTGGCCGACTTCGAGTTGCAGATATTTCGCAACCGTCTGGTAGGCCTCGGGCAGCAGTTTGTACTTGCCGATCCCCTCACACGAAAACACCGCATCCCACGCGAGACCGTTGGCCTTTGCCGTATCCATGATCAGGCGATAGCTCAGGATGGTGAAGGAGGCGACGAAGAATTTCTTGCGCAACTTGGGCTGGACGGCCGGAAAGTCCGGCCAGCACTGGAAGTTGTGCGGCGCGTCATAGGCGATGGTGTGAATGTCGTCCTGGGTGAAGGCATCAAGGCCGTGTTCCTGCACCAGCGCTTCCACTGCGGAGCGGTGGGCGCCGTCGAACGTGTAGGCCGGCGGCTCGTGTTCACCGAGATTTATCATCGCCCCCAAAGACCGTTTGCGCAGCTCGTTGGTAATTGCCGCCCAGTCTTTTTCGATGCCGTGTTTCTTGCCGGCCACGGCAAAGGCGTTCGAGAAACCGGTATGCCAGTCAAGAATGGTTCCACCCGTATCGAATGTAAGGGCGCGGATGTCACTTAAACTCATAGTGTGTCCTTCAAAATCCAGCTTGCACCGTGTGTTTCACTGCATACGTTTAAACCACATCAGCGGCCAAGGTGCCGTCCCGGATGGCGGTAAGCCCGGTGGACCCACAAATTATTCGGACACCGGCCCGCCGCCGGATGCCTCAGATGCGCCTTCCGGCGCCGACAGATGGAAAACCGTCACACAGGCATAGCCCCGGTTGTTGGAATAGAACGGGCCGAGAAGCCCTGGAACGAAGAGCATCATATCATTGACATAGAGGAACAACCTGCCGGTTCTGCGGGCGGTGAAGTCCATATGAAGCGCCATGTTTTTGGCTTCATCGTCCACAGACCGTGCCGGGTTTACGAGTTGCTGGCCCGGTTGCCGGGCCCGGCATAACGCCTTGCGGCTGGTCGATGCGGCGTCTTCGCCACTCAAGCTCAACGGATAACGGTCAAACAGCGTTTCGCCCACACGGGCCACCGGCTGGTACCATCCTGCCAGGAGATGGCGTCTGAAAGGCGTAAAGGCGTAATACGCGTTCAGGTCGGTCCAGCCATTCACATCCGCATTGAGCGTTGCATCCGACCAGTTATCGGATATCTCGAATTCGATGCGGTATTCCTCGCCTCTGACCAGCTCATGTCTCGTGTCGTAACACGGGTTGTTTGGATCGAATGCGAAGGTCTCACCGAACTTCTGAGACGGTGCTGTCGTGCTTGCCCGGCACACCGCACCGAAGCCGTCTGCGGCAATGAATGTGAGCCGGCTGGCGAACATCACAACCAGACCCAGGAACACGACGACCGCCGCGGCCTCTATGGTCATCCAGAATCTCCGCGACATCCGATTTGCCGGTGACGGAACGAATGCTCCGCCGGTGGGAAGCGTGTTGTCGAGGAAACGCGCCAGCCATTGTCTGGCAGGATGCGGGGGCGTGGCAGGCAACGCCGGGCCCGGTCTGATCACATGCTTCCAGTATTCCCGCATCTCGCTTTTGAGTTTGGCATTCAGCGTGGTGCTGGCGACGATGAGGAGCACGAGAATTGCCAGCACGATCACAAAAACGAATGGATATGGCTTGTATGCTTTCGCCCATCCTTCGGCGAAACTGAGGCCGGGGATCTGCCCCACCAGCTCCGGCAACTTGCCGATGACCGAGGTCAACATGCCAAACACCGGTGCCAGGAAGTTCGCAACGCCATGTCCCGACGCGGGCGCGAAATACGGATAGGCGATATAGGCAGTCGTCAACAGCAGGGTGACAAAGTAAATCACCTTCCGGCCCCAGACCTTGTTCCAGACCAGAGCCTGCAACGCTCTGCGTTCCTTTGCCTGCTCCCGGTTCTCGTAGATCTGCATAGGCTGCGGGGCGCCCGTGCGATCAACGACCTCGTAGCTCTGCGGGATATTGATGGGCGCATAGGAGCCCTGTTCGATCATCCGCTTGAATACGCTGTAATGAATTCTGGGGTTCACAATGTGGACTTCGTTCGGGTTGGAAAACGGCAGGCGCAGAATATGCTCCTGCAGCCACTGGGCCAGGCCCGGCTTTTTTTCGTTGCACAGATATTCGATATCGCGCGGGCCATAGCGATAGTAGTTGGCAGCAGCGCTTCGCGAATCGTAGACCGGTCCGCTGAAGTTCACCTGCTCGCGCCAGGAATTGTGCATCTCAGGCAAAAAGGCCAGACCGCTTTCATCCAGCATCCAGCTTAACGATGTATAGGCAAGGGAATCATCGGGATATCCTCCGCCAACATTCGAATGCACGCCGGCGAACCAGACCTGTTTGAGCCGGCTGAACGGGATTGCACCACCCCACTCGTTCCACAACATCGGCTCGAATGATTCCCGTTGTTCGTCGAGCGCAAGCGCATGGCAGGCTTTGGTGATACGCGGCGAGAGATTTCGGTCCTTCACGGTCAGGGGCCAGATGATCTTGTCCCAGGCCCGGGTCAGCTCGTCCACCGGCAGACCGTAAGCGTCGACGGTGTCCCAGACGCCAAGAAACTTGATCAGCCGGAAGGGAACCGTTGACGATCGGTCATACCCTGCCGGTGCGTCGACCACACCGACATGGCGCGGGGCGTGGATGCGCTCACGTCCCCGCACCGCGTTCCACGCATTGGAGAGGGTGTATTGCAGGCGCGACCGGAACGAAGGCACTCCGCGCGGGACGTAACCGAGGTTCTTCTCCGGGTCATAAGGCGGCAGTCCTCGCCTCAGCCACCAGCGGCTGATGATGAAATCCCGCAACGGCGCCAGGAAGTATGACAGCAACGAAGGTGCGAACGCCTCCTGTCGAAATTGCCGGTACGCCGCAGTGATCAGGCGGTCGAGATCACGCTCGCTCTTGACCAGCGTTCGGTCGATGATCCCCTGGCTTGCGATCAGCCCCATGACGATCCGAATGGTGAAGGCGCCACGGCTGAAGCCAAATCCGTAGATATCGTCGGCGGGTATTACGCCTGCGTATGGACTGAAGGTCTGCGGATTGTAGGTTCGGCACAGAAATCCGTAGATCTGCTTCACATTGCGCGCCAGCCCGAAACCGAAGGCAAGACCGAGCATGGCGGTGGGGGTGAAGCTCGAAGTCCCCACACCATTGTCGTAATACGCAATCTGGCCGCTGCCCGGGCGGCGATCAAGCGCCTGATAGGCGCGCCACACATTGGTCTTGTGCGGGTTGGATGAGCTGTTGCCGGTTCCGTCTGAAAACAGGACAATTTTCTTGTTCCTGGTTCCGAGCGGACCTTTCGTCTCGTTCGACTTTGCCATTTTGTGCCCCCGGATTTACCGGATCCAGACCTGTCGGACGCACCATTGTGTACGGTTGTCCCGAATGGGTCTGAGGCTGAAGTGTGCGACAAAAACGCGGGCTTGCCAAGATGGGCAGCGCAAATAAGGCTGCGCAGCAACCTTGCCGGAAATTTGTGTCGATCCAATCCGTTCGCCATAATTTGAAACAACACAAAGTCAAACGTGGAATTTATTTCAACCTGAGGCTGGCGATGCCCGCTTGTCACTGTTGGAATTGAGCGTACACTTCTCGCCATACGGATCATTTCAACGGGACCAAGATCATGTCAGGAACAGACATACTGGTGACGCCGCTGACACCGATCATCGGCGCGGAAATATCAGGCGTCGATCTGAGCGCCCGCCTGAGCGCCGCAGCGCAGGACAGCATCTATCAGGCGCTGCTCGATCATCTGGTGATTTTCATTCGCGATCAGGAGATTTCGCCGGAACGTCATCTCGCCTTCGCCGAAAGCTTCGGCGAACTCGATCTGCCGCATCCGGTTTACCCCCACGTGCCCGGCCACGACCGGATCGTCAAGCTGGCCAATGACGAGGACAATCCGCCCGGCACCGATGAATGGCACACCGATCTGACCTTCAAGCAGGACCCGCCGTTCGCCTCTGTCCTGGTGGCGCGCGAGGTGCCGGCCACCGGCGGCGACACCTTGTGGCGCAATATGTATGCGGTCTATGACGACCTGCCGAAAGAGATGAAGTCCTATCTCGAACCACTCAAGGCAGTGCACGAAATGGGCAGCTTCCGCAACCGCTTCACCAAAGGCGAGACCACTGGCGAAAAGCTGCTCGAAGGCATGCAGCGGTTCGGTTGCGCAATCCATGATGTGGTGAAAATCCATCCGGTCACCGGCCGCAAGTTTCTGTACATCAATGAGAGCTTCACGTCCCATATCGAGGGCGAGAGTACCCGCGAAAGCAGGCGCATTCTGGATTACCTGATCGACCGGATGGGCCGGCCGGAGTTTCAGGTTCGGTTCAACTGGCGCACCGGTTCCATGGCCATGTGGGACAACCGCTGTACGCAGCATTATGCCGTGGCCGACTACGCGCCCGCATTTCGCTGCATGAACCGGGTCACGGTGGTCAAGGACCGCAGGGTTGAGAACGCGTCGACAGAGGAAGGCGTCAGGGTCGCGGTTTAAGCCTCGAACGTCACCCGCCCGCCGCAGATCGTCATTACCGGCGCAACATCGCCAAGTTTTTCCGGATCCACAGTTTCAAGATCCACCGGCATCACCACCACGTCCGCCATCATGCCCGCTTTGAGCCGGCCCTTGCGGGCCTCCGCGAATTCCGCATAGGCGCCGTCGCGTGTGTAGGCAGCAAGCGCGTTCATCAGCGTCTGGCGCTGATTGCCCCAGGGGCCTTCGAGGGTCTTGGTGGCGACCGCCGCCTTTATCGACAGCATGGGCTCCACCGGGACCACCGGCCAGTCCGAGGCGAAGATCAGCGTGGCGCCGGTATCGCGCAGGGTCTGCCAGCCGAAGGCGTATGGCAACTGGTCGTCGCGCAGGAGCGTGTTGCGGGCAGGCGCAGCGAAGAAGCCGCCGAGCGGGGAATGCAGCGGTTGCATCGAGGCGATCACGCCGAGTTCCCTGAAGCGCGGAATGTCGTCGGGGTGCAGCACTTCGATATGCTCAATGCGGTGCCGGGCATCGCGTTTGCCGTTGGCGCCTTGCGCCGCCTCATAGCCATCCAGTGTCCGCCGCACGGCGGCATCGCCGATGGCGTGAACCGAAATCTGCATACCCATGGCATCGCTTCTGATCGCGGCTTCGGCAAAGTGTTCAGCCGAGAACAGGTCTTCACCGCGCAGGCCGGGCGTATCGGGATAATCTTCCAGCAGGAAGGCCGTACGCGAATCGATCACCCCATCCATGAAGATCTTGACCCGCCCCGACCACAACATGTCGTCGGCGTATTTGGCCCGCATCTCAACTGCTTCCTCAAGCTTGTCCAGCGGGTGGAAGTTCTTGAGATGAAAGGGAATTTGGCTGCGGCAAAGGAGATAACCCGATGCTTTAAGCTCATCGAGCAGTTCCAGCTGGTAAAAGTTGCCATCCATGTTGTGGAGTGAAGTGATGCCTGAAGCGGCGCAATGTTCGAGACCGCGCTTCAAGGTCGCCTTGTCGATGGCGCGCTCGGTGGCCGTGGCCGGCGGATCGGGATCATCGCCGGTGGTGTATCCGAGCCCTTCACGCCCGCCCAGTGGCGTCAGCGCCACGACGGGACCGAACGCTCCAGCCTCGCGCAGTTCCCCTTGCGCCTGTCCATCCTCAGCGATGACGATTTCAGAACCCGGCTCCACCTCGGCGCCATCGAGGATGCCGGCCAGCTCCAGCGCGGCCGTGTTGGCCCACAGCGTATGATGGTCCGGCGCCATCATGGCGAAGGGCCGGTCGGGCATCACCTGATCGAGATCCTGCCGCGTGATGACGCGGCGTTCATCAAGGATTGCGTAGTCTGCACAGGATGCATAAACCAGCGCGTCATCCAGCCGTTCGCCGGCGAAGGCGCGGACCTGTGCCGTCAGGGCAATTATACCTTCGACCCCGGTCAGATTGAGTCCGCCCAACTCTGCCGCGCCGCCGAACAGGTGAATGTGGCTTTCGATGAAGCCCGGTAACACGGTCCCGCCTGCGGCATCGATTATGCGTGTGTCCGGACCTTTCAGGTTGGCGATGTCGTGGTTCGAACCGACCGCCTGCAAAGTGCCGCCGCTGACAGCGACCGCCCCGGCGCGCGTCGCCGCATCGTCGAAGGTGATGGCACGCGCATTTTCAATGATGAGGTCTGCGTGATCGGCCATGGCGTTCGGTCCCGGGTGTTGCTGTTCTCAAAGTCTAAGGGTGGTCAAATTCCATGTTTAGAAGCATGGGTGCTGGTATTGAGAGCCGGCTCAGGGCGCCTCAGTCCCACTCAGGCGAAAACCCGTAATCGCAGATGCGCTTGTTGCGGACGCTGAGCGCGGAGATCGTGGCCATGTCATCGGGAGTAAGTTCGAAGTCGAAGAGTGCGAAATTCTCGATGACGCGTTCCGGTGTCTTGGTTCGTGGAATGCAGACAACGCCATCTTGCTGCACATGCCAGCGCAACACGATTTGTGCTGGCGTCCGGCCATATTTCTCAGCCATGCTTGGGATCGGCTCACTGGTGAGGAGATCCGTGTCCCGGCATAAAGGGCAATAAGAAACCAGCGCCATGCCGTTGCTCCGGCAGGCTTCAAGCACCGGCGTCTGGTCGAGCATGGGATGATACTCCACCTGATTGCACGCCAGCGGGGCGTCGCTCAGCGCCACCGCGTCACGCACCATTTTCGATGGGAAGTTGGAGACGCCGATATGGCGGGCCATTCCCCCGGATCTTACTTCGTTGAGGGCTCGGATACTCTCAACCAGAGGGATAGACTTCGACGGCCAGTGAATGAGGGCGAGATCGACCTGATCGACGCCGAGCTTCTGCAGGCTGCCTTCAATCGAACGCTGCAGGTCGCCCTCCGCGAGGTTGGGGTGCCAGACCTTGGTGGTAAGAAAGACCTCATCGCGCGGCACGCCGGAGATCCGGATGCCTTCGCCAACGGCCTCTTCGTTCTCGTAGAGGTCGGCGGTGTCGACATGGCGGTATCCCGAAGCAATGGCATGCGCCACCAGCTTTGCACAGTCTTCACCCTTCAATGTCCAGGTGCCGAAGCCGATTGCCGGGATATTTGCGCCGTTTGCCGCCACATTGTGCATTGTCAACAGGCCCTAGCTCGCTTCGCGGAAACTCTCGGCGGTTTCGAGATCGACGGAGACCAATTGGCTCACACCGCGCTCGGCCATGGTAACGCCGAACAGGCGGTTCATGCGCGACATGGTGTAGGGATGGTGCGTGATGATGAGGAACCGGGTGTCCGTGTCCTTCATCATTTCGTTCAGGAGATTGCAGAACCGCTCCACATTGGCGTCATCCAGCGGTGCATCGCATTCGTCGAGCACACAGATGGGCGATGGATTGGTCATGAAGACGGCAAAGATCAGCGCCATTGCGGTAAGCGCCTGTTCACCTCCCGAGAGCAGGGAGAGAACCTGGGTCCGCTTGCCGGGCGGGCGGGCGTTGATCTCGAGACCGGCTTCCAGCGGATCGTCGGATTCCACGAACTCCAAAGATGCCTTGCCGCCGCCGAACAGGGTCGTGAACAGATGCTCGAAATGCTCGTTGACCTTTTCGAATGCGGCAACGAGGCGCTCGCGGCCTTCCTTGTTGAGGCTGGAAATGCCCTGGCGCAGGCGCTGGATGGCCTTGATCAGGTCTTCGCGCTCCGACACCAGCGTGTCGAGCTGTTCACCCACCTCTTGCGCCTCCTCGTCAGCGCGCAGGTTCACCCCGCCAAGCCGCTCGCGCTCGGCGCGCAGGCGCGTCAGCCGGTTGTCCATGGCCTCCGGTTCGGGAAGCTCCTGACCTTCCTTGAGGCCGGCAATCTCGCGGGCCTGCGGGGGCTGGCATTCGAGCCGGTCGGCAATCTGCTTCACCACGTCATTGAGGCGCTCGCGCGTGCCATTGACACGTTCTTCGATCCGGGCATGGGATTCCCGGGTGGCGCTGAGCGTGGTCTCGGCCTCTCGTCCCTGGGCATCGCAGCGCGACAAATGCGTTTCCGCTTCCGCCAGTGCGTCCGCCGCTGACTTGCGCTCGTTTTCCGCCTGGCCCAGAGCACGAAACAACTTCTCGCGCTTGTCGTGCCAGAGCTTGGGCAGATCGGCGAGCTGCGCCAGCTCGGTCCTGGTCTCTTCAGCCCGCGACTCAAGTGCTGATGTCTGTGATCCGGCGCGTTCCGACCGTTCGTTCCACGCGGCACGCTCGGCAGCGATGGCGGCGAGCCGTTCGGTGCGGGCGCGGGCGTCGCGTTCGAAACTGTCGAAGCGGGCCTTGACGTCCGTGTAGTGCGCCCGGGTTTCGGTCACTTTTTCGCGCGCGGCGGCAAGTGTCGACTGCAGCGTGTCGTCGGCAGGCAACTCACCAAGGTCCGCACGGGTCTGTGCCACAGTGTCCTTGATCTGTGCGATATCGTCGGTCAGGCGACGGTGGGTTTCTTCCAGCACGGCGCGCTGTGCGTTGGCTTCGCTGTCGGCGCGCTCCTGGGCGGCTTGTGTGTTGCGGGCTTCCGAGAGGACGTGGTTGGCCTGACGTAACGCGGCACGTGCGCGGTTCAACTGCTCTTCGCTGTTGCGGATTTCGTTCTGTGCCGCTTCGAATGCCGATTGTGCGGTCGCAGCGATTGCGGCGGCATCGTCAGCCTCCGTGCGAAGGCCGATGAGACGGTTACGCTCCGCCAGCCGTTGCGCTGCCGCAGTGGGCGCATCGGCGGCGGCCGAAAACCCGTCCCAGCGCCACAAATCGCCCGCCCTGGAAACCAGTCGCTGGCCCGCCTTGAGTGCGCCCTGCAGGCTCTTGCCTTCTCCCGCCTCGACCACGCCGACCTGTGCCAGGCGGCGCGCCAGTGCCGGGGGCGCATCGACAAACTCCGCCAGTGACTTTGCCGACCCGGGCAATGCGGGCGCATCGGTGAGCGCCTGCAAAGTACGCCAATGCACAGGTGCGGCTTCATCTGCGGGCACATCGAGATCGTCGCCAAGTGCTGCCCCGAGCGCTGCTTCATAGCCCGACGATACGGTGAGGGCGTCGATCAGCGGCGGCCACAGCTGTCCATCCTGGACCGCGAGCACCTTTTCCAGGGTGCGGACTTCGGTGCCGAGACGTTCGGCTTCACGCCGCGCCTGGTCATGCGCCAGGCGTGCGGAGGCTTCTGCTTCACGTTTGGCCTTGTGGTCGGCATCGGACTGCTCGACGGCCTGTTCGGACGTGGTGAGGGCAATTTGGGCAGCTTCTGCATCGGCATTGGCGGTCTCCATCGCAGACGTTGGGCCGTGCGCCGCCAGGAGCTTTTCCAGTGACCCGTCAGCCGAAGCAAGTTCAGCCTCAAGCCGCTCAAGCCGGGATGTCAGGTCGGCTGCGGAGCGTTCAAGCGACGACCGCCTGGCCTGAAGCGCGCTCAGGGATGCCGCGGTCTCATCCGCCGCCTGCTCAGCCTTGCCAAGCGCTTCTGCTGCTTCTCTAACCTCGATTTCAGCGGAAGAGCGCGCCTCTTCCTCCGAGTTGTTTGCCGAGCCCAGTTCATCCTCTTCCGTCTTGAGGCGGGTCAGCACGCCTTGCGTATCGGCCGTGATCTCACGCTCGCGCTCGAGATCACGGGCAACCTGGGCGAGACGGCTCTCAAGCTCGTTCTTGCGGTCTTCCGCGCGCTTTTCCTCTGCTTCCTGGCCTTCGCGTTCAACGGTCAGGCGTTGCAGAACCGCAGCCTTGATGGTTTCCTGCTCACGCAGGGGCGGCACCTTTTCCGATGCCTCGGCCTGAAGCCTGCTGGCTTCCGCGGCAAGCCTGGTGTGTTCGCCGAGCGCCCGCTGGCTTTCCCGCAAACCCTCTTCGGCTTCCAGCAGGGCCGCCGAGGCAATGAACCACTGGACGTAAAGCTGGGTTGCTTCCGCCTTGCGGATGTCACCGGAAATGTTCTTGTAGCGCGTTGCCTGCCGGGCCTGGCGTTTGAGGTTGCCAAGCTGCACTTCCAGCTGACCCACCACATCTTCCAGCCGGACCAGATTGGTCTCAGCCGCATTGAGACGCAATTCGGCTTCATGGCGCCGGGTGTAGAGGCCGGTGATCCCGGCAGCTTCTTCCAGGATTCGCCGTCTCGCCTGAGGCTTGGAGCTGATGATCTCGCCGATCTGGCCCTGCCGCACCAGTGCCGGTGAGCGTGACCCGGTGGAGGCATCGGCAAACAGCAACTGCACGTCCTTGGCGCGCGCATCTTTGCCGTTGATGCGGTAGGCGGATCCGGCCTCGCGTTCGATACGCCGCGAGATCTCGAGCGTATCCGCATCGTTGAAGGCGGCAGGCGCCGTGCGGCTGGAGTTGTCGAGCTCGATCGTGACCTCGGCC
>JAJFHM010000342.1 GCA_021775625.1 Hyphomicrobiales bacterium | reverse complement strand
ATGATCAGGAAGATCAGCAGAAATGGTGCGAACTGCAGAAGGAAGCTGCCGCCATCTGCTCCCGTTTGCGCATAGGCCGGGGTGATGAACATAGGTCTACTCCAAGAGGTCAGAACGTGAAGGTTCTATATCAGGTATCGGCCGTCCCGCCGCCGATTCGCGGGACTATAGTCACGCGTGGGGCATTTGCAAGCGGTGTCCGCATGTCGCGGTTAACCGTGGCAAACCTTCGTGATAGTCTGCGGCCCTTCTCATCCGCCATTGTGCCCCCGAACAGATAGTGAGTGCTCGTATGGATAACCAGAGTGTTCTGGAAAAACTTGATGAGATCGCTCAGGCCCTTAACCGCCTGGCGCCTCCCGTGGCACGAGATGTCGACTTCTCTGTCGCGGAAGCGTTCATCTGGCAAGCCGCACGCGGGCAGGTCCAGCCGGTGCAGAAAGTCAACCGGATCGATATGGTGTTGTTGCACGGCATCGACCGGATGCGGGACACACTGGTCGACAATACAACCCGGTTTGCGAACGACCTGCCCGCCAATAACGCACTTTTGTGGGGTGCCCGGGGCATGGGCAAGAGCTCTTTGGTGAAGGCGGTGCACGGTGAGGTCAATGCGGACGTAAAAGGCAAACTCAAACTGATCGAAATTCACCGCGAAGATATCGAGAGCCTGCCGGATTTGATGGGTCTGCTGCGCAACGAAGAAGTCCACCGGTTTATCGTTTTTTGCGATGACCTGTCCTTTGACGCTCAGGACACATCCTACAAGTCATTAAAGGCGGCGCTTGAAGGCGGCATTGAGGGGCGGCCGGAAAATATGATCTTCTATGCGACTTCAAACCGCCGCCATCTGCTGCCGCGTGACATGATGGAAAATGAGCGCTCAACGGCGATCAACCCATCCGAAGCGGTGCAGGAAAAGGTATCTTTGTCGGATCGGTTCGGATTGTGGCTCGGCTTTCACAACTGTTCGCAGTCAGAATTTCTCGAAATGGTGTTCGCCTACGCAAAGCACTTCAAGCTGGGGGTTTCACAAGAACAGCTTCGGGCGGAGGCTGTGGAATGGTCAGCAACCAGGGGCGCACGCTCCGGCCGCGTGGCGTGGCAGTATATTCAGGATCTCGCAGGGCGATTGGGCGTCAGGATCTGAACCTGAGGCAAACAAAAAAGGGCCCGCAAAACGCGGGCCCGGGTCGTGTTCGTGCCAACCGGTTCAACCGCCGGCGTATGAATTCGGAGACAGATACTGCGTCGGATCGACCGCCTGTGCGCCCTTGCGGATTTCAAAATGAAGTTGCGGTGTTTTCACCGAACCGGTCTTGCCGGCTTTGGCAATAATCTGGCCACGCTTGATGGTATCGCCTCTGCGAACAAAAAGCTCTTTATTGTGCGCGTAAGCGGTGACCCAGTTGTTGGCATGGCGAATCAGGACGAGATTGCCATAACCCTTGAGTTCATTGCCGGCGTAAGCCACGACTCCGTTTTCTGCAGCTTTCACTGAAGTGCCTTCCGGCACGGCTATGTTGATACCATCATTGCGGCCGCCGGACGGTTTGGCTCCGTACGGAGATATGATACGGCCCTTCACCGGCCAGCGGAACTTGCTGGATGTCATTTTCGGCAGTGGCGCGTTTTTCTGAACCTGGCGATCTGCCTTTTGTGTCGGCTTCGTTGTCGGCACAGGCATTTCAGTCACACTCGGCGCCGGTTTCTTGGCTTTTGCCACTGGTGCTGCCGGAAGTGTGTTCGGCACGGTCTGGGGCGTGTAACTGGCGTTTTTGACGTGACCTTTTGCCGGAATTTGCAGGTTTTGTCCGACCTTCAGTGTGTAAGGTTCGCGAATGCGATTATGAGCGGCAACGGTGTCCGGCGTGTGCCCATACGCTTTGGAAATACTGTAAAGCGTTTGGCCGTTCTTGACCTTATGTGTTCCGGGAACAGCGGTCTGAATAATTGGTGCACCGACCGGGCTCACTGTGGCCTGCGGGGCGCTTGCAACATGAGTACGCGTTGCATTGCCGGGCAATACAAGTGACTGCCCCGTCTTGATATCATGGGGGGGCTGAATATTGTTGATCGCGATCAGGTCACCGACCTCGACGCCATAGGCCCGCGAAATGCTGTAAAGGGTATCTCCGCGCTGTACCACGACGGAGTTGTTTGCAGCCGGCATCGAAACGGTTTGATGTTTTGCTTGTGTCGGATCATTCAGTGGTGTCGCCGCAACGTCGCGGTTGAAATCACCGTTATCCGTCGAATTGTTCTGTAGAGAGCCGGTGTACACCGAATTCTGACTGGTGTCGTATCCCGGATCGTTCTTTGCCTGCGTCGCATCCGTCGGGCCAAAGCGCGACGACGCTGAACTGCAAGCCGCAACCATGGCGCAAATGCTGACTGAAACGCCAATCTTTACGAAACGCCCTGCAACTGATTGAGGGTTACCTACTCTGAACATACTTACGCTCCACAACTCACTCTGGCTTGCAGAATGAGCAGTTTTTGTTAAAGAGCGCTTAAAATTCTCATAGTTCCTTGGCGATTCCCGCAACCAATGGCACGAAACGCACCGGCAACAGCACTTCTGCCTCGAAATCCTCTTCGTGGCGGGTCACCTTCACCAGTTCCTGATCACCCTCTTCGTTTTCGAGGGGCAGGATCATAATGCCACCCACCTTCAGCTGATCAAGCAGGTCCTCGGGCATCTGTTTGGCCGCTGCGGTGACGATGATCCGGTCGAAAGGTGCCTGCTGTGCCCAGCCTTTCATGCCGTCTGCGACAATGGCGGTAATGTTGGTCAGCCTTAGCGTCTTAAAGCGTTCTTCAGCGTCGCGAAGCAGTGTCCGGTAGCGTTCGACGGTGTACACCCGACGGCAGAGCTTGGACAGGATAGCCGTCTGGTAGCCTGAGCCGGTACCGACTTCCAGGACCTTGCACCGATCATCGATTTTCAGTTTTTCCGTCATGTAACCAACCACATAAGGTTGGCTGATGGTCTGGCCGCACTCGATGGGCAGCGACTGGTCCGCATAGGCCTGTTCTGCAAACATGTGGGGCACAAAGTGCTCCCGCGGTATTCTTTCCATGGCGCTGAGGACGCGGGTGTCGCGGATGCCCTGGTTGCGCAAAGACATGATCAGTTGAATCTTGTGATGCTGGTCGTCCACCGCCGCAGTATCCCCATCCCGCCTGACCGGCATTCCAGCCCCCTGCTCTAGGGCCTGTTGAGTATCATAATTGTAGCGTCGGCGTGGCCCATTTGGTCGCTGGCAAGGCGCGAAAGGCGCCGTAGTGTTTGCCACTTCAAGCCTTGAGCAACGCTGTCCAGCGGCCAAATGGGCCGCGTCCCTACGGGATTTGGCCAGCTTAGCCCGGTTTCGCGACATTCGTCGTCGAATATGCCCGGCATGTCCTTCCTCCTCATATCGCCAAACCGGATCAATCTGGTCAAACCGACACTGCAACTATGATCCTCAACAGGCCCTATAGCATATGGACGCGCCGCCACGCTTTGGCCTTGTTTTCGCGGTTCCTGCGCGCCTCACACCCAGAACCCCATCAACAAACACACAGGACCTGTCCTCCATGCGGACCATCGCCTATGCAACCGCCGCGGCACTTCTCGCCACCGCCATCCTGGCCTCGCTCCCCGGCACCTACGCCGGTGCGGCCACGCAATGCGGCCGCGCCTCATGGTATGCCCTGACATCGATCACCGCCAGCGGCGAGCGCGCCTCACCTGCGGCCATGACCGCCGCGCACCGCTCGCTGCCCTTCGGCACCAGGGTGCGGGTGCGCAATCTGGCCAACGGCCGCTCGGTTGTCGTCCGCATCAATGACCGCGGCCCGGTCAGCCGCAGGCTCATCATCGACGTCACCAAGGGCGCTGCATCCAGGCTCGGCTTTGTCACCAAGGGCATCACCAAGGTCTGTCTTGAGCGGCTGGCCGGCTGAACTGTTGCGGTTTACCTGAACAAGGCGGCGCGCTTGGAATTTCCGGGCCGTGTGGCACAATGTCCGCACCCAACTCATGCCAAGGAGTACCGCCATGAAACGGATAACGATTGGTGCAACCTGCCTCCTGTTCCTGGCCGCCGGCCCGGCCCAGGCCGAACCGATGTGGGACGTGGCGTCCTACTGGGTGTGCAAGGTCAAGCTGCACATCAAGGTCAATGTCGACGGGACCGACGTCGCCATCAACGAAGAACAGGCGACGATCACTTATGACTTTGCCAAGTCCACCATCACCTCATCCTTCTCAGACCAGGTCGGTTCTATCGGGCGCAAGTTCTACGTC
>JAJFHM010000341.1 GCA_021775625.1 Hyphomicrobiales bacterium | reverse complement strand
GGTGTAGGCCTCGGCAAGGTCGCGCACATTACGGCAAATTTCCGCTTCGGTGTTCGGGTCGAGCGCACTGGTCACCTCGTCCAGGATCAAAAGCTGAGGCTTGGTCACTAACGCGCGGGCGATTGCGATGCGCTGGCGCTGGCCGCCGGAAAACTTCATGCCCCGTTCTCCGACAACCGTCATGAGACCCTCGGGCAATGCAGCCACGAAGTCCCAGCCATTGGCCTGGATTAGGGCCTCGCGGGCGTCCTGTTCGGTCAAACTCTCATCGCCCAGCGTGATGTTGAGCAGGATCGAGTCATGCAGCAGTGCCAGTTCCTGGGGAACATAACCGATCATGCGGCGCCACTGTCTGAGGTCAATTTCCTTGAGATCTGTTCCATCTATGAGAACTTGGCCAGAGTCAGGCGTATACAAACCGGTCAGAATGTCGATCAACGTGGTTTTGCCAGATCCGGACGGGCCCTGTAAGACCGTGATCTCACCCTCGGGTACATCAAACGTCACGTCGTGAATGACCGGTACATCTTCATGGGCGAAGGTGACGTTTTGGAAGTTGCATCCCTTCTTGAGAGTTGGTGTTTTTGTCCCTGGGTTCTTTTCACGTTGCGCGGATATAACCTCGATTTCCTCGGTCAGTCGTATATATGCACTCTCCAGTTCAGCCGAGCGCTGCATGAACTGCTGCGCCTTCCCGACGATGCCGACAACATTGTAAAACAGGGCGCTCATAACGAGCAGCTCCGGTATCGGAATTTTCCACACGAGCGCCATGTAAACTCCCGCGCCGACCGCATTGAACAGGATCAATTCCTTGCCATACGTCATCGCCTGGGCGGACAGTACCTGACGGCGCAGTGCCTTGTTCAAGTAGCGAATTTTTTTGTCGAACAATGCGGAGAATGCCGCCTGACGTTCCATGGTCTTGAGCGGCTTGATGTTGTTGAGCGCGTCGGTGAGGTAGGTCACCAGATCAGCTGTCTTGTCCGTTTGCTTATAGCCTGAGCGTAGAGAAACCTTAGTGAGGCTCGCGAGAGTAAACACCATCACCGCAGCGGCACCCAAGCAGCCGATCGCGAGAAGCGGCGAAATGGCGAGTGCTATAAGCACGTAAATAACGGCCTGAACACAGACCGCGATGAACTTGGCGGAGGTCTGATATGCACCCGCCGCTCGCGTCGCGTCATTGCTGATCCGGTTGGCAATCTTGCCGACACGCTGCTCGGTGAAATAGCTCCAGCGCACGGCCAACAACTGCTCGATGAGGCGCGAGCGCATATGGGTTGCGACATGCGCCATGGAGAATCCCACATAGGAGAGCGCAAAGAACGACAAGATGGCTTTCGCGCTCAAGCCGCCGATTACTAATAGAACCAGCGTGATAATTGTTGGGGGCAGGCCGACGGCGGCGATTGCGTCGAGAAACATCTGGTTGTAGGGAGACGAATTTTCAGTCGCTCCACCGCTGATCTGTGTGACGGTCGGCAACAGTGAGCTGATGCCGATGCCTTCCGCCAGACCGGCCAGAAGCAGGCATGTCAACACAGCGAAGGGCCGTGTTTCTTCAGCGCGAAAGAATATCCTGAGGATGTTGATCATCAACAGGCCCTAGGAGGGTTCGCTCATGTTTTCAAGGTTTTCTCCGGCACGGCGGACGGCTGCCTCGAACCGGTCCTCGGCATTCAGGGCCCGCTTGGCGGAATCCTGATAATAGGCCGTCCACTTGAGGGCGCCGAGGAAGGTCTTGCCGAAGAGGCGGCCCCACAGGCGCATCGGGCGGTCCACATGAAACAGCAGCACGACGCGTTCTTCTTCCGTATTGTTGTGGACCTCGTGCTCATAGGTGTCATCGAAGATAAACAGTTTTCCGTCACGCCAGTTGAGCTTCTCGGTGCCGACACGCAAAGTGCAGTTCTTATAGTCTTTCGGCACCAGGAGACCGAGGTGACAGGTCACGAAGCTTTTTGACGGGCCGCGATGGGGTGGAATGTGATAGCCGGGCGCGAGGATTGAGAACCAGGCGGATTGCAAATTTGGCACCTGTGACAGGAGGCGCGCGGTTTGCGGTGCCTGTTTGACGTTTTTCGTCGCCGGCTGACCAAAACCATAGAGGATAAAGGTACGCCAGTTGGATCCGGTGGAAATACGCTTCTGGTCACGCGAGATTTCATGAAACAGAGGTACCGCCTCACGGTGTTTCAGAATTTCCGCGGCCTCGTCGCGAATGACTTCCCAGTTGTCCTCAAACACCTGCAAATGCGGGAAGTGGTCCCGGTCGACGACCGGGCGGTCGCCAATGAGCGACTGCCGTCCGACGAAATCGGAGAAACTGCGCATCACCCACTTGCCGATGCGTTTTACACGCTTGCGGCGGCGCTTCTTGAAGCGCTGATAAAAGGTCAGGCGGGTTGCCTCATCCGTCGTCGACGACATGACACAAACTTTCGTCTTGGCTGCGAACAACCAGACCATATCAGGCCGGTCAGTTCAGGTACAAGTTTCCCATCGAAACTGCATTATCAGCCGGTGATAATGAAATTGACCGTCACAAGACAACTGTTTAGTCCGTGGCGCGACTTTATGTCCGTTGAGTGCAGAGGGGTGAACACGGTGGTGCTGGCGAGGGGTATCCGAGTTGATATTGCGGTTTTTCGCGGGTCTTCGTGTGATATAGGAAAACGATGCTGCCACGACGCTTGTTTCGAGCCTTGTCCTTATCGGTTTTGCAACCCTATTTCCGCCTGACGCGCAGTCAGACGCTTGGCGTGCGGGGCGTCGTGCGTGATGCGGAAGGACGCTTTCTTCTGGTGCGGCATACTTATGCGCCCGGCTGGCTGTTTCCAGGTGGCGGCGTCGACCGGGCAGAAAGCTTCGAACAGGCGGTGGAGCGGGAAATTCGCGAAGAGACGGGGGTGATGGCGCGTGCGCGGCCGCGGCTTTTGTCGGTGCACACCAACTTCGAATATTTCAAGGGCGATCACGTGGCTCTCTATGCCATTGACGAATGGGAACAACAGGCGTCGTCGTCCCTGGAAATAGCGGAATTCGGTTTCTTTTCCTCCGACGACCTGCCAGAAGGGACGACCGGTGGCACCCGGCGCAGGATCGCGGAAATCACCGATGATTTGCCGCCGCCATCGCAATGGTGAGATTGAGCCCGCATGAGTGATGCCCTGTTGCTTCTGATCGGTCTCGCCCTGTTGCTGGCGGGCGGAGAGGCCCTGGTGCGTGGCGCCGTGGCCATTGCCGACAGGCTTAGCATTCCACCGCTCATCGTCGGGCTGACCATCGTCGCCCTGGGGACATCGGCGCCGGAACTGACCGTCTCCATTCAAGCGGTGTTGAGCAACGTCCCCGATATTGTGACCGGCAGCGTTGTCGGCAGTAACATCGCCAATATCCTGCTGGTGCTGGGTGCGGCGGCGCTGATCCAGCCGATCAGGGCGTCACGGCGCATCGTTCATCGCGACGGCATGTTGTTGCTCATGGCCACGAGCTTCCTTGTCGGCCTGTCGCTTCTGGGCACGATCCATCCCGTGATGGGGATTGCCATGGTGCTCGTCTTTGCAGCCTACACGGCGTATTCCTACTGGAGCGAGCGGGTTGAGGCCAAGCGGCTTGCACGCGATACTGCAGCCGAACTCGCCGCCGGTGAAATCGATGAATACAAGGGCGTGTCGACCCAGTTATGGGTGAGCATCCCGATATTTATTGCCGGCTGCGCCGCGGTCATTTTCGGCGCACAACTCCTCGTCGATGCCGCAATCAACATCGCCCGCGGCCTTGGGGTCTCCGAAGCGGTGATCGGATTGACCATGATTGCTATTGGCACGTCGCTCCCCGAACTCACGATTTCGATTATCGCTGCCACACGTGGTCACAGTGACGTGGCGCTTGGAAACGTCATTGGCAGCAATCTGTCGAACATCCTCGTGATACTAGGAGTTGCATCTTTCTTCGGCCCGATTCCGATCACCGGCCAGATACCGTGGTTCGACGTCTGGGTCATGCTCGGGGCAACGGTTATCCTGTTGCCCGTTCTGGTCAGCGGATGGTCGATCAGCCGACGCGAGGCAACCGGCTTTCTTGTATTCTACGCTGCGTATATCGTCGCCGCCTTCCTGGGCGTACCTGAGCTGGTCATGCGGACGCTGGGTGGCGCGTGACGGGAAGGGTTTTCGCGCTTCGGGCCAACAGTTCCTTTGCAAATCCTCATGGTCTGCATAAGATGCCGCCGGTTCATACCCTAGAGTGTTTACGGAAGCTTTTGAGATGAGCGAGAAACCCAACACCGGCAACGGCGAGGCTGCGACAGCGGAAACTGATGTCGACGTATTGATCGTCGGGGCGGGGTTTGGTGGCATGTACATGCTCCAGAAATTGCGCGAGCTCGGTTTCACAGGGCGCATTCTGGAGCGTGGCGATGGTGTCGGCGGAACCTGGTACTGGAACCGTTATCCCGGCGCCAGGTGCGACGTTGAGAGCATGGAGTATTCCTACCAGTTCTCCGATGCGTTGCAGCAGGAGTGGGACTGGTCCGAGCGCTATTCGCCGCAACCGGAGATACTGCAATACGCAAACCACGTGGCCGACAGGTTCGATCTGCGTGACGATATCCGGTTCAACACGCTGGTTGCGTCGGCGACTTTTCATGAGGACCGCAATCTATGGGTTCTGGAAACACAGAGCGGGGAGCGCCATTCGGCAAGGCATTGCGTCATGGCGACCGGGTGTCTGTCATCTGCGAATGTTCCGGATGTAAAGGGCCGGGATGAATTCAAGGGCGCCTGGTATCACACCGGCAACTGGCCGCAAGAAGAAGTCGACTTCACCGGCAAGCGGGTCGCGGTCGTCGGCACCGGTTCATCGGCGATCCAGGCAATTCCCGTCATCGCCGAGCAGGCTGACCATCTCTACGTCTTCCAGCGCACACCCAACTATGCGGTGCCAGCCCGCAACAAACCCCTGACAGCGGAGGAAAGAGACCGGGTCAAGGCAACCTATGATGACTTGAGAGCACTCGAGAAAAGTACGCGCAACGGCACCCGCTTCGAGGTTAGCGATGTGCCCGCCCTGGCGGTGTCGGCAGAGGAACGCGAAGCCAGATACAGGGCCATGTGGGACAATGGCGGGCTGTGTTACATGACGTCGTTTGGTGACCTTCTGCTCAACACCGAAGCCAACGAAACGGCGGCTGAATTCATCCGCGAACGGATCCGCGAAACGGTGGAAGACCGTGATGTGGCGGACCTGCTGTGTCCGACATCGGTTGTCGGATGCAAACGGTTGTGCGTCGATACGGATTACTTCAAGACCTATAACCGCCCGAATGTGACGCTGGTCGATATCAGCAAGGCGCCGATCGGGGAAATCGCACCCGACGGGCCGATTGCGAATGGCGAGGTCTATGAAGTGGACGCCATCGTGTTTGCCACCGGGTTCGACGCCATGACCGGATCCCTGGCCAAAATCGATATCCGGGGCCGGGGCGGTCTGACGCTCAGGGAAAAATGGGGCGAGGGACCGCGTACCTATCTGGGCATCGCGATTTCCGGCTTTCCCAACCTGTTCACCATCACAGGCCCCGGCAGTCCGTCCGTGCTCACCAACATGCTGCCGTCCATCGAGCAGCACGTTGAGTTTATCGCCGATATGATTTCGTATGCGGATGGGAAAGGCACAACCTCCATCGAAGCGACATTCGAGGCTGAAGACGAGTGGGTCGGCCACGTCAATCTTCTGGCCGGCAAGACACTCTATCCGACGTGCAATTCCTGGTATCTCGGAGTGAACATTCCAGGCAAGCCGCGCGTTTTCATGCCCTATCTTGGCTATCCCGCCTATCAGGCGAAGTGCAGGGATGTCGCCGCGAACGATTATGACGGGTTTGCGCTGGGTTAGAGCGGGATGCTTGCATAGACTGGACCATCTCCGCGACCCGTGCTAAGAGCGCGATCTCAACTGGAGCAGACGCCAATGTTGGTCATGGCCGCCATTCGACGACGACGACCGGAAAGCCCGCCCGCCGAGGGCGCTTTTGTGCTTTCGCTTCGTCGCGTGTCCCCATAAGGCCAGCCTACTTGAAAAAGAGATTGTGAGGCCGGGTGCGGATGAAGCGCTCTGTTGGTCCTGATTGACACAGCGAGTTCCTCACATGTCTGCTCAAACACTTTGCATCAAACCTGAAAACGGTATCGAAACGCAGCTGATCGAAGCTCTGCTGGATCAGGCGTTCGGCCTGGAGCGCCGCATATTGACCTCCTACCGCCTGCGCGAAGGCGTGCCCCCGATCAAGGAGCTGTCCTACGCAGCCTGGCAGGGAGACGTGCTGGTTGGCTCGCTTCGCTTCTGGCCCATAACCATCAATCAGAGGTGGGAGGCTTTGCTGCTGGGTCCGCTCGCGGTTGATCCCGCAATCAGGGGGCAGGGATGTGGCATCGCACTGATGCAGGCGGGGCTCGCCAGAGCGGCTGAACTCGGGCATCAACGGGTTATTCTGGTCGGGGACGAACCCTATTATGCGCGGGTCGGGTTCGCGCGGGTGCTGGATGACACTCTTGTCATGCCGGGGTTTGTCGATCCGGATCGATTGCTGTTCAGAGAACTGGTGGCCGGTTCGATGGCCGATGTGCGTGGCCTTGTCGGCCGTGCTGAAGGTGAAGTGCTCTAACGCCCCTCGCGGAACCAGGTGAAGCCGAGCAGGAACAGCACCGCGGCGAGCCCGAGCAGGGTTGAGAACAACGGCACGCTGCGCAGGGATTTGACCACATAGGCGTCGTTGGACTTCAGCCCCAGCCAGCTTGTCCCCGCCATTCGCCTGCCGCCGCTTGCCATGCGCACGCGTGGCAGGTCGATGGTTCCGGCCGCATCGGCCAGCCAGAACGTCCCTCCGCCGGTGATCTCGGCAATCGGCTTCAATATGGCATCTGTGGTGCGCACGTCCTGCAGTTCGCGCGTATTGGCGTTGCCGACGGCGGCAACAGCGGAAAGCGTTCCATCGCCAAGCCGGTGCAATCCGACCTCATCGGCAGTGAGCCGCGCCTGCCAGACGCCGGGACCGGTTTCCGACAGTGTCACTTCGCTCGACTTGCCGGATGGCGAAACGATGGTCACAGGCGAGATCGTGTCCGACATGGAGCGCCGTTCGACAATGAGTTTCTCGCCATCGAACCGCGCGCTCAGGGCTTCTTCCTCGAGTTCAGGTTCCTGCATCAGCCAGTGGGCGAGCCGGCGCAGAAGCTCGGCCTGGGGCCCCCCGCCTTCATAGCCGCGTGCCCACAGCCAGGTGTGATCCGACAGAAGTTGAGCGACCCGGCCGTCGCCGCGGCGATTGAGGATGACCAGCGGTTTCTCGCCGGGCCCTGCCATCAGGACATCGCCTTCCTTGTGCTCGACATCGACCAGACGGAACCAGCGGCCCCAGGTGGGTTCATCGAGTTCGCCGCCCGGCAGCGCCCGGGTGACCGGATGGCGCGTGCCCTGTTCCGTGACGCGCGGCTTATATGGCTGGATCGTCACCTGGCCGGTCGGGCTGCTCGGCAATATGTCGGCCAAAGGTGTGCGGTAAAGGCTCAAGGGCGTTGCAAAGGCCGGGCCTGCGGCGATCAAAACCGCGCCGCCCTGTTCGACATAATTGGCGATGTTTGACAGATAGATGAGAGGCAGCACGCCGCGCCGCTGATAGCGGTCGAAAATGATCAGGTCGAATTCGTTCAGCTTTACCGAAAACAGCTCGCGCGTCGGAAACGCGATCAAAGACAGTTCGCGAATAGGCGTCCCGTCCTGCTTCTCAGGCGGCCGCAAAATGGTGAAATGCACGAGGTCGACCGCGGCGTCCGCCTTTAGCAGATTGCGCCACGTGCGCTCGCCCGGATGCGGTTCGCCCGAGACCAGCAAAACACGTAACCGTTCGCGCACGCCATCGGTCGTGAACACTGCCCGGTTGTTGTGCGGAGTGAGTTCGTTTTCGGCCAGCTGGACGGATAGTTCGGTTACGGTCTGTCCGCCATGCTCGATCTTAAGCTCGTATTCAACGGACTGGCCGATGGGGACGTTGATGACCTGGGTGCTCTTTCCATCGATGGTGATGGTGACATCGACATTGCTGCCCGGCTTATCGTCGTCGACCCGGAATTTTACGGCACGGCTCTCGCCGACGATGCCATATCTGGGCGCGCGTTCGAGCACGATGCGCCGGTCGCGTTCATTGCGTTGGCCGGTGAGGAGGGCGTGGACCGGGCCGTTATAGCCACTGTCCGCCAGGTTATCGGGAACATCATGCACCTGTCCGTCGGTGAGCATGATGGCGCCGGCGAAGCGGTCGGGCGGCACGTCCGCGAGGGCGGAAAAAAGACCTGAAAAGAGCCTTGTTTCGCCATTCGATGCGGTGTCCGAGCGGCTCGTGGTCACCCATCTGATTTCGAGGTTTTCGATTGCCTTGAGCTGCTTCTCCAGCTCTGCCCGTGCCGCGTCAGTGCGTTCAATGCGTTGCGACAGGGTCTGGCTCAGGCTGTGATCGGTGACCACCACGGCGATGTCGGAAAGCTTCTCGCGCTCTTCTTCCTGAACCACTGGATTGAGAAGCCCGAGCACCAGGGCCGCGGTCGCAAGCAACCGGACGACGGCGCCGCGGGCGCGCAAAACAAGCCCCACCGCAACCGCCGCCAGAGCAGCGGCGCCCAAGACCCAGATCAGCCACATGGAGACAAGCGGATCAATGTAGACGGACCAGGCCATGGATTATTGTCCGAGCCTTTCCAGCAATGCCGGTACGTGCACCTGGTCGGCCTTATAATTGCCGGTGAGCGCGTACATGACGATGTTGACGCCGCTTCTGTAGGCCAACTCGCGCTGCCGCTGACCGCCGGGCACGACCGGATAGAGCGGCTTGCCCTGCAGGTCCATCGCCCATGCCGCGGCATAGTCGTTCGAGCCGATGATGATCGAAGATACGCCGTCGAAATTGGAGGACCCGCGGCGGCCTTGCTGGGTTTCTCCGGACCGCGAGGCTTCGACCCACAGCCGCCCGCCTTCCCAGCGTCCGGGGAACGTCTGCAGCAGATAGAAGGCCTTGGTCAGCACATGGTCAGCCGGAACAACCTCAAGTGCCGGCACGTCGAGATTGCGCAGAACGCGTCGCAGGGCAAGCTGTGTTGGAGACAGATTGGTGCTGCTCAGGCTGGGTACGGATATCTGGTGATCCCGGGTGTCGAAGAAAATGGTGCCGCCGTTCTTGAGATAGGTGTCGATCTTTGCCACGGCCTTTTCCGAAGGCGCCTTGGCATCCGGTGTTATGGGCCAGTAGATGATCGGGAAGAACACGATCTCGTCGCGCTCTATGTCGATGCCGATCGGCCCTGCCGGTTCGAGTGCCGTGCGCTCATGCAACACGGAGCTCAAGCCTGTCAGACCGGCCCGGCTGGTGTTGTCGATTGTCGAGATTCCGGTGACCACGAACCCCAGCCTGGTGTCGAGCGACGCCCGCATGGCGTATTGGTCCTCCGATGACGGTGTATCGGGGCTCGACTGTGCGAATGCCGCTGGCGCAAGCACCATCAGGCCGGCGGCAAGGACCAGGCTGGCGGTTGCGCCACGTGACAATGATATTCCGAGCCGGCCGGACAGGACCAGAACAGCCAAACCATCGATCAGCAGAAGAATGATGCCGATGACCAGGAGAATGCCGCGCAACGGTTCCTGTGGCTTGGCCTGATAATGCCCCGGGGCGACGGCGCCCGGCAGGGTGGGCAGCGGTTTCAGTGTTTCGTTGGATGCGGCCAGATTGACCGCATATGAGTGGCCGCCGCGGCGGTACAATCCCGGTGGGTGTTCAGGTTGCGGTTTGAGCTCAGCGATCTTGTCTGACGGAATTGGCGCCGCCGCCGGTGGCGGGTCGACCAGAACGCCAAATCCATCGAGCGTCCGCAGCGGCGTATAAGCAGCGGACGTTGCAACATTGGCCGCTGCTACACCGGTGTCGGACTGTGTCACACCCTGCGCCAGATCGACGATCCGTTTCAGCATCTCCACAAACAAACCCGAGAGCGGAAGGTTCGACCATTCGGGATTGGCCGGCACATGGAACAGGACAATCAGCCCGTTGCCGCTCTTCACCCCTGTGACCAGCGGTGTGCCGTCCGCAAGACGCGCCCACGTGCGGTCCGCCAATTCAATGCCCGGTTGGGCCAGAACCTGACGCTTAACGGTGATTTCGCCGGAAATTTCCAGCCCAAAGAACGGGCTGTCGCTTTCGAACTTCGCCAGTGGTTGGGGCTTTGTCCAGGACAGCGCGCCGCCGAGCGCGCGGCCGCCGCGCCGCAGTTTCACCGGCACCAGATCATCGCTGCCCCCGGCCAGCCTTGGACCGGCAAACCGCACCAGAATGCCACCGTTGGTCACCCATTCCTCGATCTGTGCTTTTTCCTTCGCCAGGATGGTGCCGATATCCGCCAGCGCCAGCACGGACATGCCTTGTGACAGCAAAGTTTCAAGACTGCTGTCAGCGTTGGACGTGGACGCAACCTTGATATCGGCGAAGGGTTCTATTGCGCGCTGCAGGTAATAGAGCGGAGACAGCAGGGGTTGCGATACTTCCTGCGCCTCGCCCGACATGATGCCGATGGTTTTGCGCCGCCAGCGATCATCCAGGAGGAATACGGATCCCGCCGTGCGCGCCTCGACCACTTCCAGCCTGGCAACCTGATTGCGCAACGCCACAGGCAGTTCGAGACGGGTTTCCGCCTCGGTTGCGCCCGGTGAAAATTCAAACTCGCCCTCGCCGAGGGAGCGGCCATTGAGGGCAAGCGCCCGAACCCGGCCGGTGGGCAACGCACCATCACTCGCCCGCCGGACCGCGATTTCAATACCACCGTCTGAGATTTTCGGACTGCCGATGGCGATTGCCGTGTTGTCCGGCTCCGGTGACAGGATCGACAGTTCGACATTGCCTCCGGCAAGCTTGCCGAGGACTGCAGCGAAGTCCTCCGCTGAACCATAATCAAGGCCGTCGGAGAGCCACACCACCTCAAGGCCGGATGTTGCGTTCAACCCGGCTGAGAGACGTTTGGCCAGTGCGGCCCGGTCCGGATTGAAGGGTTGCGGATCCAGGGCGTCCACCTTGTCCCGGAAATCCGATGCCGCCGCAGGCGCAACAGGCAAGGGCGTTACCCGAGGGGATGTGGTCACCAGCGCGATTTTTCGCGATGACCGCTCGGTCTCGCTGGCGATGCGCCGCAGGGTTTCGATGCGGAGGTTCCAGTCCTGTGCCGAGGCCCATCCATCATCAACAACAATCAGCAGCGGCCGGTCGGTCCTGGTGAGCGCGTCGTATGGATTGAGCACAGGATTGGCGGCAGCCAGGATGACCATCACCGCAAGCAGGGTTCGAAGCAGGGTCAGCCACCACGGCGAAGTGTGCGGAGTTTCCTCGCGCGAGACCAGCCCCAGCAGGAAGCGAATGGGCGGAAACCGTATTTGCTCCGGCCGCGGCGGCGTAAAACGCAGCAGCCACCAGATTACCGGAATGGCAAGCAGCGCCACCAGTGCATAAGGCGTAAGGAACGCTATGGATCCAAGTGTCAGCATGGCCTAACCGTTGATTGCCCGTTCGGCGGCGTGTGTCATGTGTCCGGATAGAAGGCCGTATAGTGCAAGCAGTGCAGTTTGCGGCGGATGATCAGTGTGGTGAACGGTCAGCGTCCAGCCCAGGCGGCGCGCCAGTTCGCGTAGTTCGACCCGGTGCGCGGCGATGCGTTTTTGATAATCGCTTCTCAGGTTCTCGGTGCGCCCGATGGTGAGTTTCAGAGCACCGGCCATCTCCTTGAATTCCTTGCGGCCCACATAGGGGAGGGTCTCTTCAGCCGGATCCAGCACCTGCACAAGATGGCCGCGGACATCTTGGGAGCCAATTGCCGCCAGGCGGTCGCCGATCTCGTCAATCGGTTCCAGAAAATCGCCAAACAGGGCGATGTTTGAGAACCGGCGCAACGTGATGCTGGGCGGCAGTGAAGCCGCGTCTTCATCGCTTTCGGGGGGTGTCACAAAGTGTGACGCGATACGCCTCAGGGCAGTGCGGTAGGACGACGGTGGAACGTCGCTGCCAAATGCGCCGATGCGTTCTCCTCCACTCACCAGCAATGAACCCAGAGCCAGGGCGAGGATGATTGCGCGCTCGCGCTTGGTGGTTTGCGAAAGATGCGATTGAAATTCCATGCCGTCGGAAGGATTGACCCAAAGCCACAGGGTGTTTGCCGCTTCCCATTCGTTCTCGCGAATATAAAGCCGGTCCGAGCGGGCCGACTTTCTCCAGTCGATGGTGGATGCCATGTCGCCCGGCCGATAGCGCCGGAACTGCCAGAAGGCCTCGCCGGAGCCGGCGCGCCGGCGCCCGTGCAGTCCTTGCGCGATGTTATGCGCGACCCGCTCGGCCTCCACGAGAAGAGGCGGAAATGCGCTTGCCAGGCGCTCCGCGGCATCGCGATGCCGAAGTTCCTGTTCGCGCGGATCAGCGTCGGCTGAAGATGTCCAAATTGCCATTTCGCTAGGCGAGCTTTTCGCACAGTTGTGTAATGACCTGATCCATTGTGATGCCGTCGGCGCGGGCGGCAAAGGTGAGCGCCATGCGGTGCTGCAGGACGGGCCCGGCCAGAGCGATCACGTCGTCGGCTGAAGGCGCAAGACGTCCGTCCATCAACGCTTTCGCCCGCACACCCAGCATGAGCGCCTGGCTGGCGCGTGGGCCGGGGCCCCAGGACACGCCGTCCTTGACGAAGTCATGCTCGGTCGAGTCGGGCCGGGCGGAGCGGACCAGGGTGAGTATCGCGTCGATAACAGTATCGCCGACGGGGATGCGGCGGATCAGGCGCTGTGCGGCCATCAGACTTTCAGGCGACATGATCACCGGTGCGTCATGCTGGTCCGACCCGGTGGTGGCAAACAGCATGCGGCGTTCGGCTTCAAGGTCCGGATAGGGGACATCGACCTGCATGACGAAACGGTCAAGCTGTGCCTCCGGCAAAGGGTAGGTGCCTTCCTGTTCAAGCGGGTTCTGGGTGGCAAGGACGTGAAACGGCCGCGGCAGGTCATAGCGGGTGCCGGCAACAGTCACATGTTTTTCCTGCATCGCCTGCAGGAGGGCTGATTGGGTGCGCGGGCTGGCGCGGTTGATTTCATCGGCCATCAGCAACTGGCAGAACACCGGACCCTGAATGAAGCGGAAGCTGCGGGCGCCGGTCTGGCTTTCTTCGAGCACTTCTGATCCGACAATATCCGCCGGCATGAGATCGGGCGTAAACTGGATGCGTTTCTCATCCAGTCCAAGCACCCGCGACATGGTCTCAACGAGCATGGTCTTGGCCAGTCCCGGCACGCCGACGAGCAGCGCATGACCACCGGTCAGGATGGCAATCAGGGTTTGATCGATCACAGGTTCCTGGCCGAATATCACTTCGCCAATGGCGGAGCGCACCTTGACCAGCGTTTCTCCGGTGGCTTCGATTTCCGCGACGCTTTGGTCGTCGGTTTCATTTATGTTTTTCATGTGCATAACTATACGTGTTATCGCGGCAATCCAGAAGTCCGTAGAATAAAATTCGAGTTTAGCTGCGGTCACTTCTGCGCGATTTTCCGAGGGTGCGGTTTGGGTTTGCATCGTTTGATGTCGGAACTGTGACAGACCGTGGCCGCAAGCATTCGTGATTTATGTTTGCAAAGGCATGACGAAGAGTGAAAACGGCGCTCAAAGATCTGGAAACAGCGGCAGGAAAGGCAAGCCCGGCACGGCCTGTTCACCTATGGAATCCGCCGTTTTTAGGGGATATCGACATGCATATCGCAAGCGATGGCACCTGGTATTATATGGGGACGCCGATCCATCGGGAGCGCCTGGTGCGGCTGTTTGCAAGCATCCTGCGGCGGGAAGATGATGGAAACTACAGCCTGGTTACGCCGGTTGAACGCTATGGCATCGAAGTGGAAGATGCACCGTTTACCGCAGTCGCCATGACGGTAACCGGAATGGCGCGCGGGCAGACGATCAGTTTCAGAACGAATGTGGGGGATGAGGTAACAATCGACGAGGCTCATCCATTGCGATTCGCAACGACCGAACTGCCAGGTGAGCTTCGGCCATATGCGCTGGTGCGGGAGCGACTCGAAGCTCTTGTCTCGCGGCCCGTCTTCTATGATCTCGTGGAACTGGGCACAACGCATGGCGCCAACGGAGATGAGTGTTTCGGCGTTTGGAGCGGCGGTGTGTTCTTTGCAATGGCCAGTGCCGCGGATCTCGATCTTTGATGATGTCCTATTTGAAACCGGAACCCCGCCTGCTTGAAGCCGATGTCGTGCGCCGTCTGGCCAGAGCGCGGCTGGCGCAGGACTATCCTGCGGCCATGACGTCATCGTTGCAGATTGCGTCGAAAGGCGATCATGAACTGAACCCTGAAATGGAATCCTGGCTGCAGCCGGGTGAAACCTATCGCGACGCTGCCGTGCTGGTGCCCCTGGTCAACCGGCCCGGCGGCCTCAATGCACTGTTCATTCAACGCACCGACAGTCCTGATGCACATGGTGGACAGGTCGCCTTTCCGGGCGGCAAGGTGGAGCGAAGCGATGCCGGTTCGATCGCGGCCGCCCTGCGTGAAACCCACGAAGAGACCGGTGTGGCGCATGAGTTCGTCGAAGTGATCGGCCTTTTGGATTACTACCGCACCGGGACCCGGTTCAAGATTGCGCCGGTCGTCGGCATCGTCAGTGAAGGGTTTGATCTGGTGCCGGATCCGGTTGAGGTCGCGGATATTTTTGAGGTGCCGCTGAGCTTCCTGATGGATCCAGCCAATCATCGCACCGAGAGCCGTGTCTGGAAGGGCAAGAAGCGCTACTTTTACGCCATGCCTTACGAAGACCGCTATATCTGGGGCGCCACTGCCGGTATTCTGCGCAATCTGTTCGAACGCCTTTTCGTCGATGCCGGGCAGATGACGCGATGACCTCTCACCCGTCACAACACGTGGAGCTTGGAGCTGAAACCTGGCTCACAGCGGGATCGTTGCAACGGGTGTTTGATGCTCTGGAGACGTCCGGCTCCGCACGGGTTGCAGGCGGTGCCGTGCGTGATGCACTGCTTGGACGTCCAGTGAGCGATGTGGATATCGCGACCACGTTGCCGCCGAAGCAGGTGGTGCAATGCCTTGATGGTGCAGGCATCAAGTCCGTGCCGACCGGCATCTCCCATGGCACGGTCACCGCCGTGGTCGGTGACGGCGAGGCGGATGTCTATCAAATTACCACGTTGCGGCTGGATATCGAGACCGATGGCCGCCGAAGCAAGGTGGCCTTCACGGACGATTGGGAAGCGGACGCAAGCCGCCGCGATTTTACGATGAACGCGCTGTTTTGCGATCGCCATGGGGAGCTTTACGATCCGCTCGGCGGTTATGGCGACCTGTTGTCCGGCCGGGTTCGGTTTGTGGGCGAACCGCGGGTGAGGATAGAGGAGGATTACCTCCGCATCCTGCGGTTCTTCCGGTTCAATGCCGTATTGGGCGACGGCAGTATTGACGAGGCCGGGCTTGAGGCGTGCATTGCATTGAAGGAGGGTCTGAAACGGCTTTCCAGGGAACGCATTCGCCAGGAAATGTTCCGTCTTTTGGTGGCGGGTGCGGCGGTATCAATTATCACCACGATGGAGCGCCACCGCATTTTAGCGCAGATCCTGCCTTCACCGGCCAACCTGAAGCGGCTTTCACGGTTGTGCGAAATCGAGGCTGGAAACGGGTTTGAGCCCGATGCGCTGCTTCGCCTTGCGGCGCTGGGCCTCGCAAGTCCAGGTGATGTGGATGTCTTGCGAGAGCGGTTCGTTTTGAGCAACGACGAGACCGGACGTCTGGCAGCGCTGGATCTGACATACCGATACATGGACGTTGAGGAAGATGATGCCAAGATCAGGCTCTATGAAATGGGAGCCAAGGCGTACCGGGATGATGTGTTGATCAGTTGGGCCGGATCCAGCGACGACAATCATGATGCTCGCTGGAACCGCATGGCGGATCTGCCACAGCGATGGACGGCGCCAGTGTTTCCTCTCAGTGGAGCAGACGTGCTGGCCCTGGGGGTGGAGGCCGGTCCGCAAGTGGGTGACGCCCTGCGCAAGGCGGAGGCCTGGTGGGTCAGACAGGGTTTCCCGGAGGATGAAACTTTGCTGCGCTGTTATCTTGCATCCTTAATATGAGCTCGCAACGGGACTGAATGAATGGAATACAGAGTCTTGGGCCGAAGCGGTGTGCGTGTTTCTTGTCTGTGTCTGGGCACGATGATGTTCGGGCGCGAGACGGCACCGCAGCAGGCGCGCAAAATCATCGATCGTGCCCGCGGCGACGGCGTCAATTTCATTGATACCGCTGATCAATATGTGAACGGGCGCTCGGAGGAAGCGGTTGGTGCGGCGATCAAGGGGCAGCGTGGCGACTGGGTGCTGGCCACCAAAGTCGGCAATCCGATGGGCGATAATCCGAACCAGAAGGGCCTGAGCCGCCGCTGGATCATGCGCGCGCTCGATGCGTCACTGGCACGGCTGAAGACAGACTGGATTGATATTTACTACCTTCATCTCGAGGATCATACGACCCCGCTGGACGAAACCGTTGCCACGATGGGGCAGCTGATTGTATCCGGCAAAGTGCGGTATTTTGGCGTCTCCAACTACCGTGCCTGGCGGATCGCCGAGGTGGTGCGGCTATGTGATCGCCTTGGTGTGCCGCGACCGGTCGTCAGCCAACCTTACTACAACGCGTTCAACCGCCAGCCGGAAGTCGAACAGCTGCCGGTGTGCGGGCACTACAATATGGGCGTGGTGCCCTACAGTCCTCTGGCCAGGGGCGTGTTGACGGGAAAGTACGGCGCCGGAGACGCTCCGGCAGCCAGCACGCGGGCCGGGCGGGCGGACGGCCGGATCCTGGAGACCGAGTGGCGCGAGGAGTCGCTGCATATGGCGCAAGCCGTGAAGGCGCGTGCGGAAGACGCAGGAACCACAGCAATCCACCTCGCCGTCAACTGGGTGCTGAACAACGGCTATGTGTCTTCTGTGCTGGCCGGCCCCCGCACCCTAGAACAATGGCAGGGATACGTGCGTGCGCTTGAGTACGACTTCACTGCGGAAGACGAAGCGTTCTTCGAAAGTCTGGTGCCGGTTGGCCATCCATCCACGCCGGGATACAACGATCCGCGTTATCCCATCGAGGGCCGTCCAACGCGCAACTGACCGCCCTGCGAAAAGCCGTCTGGCGCAACTATGATCCTCAACAGGCCCTAATATGGAAAAATTTGGAATTGGCCAGGCCGTGCGCCGGCGCGAAGACGAGCGCTTTTTGAAGGGTGAGGGGCGTTTTATTGACGATATTTCGCTGCCCCGCCAACTGTTCGGCGTTGTTGTGCGCTCTCAGCATGCGCACGCGCGCCTGGTTTCTGTGGACACCTGCGATGCGTCCGCGGCGCCGGGCGTTGTGCGTATTGTGACGATCGAGGACTGCCGTGCTGCGGGGCTTGGGCCGATTCCCAGCATGACGGCAATTGAAGGAATTGATCCGGACAGTTTGCAGCATCCAGCCCGCTATCCGCTCGCCGATGGAACTGTAAAGTATGTCGGTGAGCCCATTGTCTTCGTTGTGGCTGAAACCGTGGCGCAGGCGCGCGATGCAGCGGAACTGGTTTTCGTCGATTATGAGACATTGCCTGCAATGGTGGATCTGGCAGCGTCGCTGGACGACGAAGCGGTACAGGTCTGGGAGGGACATGAGACGAACCGCGCCTTCCGGTTCACCAAAGGCGACGCGCGCGCGGTTGCCACGGTTTTTGCCGCGGCGCCCAGGGTTGTTTCGCTCGACCTGATCAACAACCGGGTGGCGCCTTCGGCGATCGAACCACGCGGCTCCATCGGCGAATATGATGCACCGGCCGGCCGCTACACGCTGCATGTGTCGGGTCAGGCGGTGCATGGCAACAAGATGCAAATGGCTGCCGCCGTATTCCAGACCGAACCGGACAACATCCGCGTTGTCGCAGGCGATGTGGGGGGCGGGTTCGGCGCCAAGAATTTTGTTTATCCCGAGAACATCCTGGTGATGCTGGCTGCCAGGCTGAGCGGCCGGCCGGTCAAATGGATCGCCGAGAGAACCGAGACCTTCTTTGCGGAAATTCACGGCCGCGACCACGTCACCCATGCGGAACTGGCACTTGACGATGACGGTGTGTTCCTCGGATTGCGGGTCGCGACGACCGCAAACATGGGGGCTTATCTGTCCAGCATGGCGCCGGTGATTCCGACGGCGGCCAGTTGGGTCTCAATGGGCGGCAATTACGGCATTGCCGACGTCTATATGGAAGTCAATGCGGCTTATACCAACACCGTACCGGTGGATGCCTATCGTGGGGCCGGGCGGCCGGAAGCTGCCTATATCATTGAGCGGCTGGTGGATGTCGCAGCCCTGGAGCTTGGCTGTGAACCCGATGATTTGCGGGTTGGAAACTTTATTCGCGCATTTCCCCACCAGATGTCGCTTGGAATGACCATTGACTGCGGCGACTTCGCCAGCACGCATTCCCTGGCAATGCAATCCGCCGGTCTGGATCACTCAAACGCGAGAAAAAAGCACGCTGCCGCACGTGGCAAGTTGAGGGGGGTCGGTACGTCCAGCTATCTTGAAGTAACGCTGGGCATGCCGTCGGACGGGACCGAGATTAGGTTTGAAGACGATGGTAAAGTCACATTGCTTGTCGGGACCCATTCGACGGGGCAGGGCCATGAAACCGCGTATTCGCAAATCGTGCATGAGGTTCTCGGTCTTGCGTTCGAAGACATCAGCATCGTTCAGGGAGACACCGATCTGGTGGCCACCGGCGGCGGTCATGGAGGCTCCCGATCATTGATGATCGGCGGCAGTGCAATGTTGGGTGCGGCCGGGAAGGTGCGGGAAAAAGGCATGGCTGCGGCCGCCCATATTCTCGATGCCGATCTGGATGACATCGTCTTCGCGGATGGTCTTTATGCGGTGCGCGGCACAAATTTGAGCATCACGCTTCTGGAACTGGAGCGCGCATTGCGGGAGGCTGAAGATTTGCCGGAGGGGGTTGAGCATACCCTTGGGTCTTCCGCCACGTTTGAGCGCACCCGGCATAGTTTTCCAAACGGATGCCACGTTGCGGAAGTGGAGATCGATCCCGACACCGGGTCGGTTGTCCTTGTGGATTACACGGTGATCGATGATTTCGGCCGTATTCTCAATCCGCTGATCGCGGCGGGTCAGGTCTATGGAGGATGCGTGCAGGGCATTGGTCAGGCCTTGCTGGAGCAGATTGTCTACGACGATCAGTCGGGGCAGATCTTCACCGGCAGTTTGATGGATTATGCGTTGCCCCGGGCCGACGACCTGCCGGCAATGACTGTGCAGTTCAATGAAGCGGCGCCGACCGACACCAATCCGTTAGGTGTGAAAGGTGCCGGAGAAGCAGGGGCAACCGGGGCCCCGGCGGCCATTGCGAATGCGGTTATCGATGCGCTCAAAGACCACGGTGTAAGGCATCTTGAAATGCCCTTCACATCGGAAAAGGTCTGGCGTGCCATAAAGGCTGCGCAGACCTGATCACGAAACTGTCTAGAACGAGTAGCGGATGCCGGCCCGTACCATATGGTCAAGCCAATAGCTGACACCGCCGGTTTTTGAGGCCTCGAGGTCGATGTAGCGGGCCTTGTAGCCAATATCGATCGCCATGTTCGACGATACATCGAAGGTAAAACCGCCCATGCCGGCAAAAGCTATACCGTCATCGTTGACGCCGTTGCCGTCGGCTTCACCCCAGCCGATGCCGGCGCCGACATAGGGTGTCACGATAAAAGCGACCGGAATGTCGAAGTAGAAATTTGCGAGAACGCCGTAGGTGTCGACGCCGTTTCCGAAGCCATAATCGAATGCTCCATCGAAGGTGACGTCGCCGCGAAACATCTCCGAGAAACGATATCCCAGTCCAAAGCCAAGCGCGAAGGCAGCCTCGGTGTTGGGCTGATTGTCGGCGCCGCTGATGGCAACCCCGAAGTCACCCCGGACATACCATGAACTCGGCGCGTAGCTTTGCGGCGGATCGAGATCTGCCGATTGCGCTGTGAGCGTGAAACAGGCAAGGCATGCGCCCGCAAGTGCTGAAATTCGAAGAGTCCGCAACATAAATGATGGCCCCTGTTTTGTTCTGATGGCCGGGTTCTAGTTCCCCGAGATGTCCAAAGCTGGGCGAGTTTCGTTCGATATTGCGTCATTTCCGGAAAACCGCGCGCAGGGTGCGGGCTATCGGCGCGCGCTAGATCGCTTCACGTTCATATGGAAACGCTTTGGCCGGGTTTTCGCGCCTTGCCGGGCGAACCGATTTGGCGCCATCAAACGTTTCCATATGAACGTGAAACGATCTAAACGCCGGCCGCGTTTCGGCAACCGTTTACACGCCTACATGGGTGCCGTATGCACACACATCAAATCCTGCGGCAGATCAGCGAAGAGAGGTCACCCCATGGCTATATTCGGCTCTGTACCAAGCGTTCCGACGACCCGGCACGAGCGTTCCGTTCAAGATGCCGATGATATCGACTTCGAGATCAAGGGCACTGAAATGCAGTTCGTCGAAATCGAACTGGACCCGGGTGAAAGTGCGATTGCAGAAGCGGGTTCCATGATGTTCAAGGCGCCCGACGTTCACATGGAAACCGTATTCGGGGATGCCTCTGAGGACAGTATGGGCGGCGGCCTGTTCGATAAGCTGGTGGGGGCCGGTAAACGTCTGATAACCGGTGAGAGCCTTTTCACAACCGTCTTTTCGCATCAGGGCATCGGTAAGGCCCGCGTGGCATTCGCCTCACCCTATCCAGGACACATTCTGGCGATCAAACTCACCGAAGTTGGCGGACGGCTGGTGTGCCAGAAGGACGCATTTCTGTGTGCGGCCCGCGGGGTTTCGCTCGGCATCTATTTTCAAAAGAAGGTGATGACCGGATTGTTTGGTGGAGAGGGCTTCATCATGCAGTCTCTCGATGGCGATGGCTGGGTCTTTGTTCATGTGGGCGGGACGGTCGTCGAACGCGAACTGGCGCCAGGCGAAGTACTGCATGTGGATACCGGCTGCGTCGCTGCAATCACCGCGACGGTGGACTTCGATCTGGAGCGCGCCGGGTCGATCAAATCGATGATTTTCGGCGGAGAAGGTGTGTTCTTTGCAAAGCTCACGGGGCCCGGCACAGTCTGGATACAGAGTTTGCCATTTTCACGCCTGGCAGGCCGCATCTCTGCGGCGATGCCGCAGGCCGGCGGCCGGCATGTCGGGGAAGGGTCGGTCCTCGGCGGCATCGGAAACATCCTTGATGGCGATTAGATCTTGTTAAATGCGCGTTCAGCTGAATTCTCTTTGCAATCAAATTGTTGCTTTTCGTCTTTTGATTTCCGCGAGCCCACCTATATAGGACTTCAGGCCGACTGCACGATGTGGGAACGGGCAACAATTGGTGTGTCCAGGGGCTTCTCGAAGCAGACCGGTGTCTGCTATGCATTCGGTGCGGGGTGGAGACGCATCATATGATTTACCTGGGCCTTCTGGCCGGTTTTGTCATTCTACTGGTGAGTGGCGACCTGCTCGTACGCGGGTCGGTTTCGCTGGCGGTCAAGCTGGGCGT
>JAJFHM010000035.1 GCA_021775625.1 Hyphomicrobiales bacterium | reverse complement strand
GAACTCATAGTTGGAATCGATCACGGGCAGGGAGAGATTGGCCTTGAAGGCTTCTTCAAGCGAGCGTTCGAAGTTCATCTGAGCAGCCTTGATGGCATTGAGGTCGTCCTCGTCGCGCTGCAGGGCGGCCAGCCTGTGGGTAATGCGCTGCATCATGTCGAGCGCATCGAGATAGTTCGGCATCTTCTGCACATCGATCGGGGCGACGATGGTCGAGCGGTTCGGCAGGATCTCGACCAGCCCTTCGCCGGAGAGGCGGATGAGCGCCTCGCGCACCGGAGAACGCGACAGGCCGAAGCGTTCACTCAGGCTCATTTCATCGAGCGCCGATCCCGGCTTCACTTTCAACTGGAGGATCTCGTCGCGCAGCGCCTGATAGACATGAAGCCCACCTGTGCCCCGCGCCCGGGCCGCCTTCCGTTTGGCTTTCACCGTCGCCGCCATGCAATCTCCCCGTGTCAGAAATTATCCGTACGCCTATAGTGGCATCGCAGAATCATTCTGTCGACACAACACCGACAAATGATATTTTGCAGGTACCGGTTAGAGTTACCGGGCGTTGCGGGGAGCGGACCACAACCATGGCCGTCAGCAGGTTCTAAGAAATGCGCTGGAAGAAAGTTTTCAATCTGGTTGACGTTCACTGTGAAGGTGAAGTGGGCAAGGTGGTCACCTCGGGCGTGCTCGACCTGCCGGGCGAAACCATGCTTGAGAAAATGGATTACATCAACAAGGTGGATGACAGCATCCGCCGCTTTTTGGTGTTCGAACCGAGAGGCTGCGCCCAGGGCTCAGTCAACCTGCTGCTGCCGCCGACCGAACCTGAAGCCGATGCCGCGTTCATTATTCTGCAGGCGGACGAAGCCCATCCGATGTCCGGCTCGAATGCAATCTGCGTCACCACCGCCCTGCTCGAGACCGGCATGGTGGAGATGTCCGAACCGGTCTCGACGGTGGTGCTGGAAACCCCGGCCGGCCTGATCACCGCCACGGCGCAGTGCGCCGGCGGGGCATGCAAGTCGGTCAGCATCGACATGCCGCTGTCCTTCGTTGAACAACTCGATGTTGAGATCGACACTGAGCGCTGGGGCAAGCTGCGCGGTGATATTGCCTATGGCGGCTGCTATTACGCCATTGTCGATGTGGACCAGCTCGGCCTCAAGATCGAACCCGGCGCGGCGCGCGAACTGGTCGAATATGGCGTTGCCCTGAAGCAGGCCTTCAATAACGCAACAGACATTGCCCATCCGGAGTATCCGAGCATCGACCACATTGCCTATGTGATGTTTCGCGGGAAAGACGACGATGGCGCGGTGCGCACCTGCACGACCCTCAAGCCGGGTCGGGCCGACCGTTCGCCCTGCGGCACGGGAAGTTCCGCCAATCTTGCGACGCTGCATGCGCGCGGCGAAATCGCGGTTGGCGGCAAGACCACATCGCGCTCCATCATCGGCTCGGAGTTCGGTGTCGAACTGATCGCCGAAGGCGTGGTCGGCAACCGGCCCGCCGTGCAACCGCGCATCACCGGCCGCGGCTGGGTCTACGGCACCCAGCAGATCGGCCTCGATCCGGACGACCCCTTCCCGCTCGGCTACGCCCTGTCGGACACCTGGGGGCCTTATCTTGATGATCTTTAGCTCCCGGCACTTGTCGCCGACGGGCATCAACGTTGCAGCCCGCCCTTCGAGACGGCGCTCCGCGCCTCCTCAGGATGAGGATACGGCAGGTAGCAACCTCATGCTGAGGAGGGCCACAGGCTCGTCTCGAAGCATGTGCTCCAAAACGCAACACCTCCGGAACCAGCCCCATGCCTGAGATCACCGGCACCACCCGCGTCTACTACATGATGGCGCACCCGATCGCTCATGTGACGACGCCGGAACTGTTCAATCCCATGTGCGCGGAACGCGGTGTCGACGCGGTCATGATCCCCATGCATGTTACGCCGGAAGACCTGGCCCAGGCGTTCGAGACCTTCCGGCGCACCCAGAACCTCGACGGCATCGTCATCTCGGTGCCGCTCAAGCAGATGTTTCTCGAACTCTGCGACGACGCCGGCGAGCGCGCGGTCCAACTGGGGGCTGCCAATTGCGTGCGGCGGCACGGCGACGGGCGCATGGTGTGCGATAATTTCGACGGCGCCGGCTTCATGGCAGGGCTGGCCAAATCAGACATCGATGTGAAGGGGAAACGCATCCTGCTGGCAGGCTCTGGTGGTGCTGGCTCGGCGCTCGGGTTCTCGTTGGCCAAGGCGGGTGCGGAACAGATCACCTTCTCCGACCGTGACGAGGCGCGGGCGCAGGCCCTGTGCGGCCGGGTCAGGGCCGCCTATCCCGACACCAACCTTGCAGCCCAGGCAGCCCCTTCGAGCCCGGCCGGCCACGACATGGCCATCAACGCCACCGACAGCGGCCTGCATGAGGGCGATGTGCTGCCGCTTAAAGCGCACGAGTTGGACGCCGGCACAACCGTCTGCGACATCATCATGAAACCGCGCGATACCGAACTCCTTAAAGTCGCCAAAGACCGCGGCTGCGCCCTGCACCACGGCATCAACATGCTGAACGGCCAGATGGAGTTGTTCTGGGATTTCTTCGGCCTGCCGCGGTAGGGGTGCCCTCACACACTAACCGTCATTCCCGCGAAAGCGGGAATCCAGGCCGTCGTTGGAACGGATTCGTCCTGGGTGTGCTGGATACCCGCTTTCGCGGGTATGACGTATAAGGGACCAGAGCCACAACCAAGCGACGCAACCCTACATCCGGAAACCCCATGTCCGACACAACCTTCACACCCGACGAAGACGCCATCATCGGCGCGGCGCGCTCCTTTGCGCGCGATGTCATCGCTCCCAACGCGCAAAGCTGGGAGCGCGACCGCGCGATGCCGCGTTCGGTTTTCAACCAGGCGGCCTGTGCCGGGCTGTGCGGGCTTTTGGTGCCTCAAAGCCTCGGCGGCCAGGGCATCCGCTTTCAGGCCATGGCGAAGGTCATGGAAGAGCTTTCCTATGCGGACTTCGCCGCGGCCTTCGCGCTGGTGGTGCACAACAATTTCTGCCGCTCGTTATCGGCAAACGGCACAGCCGCCCTGCAGGAGCGCTATCTTGGGCCCTGCATGGCCGGTGCGACCATCGGCTCGTTCCTGCTCACCGAACCGCAATCGGGCAGCGATGCGGCGAACCTGCAGACCGTTGCGGTTGCGGACGGCGATGACTGGGTGATCAACGGGCAAAAGGCCTGGGTCACCAATTCCGACAAGGCGGATGTGCTGGCGGTCTACCTCCAGACCGATCCGCCCCGGGGCTGGCGCGGTATCGCCTGTGTGCTGGTGGACCGGGAGACCAGGGGCGTTAAGGCGACGGGGCCTTATGAGCTTCTCGGCAGCCATGCCATGGGGCCCGGCGGCATGACGTTTTCCGATGTGCGGGTGCCGCAAAGCCAGACCATGATTGCACCAGGCTCCGGCTTCAAGGCGGCCATGGGCGGCATCGACGTGGCCCGCGCCATAGTCGCTGCCATGTGCGCCGGGATGCTGCGCTGCGGCCTCGACGTGGCCTACTCTCACGCGCTCAATCGCCAGGCCTTCGGCCAGAAAATCGCCGATTTCCAGGGCGTGCAGTGGCAACTGGCCGACGTTGCCACCGACCTCCACGCCATCACTCTGATGGCCTATGACGCTGCCCGCGCCATCGATGCGGGCGAAAACGTGCCGCTGCCGGCCGCCCACGCCAAGAAATTCGCCACCCGCGCCGCCTTGACCGGCCTGTCGCAATGCATGCAGGCCATGGGCGCCGACGGCCTGCAACAGACCCATGCCCTCGCCCGCCACCTCGCCGGCGCCAAGGCTGCGCAATATATGGACGGCACCACGGAAATCCAGAACGTGGTGATTTCGCGCGGCATGCGGAAGCATTACGAGGGGGCGTAGACGCGCTGGCGCGGGTTGGCACTTCCCTCTCCGTCGCTCCTGCGCAGGCCTCCTTCACCCACCTCATCCTGAGGAGCGCGCCGCCAGGCGTGCGTCTCGAAGGGTGGGCGGCAGGCACGGAGCGTGTGGCCCATCCTTCGAGACGCAGCCTACGGCTGCTCCTCAGGATGAGGTGGGAGTTGTTGAGTTGGGAGTTGTTGGAGACCTTTCGACGCTTCAGCACAATCCGGCCTCACCCAGTTGAGGCGCGCAAGCGCCATCTCGAAGGGCAACTACACCCGCAAACCTACCAACCAGCATGCAACAATGACGCGGGTGATTTCGGCCTCCGAATGCATTAGAGTGCGCGCGATTTGTATATGAGGAGCTTGACCCATGCCGAACGGCGAGATTGTCTGGACCTATTTTGACGGCACCTGGCACGAGGGCGATGTGCCGGTGCTCAAAGCCGGCGATCAGTCGACCTGGAACGGCAGCCTGGTGTTTGACGGGGCGCGGCAGTTCGAGGGGGTGACGCCAGACCTTGAGCGCCATTGCGAGCGCATCAACTGGTCGGCGGAGATCATGACCATCACGCCGATCCATACGCCGCAGAAAATCCGCGATCTCATCCTCGAGGGCTTAAGCAACTTCGCACCCGATGCGGCGATCTATATCCGGCCGATGTACTGGGCGATCGAGCCGGGACCGGGGTTTATCACGGTCAAGCCGGGTTCCACCGGGTTTGCCATCGGGTTGGAACAGATCCCGATGCCGTCAGCCGATGCAACCGCGACGTTGACCACGACCAAATTCTGCCGCCCGCTGCCTTCCATGGCGACGGTGGAGGCGAAGGCTGCCTGCCTTTACGCCAATAACCAGCGCATGTTGCGCGAGGCGTTGTCCAAGGGCTTCACCAACGCCCTGGTGGCGGATGCCATCGGCAATGTGGCGGAGACCGCAACCTCCAACGTCTTCATGGTGAAAGACGGGGAGGTGTTCACGCCGGTGCCCAACGGCACGTTTCTTAACGGCATCACCCGGCAGCGCCACATCGGGCTGCTGCGCGACGCCGGCAAGACGGTGCATGAATCCACATTGACGTTCGATGATTTCAGCAATGCGGATGAGATCTTCATGTCGGGCAACCTCGCCAAGGTAACCCCGGTGACCCAGTTCGACGATGTGCATTATCAGGCGGGTCCGGTGACCAAGCTTGCCCGCGAGCTTTACTGGGACTGGGCGTTGTCTGCATGAGCTACCTGCGCTTCTACAACCCGGACAGCGCCAACATCGTGGTGCGGATGGCGTTTGAGGAACTCGGCGTTGACTATCGCGACGAGCCGGTGGGCGTGTACCCGCCGCGCAACTAATCAGCCGCCTGTAACAGCATCGCAATGGGGTCATCGCCGCCGCGCTTCATGGCATAGTCCAGAGCTGTTCGGGCCCATTTGTCGCGAAGTTCGCGGTCGGCTTTGTGGGTCAGCAGCAACCGCACGACTTCGGTGTGTTTCTTGTGGCTGGCAAGGATGAGCGGCGTAACCCTTTCCCCGTCCTGCCAGTTGATGTCGGCGCCTTTGGCGATCAGGGCTTTGGCGATTTCCAACGCGCCGTCACGGGCAGCGTAAATCAGGGCGGTGTTGCGCAGGCGGTCATGGGCGTTCGGGTCTGCGCCTTCCTCAAGCAAGCGGGTGATCTGGGCTGCATTGCCCGCCTTGGCGGCCTCGACCAGCGGCGGGTCGGAGGCATCTGCCGTAAAATAGTGGATGGCGCCGGCGCAGAGGATGAAGATCGCAACCAGCAGGGCGGGGGGTGCGGCCCCGCGGCTCATTTGGAAAAGGCCTCGATCACCCGCACCATGTTGGTGCCGAGATCAGGCGCAACATAGCCGCCTTCCTGCAGGATGACGGTTGGATAACCGGCATTTTCGATCATCTGGCCGATGGCGCTGAACCCCTCAGCGCTCACCTTGAAGGCGGCATAGGGATCGTTGATCGAAATGTCGATGCCAAGAGAAACAACCAGCAGGTCGGGAGCAAACTCGGCAATCCGGGCAATGGCGTTGTTGAGCGATTCCAGGAACACAACCTCGCCGGATCCAAGCGGCATGGGATAGTTCACCGTGAAGCCTTCGCCCGCGCCTGCACCGGTCTGGTCCGCATAGCCCCAGAAGAACGGATAGAACTCGGCCGGATCACCGTGCAGCGAGGCGAAGAAAACATCGGCACGGTCATAGAAAATATCCTGCGTGCCATTGCCGTGGTGAACGTCCACATCGAGGATGGCGACCCGTTCGTCGCCCTGGTCGCGGGCATACTGGGCAGCGATTGCCGCATTGTTCAAAAAGCAAAACCCGGCGGCCCGGTCGCCGAAAGCATGATGGCCGGGTGGACGGCACAGCGCATAGGCCGCGCGGGCGCCCTGGCGCACCTGCTTTGTCGCACTCAGTGCGGCATTGGCCGCACCACGGGCCGCAGCCCAAGTGCCGGCGTTGATCGGGCAGGCCATGTCGCCCATGTGGAATCCGGCGCGCCCGACAATCGCTGTGGGGTAACCCGCATGCGGGTTCACCGGAAAGGCGTTGGGGATAATTTCGGGCGCCGAATCTGCAAGCGCTACCCATTCGCCATGCCCGTTTTCGAGAAAGTCGAGATAGCGTTCGGTGTGCACCGCTTTCAGGGGTGCCAGCCCGAATTCTTCCGGTTCGGACACCTCATAACCTGCATCGGCGAGCGCGGAGAGCATGAGTTCGCTGCGCTCCGGCACTTCCTTGTTGGGTTGGCGCACCCCGCGAATGACAAAATTGTCGGGCGCGTGCTGCTTTTCAGCGGCGTCATAGAAGACCTTGATCATGGGTCACATATCGTCCAGTGCGTTGCCGACCGCAGCGATGGTGGCGTCGATGTCTTCCGGCGTGTGGGCGACACAACTCAGATTGTGCAGGACCGTGTTGCCGGTGATGAAGATCCCCTGATCGCGCATCAATGCGGAGAATTTGCGGTAGAGCCCAATGTCCACATGCTGGCAGAAGTCGCGGTAGTTGGTGATTTCTTCGAGCTCGGTGAAGACCGGGTGGAACATGGAGCCGGCATTCTGCACCAGCATGCGGGCTGTGTTGGCGCCCTTGGCGGAACGGGCGACTTCGTTCATGCGCCGGGTCACGTCCTCGCCGATCTGGCGAATTTTCTTGAAGCCGGCGTGATCGTCGCGGATCATTTCCTCCAACATGGTCTTGCAGGCATAAAGCCCAAGGCGCGGCGCATTGTGGCTGCCGAAATGCAACACCTTGCCGTGTTCGATGGATTCCATGATGTGATCCGGCCCGGCAATGGCGGCGACCGGGAAGCCCTGCCCGAGGGCCTTGCCGAAGGTCACGATGTCGGGCTGCAGGTCATATTCGGCCATGGCGCCGCCGGCGCCGAGACGGAAGCCGGTCACCGTTTCATCGAGATAAAACAATACATTATGCGCACGGCAAAGCTCCTGCACGCGCTTGAGATAACCCGGTTTCGGATTGATCACGCCCATGTTGGACATCACCGGTTCGGTCACAACGCAGGCGATTTCATGGCCGTGGGCGGACAACGCCCGCTCGATCGCGTCCTCGTCGTTCCAGACACAGACCAGCGTATCTTCCCACGAGCCCGGCGTCAGGCCGGAACTGTCGGGAATGCGGATCGGATCGTTGGGGTGCCCCAGGGTCGACACAAACTGCGGGTTGGAACTGACGAGAAGGCCGTCATACCAGCCGTGGTAATGGCCTTCGAATTTCAGCACCTTGCGTTTGCCGGTGATGCCGCGGGCCATGCGCACCGCGGTCATGCAGGCTTCCGTACCGGTGTTGGCGAAGCGCACCTTATCCACGTTGGGCAACAATGAGACCAGAAGTTCCGCGGTTTCCACCTCGACCTCGAGGGCGGTGGCAAAGTGGGTCCCGCGGGCGACTTCGCGCTGCACCACATCGACGATGCTGGGATGTGCATGGCCCAGCGGCAGGCAGCCAAAGGACAATTGCCAGTCGATATATTCGTTGCCGTCGACGTCCCAGATGCGCGCACCCTTGCCCTCGCGCATATAGGCGGGATAGGGGTGGTAGTTCATCGGGCCGCGCGAACCGGAACTGACGCCTTCGACCAGAACCTTGGTGGCGCGCTTGTAAAGTTCTCCAGATCGTTCCATGTTCAGTGTCATATGGCTTCCACCTCTAAATCGCTTCATCCTGTCCCGGACCGCCGACTTAACGGATAGACGCTGATTACGCAACTCGGCCGGATTGAATAGCTTTCGGAACCATGTTCAGATGCGCGCGATCAGTGGTGGCGGGGCGATTCGTTAAGAACCTGCCGGGATATCAAGAGAGAACACGCACGACATGTTCAAACGTCTTCTTCCCCTCTTGGGGTTCACCCTGGGTGTTTCACTCGGCGCGGTGACGGCGCCCGCACAGGCCGCCGAGCAGGTTGAAATCAATTTCGTTTCATGGGGTGGCGCTTATACTCAAAGCCAGGTCAAGGCGATGATCGAGCCCTACCAGCAGCAAAACCCCCATGTGAAGATCAACGTTATCGACTACACCGGGGATCTGGCACAGATCAGGGCGCAGATCGACGCCGGCAAAGTGACCTGGCAAATTGTCGATGTGACCGCCCAGCACGGCGTATCGGGGTGTAACGAGGGCCTGTTCGAGGTGCTCGACGGGACCAGTTTTCCACCCGGTGCCGACGGCACTCCGGCCGAAGAGGATTTCATCGATGGCGCGTTGCTAAAATGCTTTATCGGCAACATTTCATGGGCCACGGTCATGGCCTACAACTCCAGGCTCGTTGCCGGAACCCCCAACTCGGTTGCGGATTTCTGGAATGTCGCCAAATTTGCCGGCAAACGCGGTCTCCGCAAAGTTCCCTCGGCCAACATCGAATGGGGCCTTGAGGCCGCCGGTGTGGCACGCACGGACATATACGAAACCCTCAAGGACGATGCGGCCATCGACACAGCGTTTGAGTCGCTGGACAAGATCAAGCCGCATGCGGTCTGGTGGGAAGCGGGCGCTCAGCCTCCGCAACTGCTGGCGGACGGCGAAGTGGCTTTTTCAACCGCATGGAACGGCCGTCTCCACAACGCCATCGTGAATGAAAATCAACCGATCGTGATGATGTGGGACACGCAGATCTTCGACCTTGACGGGTTTGTCGTGCCGAAAGGCGCAGCGCATCTGGACGAAATCATGACATTCCTGCACTTCGCCACAGGCACCAAAGCCCTCGCACAGGCAACCCAGTACATCTCGTATGGTCCGTTGAGAAAATCAGCGACCCCGTTCATCGATCCGGAAATCCTGCCGCATCTGCCGACAGCGCCGGACAATTTCGAGAACGCCCTGCAATATAACGTGGAATGGTGGGCAGACCGTCTTGTCGAGCTGACCGAGCGTTTCAATGCCTGGCTGGCGAAATAACCTGCCGGCGAAGTGTGGACCGTTGTTTTGCCGGAGGCCGCCTGGAAAACCTCTGGGCAAGGCCGGGTGACCAATGGCGCTGGTAATTCACAGCCGTAAACCACAACCAATTAAGGCCATTGCATCATGCCCGCAACCGTGTCAAATAAGGGGAAACGTGCGTTGTGGGTGGGGCAAACATCCAACGCGGGCACGTCAAAAAAGCACTGGGCTGGGATCCACTCAGCCGGTTTGCTCAGCTGTCATGGGAGGACAGAGACAATATGTTGAAGCGTATAATTCCAGTGGTCGGTCTCGCACTTGGTGTGTCGTTCGGCGCGATGATGCCGGCGAGTGCCGCGGGCGAAGTCGAAATCAATTTCGTATCCTGGGGTGGTGCCTACACCAAGAGCCAGGTCAAAGGCATGATCGAGCCTTATCAGCAAGCCAACCCCAACGTAAAGATCAATGTGATCGACTACACCGGCGGCCTTGCCAATATCAAAGCCCAGATTGAAGCCAACAACGTGACCTGGCAGGTAGTCGACATGACGCCTGACACCGCCACTGCGGGCTGCGATGAAGGCCTGTTCGAAGAGCTTCCGATGTCCAATTGGGCGCCGGCAGATGACGGAACGCCTGCTGAGGATGATTTCGTCGAAGGTGCATCGGGTGAATGTTTCATCGGCAACATCGCCTACACCACCGTCATGGCCTACAATTCCACGAAAGTATCAGGCAACCCGTCTACGGTCGCCGATTTCTGGGACGTCGCCAAGTTCCCGGGCAAACGCTCGCTGCGCAACAAGCCCGACGTGAACCTGGAATGGGGCGCGGAGTCCATGGGCGTAGACCGCAAGGAGGTCTATGAATTTCTGTCCACACCTGAAGGCCTGGACACGGCATTTGAAGGTCTCGACAAAATCAAGGCCCACACCGTGTTCTGGGAAGCCGGCGCACAACCGCCGCAGCTTCTGGCCGACGGCGAAGTCGCATTTGCCAGCGCCTGGAACGGCCGTCTCTACAACGCCATCGTGGAGGAAAAACAGCCGATCGTGATCATGTGGGACACTCAGGTCTTCGATCTGGACGGTTTCGTTGTGCCGAAGGGTGCAAAGAACATGCCCGAAGTGTTGAAGTTCCTGCGCTATGCGACAGGCACCAAGCCGCTTGCCGAAACGACCAAGTACATTTCCTATGGTCCGCTTCGCAAGTCGTCCATGGCACTGGTTTCTGCAGACGTTCTGCCGCATCTGCCGACCGCTCCGGACAACTTCAAGAATGCCATTCAGCTGGACACCGACTGGTGGGCTGACCGCACTGTTGAGTTGAACGAACGCTTTGCGGCATGGCTGGCGCAGTAATCTGCGCGTGTCGCCGGTTGCGCATATTGTGACACCGAAGACGCACTGAACACCAACGACGAAAGCCAGGCCGGTTAATTTCGGCCTGGCTTTTTTATTGCTTCACCGCGGGGAGGGAAATGTCAGTGCAGGGCGTATACAGATACCTCGCTCAGGAGCGCGTGCACTTCGGCAAGCCGGCCTCCGAGGCGGTGATGGAAGAAGCCGATTTGCACAGCGCACAGCGGGTGCTTCTGGTGTCAGGCAACACTTTGACCAACAAGACCGATGTGATCTCCAATGTGGCTGAGGCACTGGGCGCGCGCCATGCGGGCACGTTCTCGCGCACCGTCGAACATGTACCGCGCTCGAGCGTCCTCGATCTGATCGGCGAGATCCGCGCCATGGCGCCTGACCTGATCGTGACCATTGGCGGTGGAACCGCCATCGATACGGTCAAGGTGGCTCTGGTCGGCTTGGCGGAAGGGATTAAGACTGCGGACGGCCTGGAGCCTTATTACATTCGTGTCGAAGCGGGCGGCGTCCTCAATATTCCACCGGTAAAATCGCCGCCCATGCGGCAGATCCTGGTGCCAACGACATTGTCGGGTGCTGATTTCAGCGCCATCGGGGCCGCCGTCGATGAAACAAGCCATATCAAGCATCTTTACACCGGTCGGGAAATCTGCGGCGAAGCGGTCATTCTTGATCCTGCAATCACGGTCCACACGCCGGAGTGGCTGTGGCTTTCAACCGGCATGCGGGCGGTGGACCATGCGGTTGAAACCGTGTGCTCGAAGGCACCGCAGCCGCTGACCGATGCAACGTCGATCCATTCGCTTGGAATGCTGTCGCGCTCGTTGCGCACGACGAAGACCGATGCGGCCAATCTCGATGCACGCCTTGAAAGCCAGATGGGTGTCTGGCTCGCCTCGTCCGGTCTTGGCCGTGTGCCGTGGGGCGCCAGCCACGGCATCGGGCATCAGCTGGGCGCAGTGGCGAATGTGCCGCACGGACATTGTTCTTGTGTCATGCTGCCGAGCGTCCTGACCTACAATCTGAGTGTCAACGAGACGCAGCAAACAACCGTTGCCAATGCATTGGGACGGCCGGGCATGAGTGCGGCGGACGCGGTGCGTGAACTGATTACCGATCTCGGCATGCCAACGCGCCTGCGCGACGTGGGCGTTGCGCGTGAGCAATTCCAGACAATTGCGGAGGGCAGTGTGTCAAACGTGTTCGTGAGCCAGAACCCGCGCCCGATCAACAGCCCTGACCAAATTCTTGAAATTCTGGAACTTGCCTGGTGATGCGAAGGAAAAAGACATGAAACTTAAAGACAAGATTGCCATCGTGACCGGAGCGGCATCCGGTTTCGGCACCGGTATCGTGGAACGCTTCGTTGCCGATGGCGCCAAGGTGGTGT
>JAJFHM010000340.1 GCA_021775625.1 Hyphomicrobiales bacterium | reverse complement strand
CCCCGGACCGACCTGGAATATCCAGGATACCGGCGATTTCAATGGCGACGGCAATTCTGACATTGTCCTTCAGAACGACAATGGTCAGGCCGCGATCTGGTTCATGGACGGGAACACCGTCATTGGCGGCGGTCTCGCCGGCGGCAACCCCGGATCGACATGGCATATCCGGGACACCGGCGATTACAATGGTGATGGCAATTCCGACTTGGTCTGGCAGAACGACAATGGTCAGGCGGCGGTCTGGCTGATGGACGGCACAACCGTCATCGGCGGTGGGCTTGCCGGCAACAACCCCGGGCCGGACTGGATGCTGTTCGCCTGATCACATCACAAGCGATGGAACATCGCTACTTTTTGAACACAACAGGCCAGCCGCCTCGATCTTACCATTCGATATTTGGAAGGCGAGGTGAGTACAAGACCAACTCCTTCAACAGCCGTTTCGATGGCATCCTCGTCGCCAAGATTCCCAAATTGTGAGCGTCGCGACGTCCCGGTGAGACAAATCCCAGGGGGCAACAGACGACATCACGCCCACATATTTGACGCGAGAGAACCCGTGCATGCTGCCAATGAGCAAAAAAGGGTGCGCAAGATGCCCGATACGGTCCGCTGAAATGTGGTGACCCCGGCAGGATTCGAACCTGCGACCCCCAGATTAGGAATCTGGTGCTCTATCCAACTGAGCTACGGGGCCACTCTTGCGCCTTATAGCGTGTGGCCGGGCGCGAGTAAAATTGCAATCGCCGGCCTCGCTTCCGGTTTGTGTTCGCCATAGACTTGGACGCTTGCGTGTTTCACAAAACAGGCCGTCGGGGGCGTTCGATGCTTCGGATCCTTGTGCTTTGTTGCAGTCTTCTGGCGCCGGGCCCGGCGCTGGCGAACTGTGCGTTGCCTGCGGACCGGACCGCCATGGTCACCGGGCTGGTCGATGGCGAAACGCTGCTATTGGGCGATGGCGGGCGGGTGCGCCTGATCACCTACCTGTCGCCGCGCCGTCCCCTGTGGCTTGAAGCGGAGCGCGCATGGCGCGCAGCGGACGCGGCCAGGCAAGCGCTGTCCGCACTGGTTTCGGGCCGGGCGGTGGAGTTGAGCTTTGCCAAGGACCGCACCGACCGGCACGGCCGTCTTCTCGCCCAGGTGTTCGTGCGCAACGGCGATGCCAGGCAATGGGTGCAGGGCGAATTGATCTCGCGCGGACACGGTCGGGCCTATTCGCTCAAATCCGGTGCGCCCTGTATCGGTGCGCTGCTGGCCCGCGAAATCGCTGTCCGGGCGGCCGGTTCCGGGATCTGGAGCGATAATTTCTACCGGGTGCGCCCGGCGGTGCCGGCCGGCGATTTACGCAAACTCAAGAACACATTCGCAATTGTGGAAGGAATGGTGCTAAAAGTGGCCCGCGTCGGGCAACGGACTTTTGTCAATTTTGAGGCCGACTGGCGCAAGGATTTTACGGTGATTGTTGCCAGCCGTGCGGCCAGGCTGTTCGTTGCGAATGGTATGGATCCCCACACGCTGGAGGGAACAAATATCAGGGTGCGGGGATGGATAAGGTCCTTCAACGGCCCGATGATTGAGGCCACCCATCCTGAACAGGTTGAACGGTTGAATGAGTAGCGGTTTGAGGCAGACAGTGCGCGCAAGGTTGGGGGCAGCGGTTCGGGCGATTGCCCTTGTGGCGGGTGTTGCCGCCGTGAGTGCCTGCGCCACCAACACCACCCCCGGCGATGAAGAGCTTATTCCAGCCCACGAAGAAGCCAAGATCGGGGCGGCATCGCACCCTGAGATCGTCGCGCAGTTTGGCGGCACCTATGATGATCACCGCCTGATCGGCTATCTCTCCGGCCTTGTGCAACGGCTGTCGGCTGCATCGGGCAAACCGGCGGATGACTACCGGCTGACCATTCTCGACACGCCGGTGGTCAACGCCTTTGCCTCTCCCGGCGGCTATATCTATGTCACCCGCGGTCTCCTGGCGCTGGCCAATGACGAGGCCGAAATCGCCGGGGTGCTGGCGCATGAACTCGGCCACCTGCAGGCGCGCCACAGTGCCAAGCGCCAGGTCGCAGCGGAGCGTAAAACCTTCCTCGGGGGGATACTCGCGAACCTTGCCGACAGCTCCTACCTTGCGGACAGCCTGCGGCGCGGCAGCGCCCGTTCGATTGCCGCTTATTCGCGCGACCAGGAGCTGGAAGCGGACAAGGCCGGCATGAGGATCGCGGCCAAGACGCAGTATGACCCGACCGCCGCGGTGACGTTCCTGTCAAGCCTGGAACGGAGTTTCGAGCTCGACGGCAAGGATGCCGGAGCGAAAGACGATACCGACCGGACGTCGATCTTCTCATCCCATCCCGGAACCAGCGAGCGGATCAGGGAAGCCCGCGCCCACGCCTTCACCTTTGGCGATGTTGGCGGCGGCTATCTTCGCAATCGCGACCATTATTTCGATATGATCGATGGCCTGCCCTATGGCGACAGTCTGGCGCATGGGGCGTTGCGCGGCCGCACGTTCTCTCACCCCCACTTGCGCTTCCGTTTCGTCGTGCCGAAGAATTTCGCCGTCATAAATCACCGCGATGCGGTGCTCGGGCGCGGCCCCGACGAATCGATCTTCATCTTTGACGGTGCGGTGATCGGAGAAAACGTCGGGCTGAAGAGCCATCTTACCGAAAACTGGGGTGAAGGTTTGAACCTGCGCAATGTTCGCGCGTTCAAGGTGAACGGAATGCAGGCGGTGGGTGCTGAAACACTGCACAAGGGTGTTGGCCATGAACTGGTGGTGATCCGCTATTCACCACAGGCGGTCTACCGTTTCTTGTTCATCACCCGGCCGGTGGTCACCGCACGTTTCGAAAAGCAGTTCCGCGCCACGGTGCAGAGCTTCCGCAAGCTGACGACGGCGCAGGTAAAGCGACTGAAACCCCTGCAGGTGCAGATCGTCACCGTGCGGCGCGGGCACACCGTGCACAGGCTGGCGCGGCGCATGGCGGTTACCGGCAACAAGGTCGCCCGGTTCAGGGTGCTCAACGGGCTGGGGCCGGAAGATAAGGTGACGCCCGGCCAAAAGGTCAAGATCGTCGTCAAATGATTCAGTGTGCTCGAATGTTGCTCTAGAGCATTTCCGACCAATTCGGAGTCACTTTGATGGACCAAATCAGTTTGACCGGCAAGGCGCGTCGCGCAGCGCGATGCGGGGCATCGGGCAAGCGGCGTAACGCAGCCGGCGGACTGATTTGGCCCACCGAAGGCCGGGTTGTCTTGTTGCGTGGCGGCGTTGCGCTTCTTATGAGATGTCCCGCATCGCATTGCGAAGCGCGCCTGACCACGCAACAAGACAACCCGGTCAAAATGGCTCGGAATTGGTCGGAAGTGCTCTAGTGCCTGGCGGGCACAAAAAAGAACCCGGCCACAAATATGGGCCGGGTCAGTTTAAGTGCTGTCCGTTTCAGCCCGGTATCAGGCCAAACCGAAAATGCAATGGAAGATCAGGCCGCCGCTTCTGCAGCTTCTGCAGCTTCTGCAGCTTGCTCTTTTTCTTCCTTTTCCTTTTCCGCCTTGACGGCATTCTTTTCCAGAATCGCCTCTATTTCGGCAACCGCGCTGGCTTCGTCGACCTTCTTGCCGGCGGCCACTTCACGGGCCATCCGGTCGAGCGCCTGTTCATAGAGCTGGCGCTCCGAATAGGACTGTTCGGGCTGGCGGTCAGAGCGGAACAGGTCACGCACCACCTCGGAAATGGCAATCAGATCGCCGGAGTTGATCTTGGCTTCATATTCCTGCGCACGGCGGCTCCACATGGTCCGCTTGACCCGGGCGCGGCCCTTGAGCGTCTTGAGGGCCCTTTCGATGATGTCGGTGTCGGAGAGCTTGCGCATGCCGACTGACTTCGATTTTGCGGTGGGAACCCGCAGCGTCATCTTTTCCTTTTCGAAAACGATGACGTAGAGTTCCAGCTTTGCACCGGCAATTTCCTCTTCATCGACGCTGACAACCCTGCCAACGCCATGCGAGGGGTAAACCACATTCTCGCCGATCTTGAAATCCAGCTTCGTCGTCTTCTTCTTCGCAGTCATATGCGATCTTATCCTTTTATCTGTCTCAACCGATTATTGCGTGCCGGGGCCATCCCGCTGTCCGGCGCAGACCCTGTTCGGGCGTATCCGCCTCATCAACAAAGTCAGGGAAGCCCTCGAGGCGGCGCAAACCTGCCGCTTCGAATACGGCGCCGCGACGTGGAAGCAGTTCTTTGTGAACGAACTCGGATGCCCAATCGTGCTCCTGGAATTTCAGGCAAAAAAAATGCCCGCGCCCTTTGGGCCGGCCGTGTGCACGAGGACAACTCCCGTCTATATGGTGACACCAGTCCTATAACACAATTTTTAGGTAAATTAAAGCTCTGCAGTCGCGTTCGCCTGCGCTCAGGGGTGCGGCGCCGGTGATCTTGCAATTACAGTTAACCGCAGCGCCCGTCAGTCTCCCTCGCCGGGCGCTTCGGTAAAGTACTGTTCGTACTTGTTCTCGACCCCGTCGAATTTCTCGGCATCGGCATAAGTTTCACGTTTTATGGTGATGTTCGGCCATTTCTCGGCAAACTCGGTGTTTATGGCGAGCCACTTGTCGAGGCCGTCTTCGGTATCGGGCTTGATGGCTTCCGCCGGGCATTCGGGTTCGCAGACGCCGCAGTCGATGCATTCGTCCGGGTGGATGACCAGCATGGTTTCGCCCTCATAGAAGCAATCGACGGGGCAAACTTCAACACAATCCATGTATTTGCAGCGAACACAGTTGTCCGTGACGATGTAGGTCATTTCTCTCTCCGGCAGCCCGCTCAGGCTCTTGTGTAGTGTTGCAGCGCGTCCCCGCGGGGGGCGTGGATACGCTCCAGAAGCGCGGCTCCCTATATCATAGCTTGGGTCGAATGTAACAACGTTCTCAGCAGTAGAAATATACGTGCGTGCGATAAATTGTCGTCATTCGCTGCCGTCGAGCCAGGCGTCCAGTTCACGGCGTTCCTTTTTGGTGGGCCGGCCACTTCCCATTTCGCGGGCCGCCTGTGCAGTGGTCCCTGATTTAACGGCCTTTTTCTTTCCTTCCGGCGGGGCTGGGCTGAGGTCCTCATAGAGCGTGCGTGCCTCGTCCGCCGGGCCGCGGCGGGTGCCGGGTGCCAGCACTTCCACAACGCGCGGGCGGTGGTGAAGCGTAAATGTCAGAACATCGCCTGGGCAGACGGCGTGTCCGGGCTTGGTGAAGCGTGTCCGGTTCACCCGCACCTTGCCGGCGGCTACATACTTGCTGGCGCCTGTGCGGGTCTTGAAGAAACGCGCGTACCACAGCCATTTGTCAATCCGCTGGCCGTCTTCGGTCATTTGGGATCGCTACGCTGCTTTTCTTCCATCGAGGCTTTAAGGGCGCTGAGAGCGGCGAAGGGTGAATCTGCAGGTGCGGTCACCGGTGGTTTTTTGGTGCGCGGGCGATCGGTCTTGGGCCGGCCCTTGTTGCGCGGCGGCGTGCCCCGGGGAGCTTTACCGTCGCGTTGCCCGCCGCCCTGGCGCTTGTCCGGTCCAGCTGATTTACGGGGAGGCGCCGGGCGCTGGCGTTTCGGCTTCTTCGGCCTCCAGACATCGAGGAACGCCTCGGTGTCGGGGGGGGAGGCCTGTGCGTCCTGGGTCGGGCTTTCCTGTTCGGATTGAACAGGCGGTTCGGCGGCTTCGACCAGCGGCTCCGGTGCATCGGCGGGCTTTTCAGCCTCGCCGGTGGGACGGTCTTCATCTGTAACGGGCGTTTCAGCGGCAGGTGCTGCGGGTACAATTTTGCGTCGTTCGGCCTGAAACCCGAGCGTGCGCAGGATGGCCGCGAACTCCTCGCCGGAGCAGCCGACCAGTGACATCATGTCCGGCGTGACGGTGAAGCCGCCGCCGGCAACCGATCCCGCCGGCCTCGCCGCACCCTCGTTCTCCGGCTTCCAGAACACCAGCGGGCGGATCATGTCCGAGAGGCGTTCGAGCATGTCGATGCGCACCACCCGGTCGCCGCACTCGTGGTAGCCGACGAGTTGATAAAACCCTTCCGGCACCGTGGTATCCCGTTTCGCCGAGGTCAGGCCCTGTTGTGGTGCGTCCGGCGGGGCGGAGGTCTCAGAGCCGTCGTCCGTTTGGTTCTGCAGTGACCACAGGGTCAGCTTCAACCTGGTTGCGGCCGGTTTAAGCAGAGCCGGCAGATAGATCGAAAATGCGCCAAACCGCACGCCGTGCTGGCGCAGGGTGCCCCGCATGGCCTGATCCAGGCTCTTGACGTCGTCGGCCACCTGTTCGCGCGACAGGACACCAAACGCCTCGACGAGACGAAACGCCAGCCCGCGTGCCAGGCCCTCAATGCCGTCGGCCCGCTCCAGCGCCAGAAGCGGTTCCAGATGAGCCTGGACATGCGCCGTCACCCAGCGCTCGATTCGGTCTTGAACCGCATTGCGGTCATTGCCGGTCAATTGCTCATCGGCGGCCAGCTGAACGCGCGGCTTGAGAGCGTGTTCGCCGCCTGTCAGGCGGGCAATTCTGTTGTCTTTCCAGACAACCGCACCATCGGCCAGCAGCTCAAGATCTTTGTCCGGCAGCTCAATGAAACGTTTCGCCTGGGCGGCGATTTCGGTGGCGACGGCCTTGGCCGATGCGGACCGCAAAGTGCGTCCCTCCTCGCCTTCGGCGCTTGCATCAGGGACAAACTGAAAACCCTTCAGGCGGCCGACGAGTTGGTCCTCGACCAGGATATCACCGTCTTCCGATACAGCTGTCATCAGCCTTTCCTTCTCCCGCATTCGCTTCATCAAAACGCTGGTGCGCCGGTCAATGAAACGCTGTGTCAGGCGCTCATGCAGAGCATCAGAGAGTTTGTCCTCGACCAAACGGGTGCGTTGCTGCCATTCCGCCGGGTCTGCGAGCCAGCCACTCCTGTTGGCGATATACGTCCAAGTGCGGATATGTGCAATCCGGTTGGACAGGGTGTCAATATCACCGTCGGCGCGATCCGCATAGGACACCTGCTTGGCGAACCAGTCGGTGGGTATGGTGCCGTCGGCGCTGCGCAGGAAACCGAACACCTTGCCGAGCAATGTTGCGTGGTCGCCGCCGGTGATGTTGCGGTAATCGGGTATCTGGCAGATGTCCCACAGCATTTCGACCGCCTCTTCGTTTGCGGCTTCACGCAGGACATCCGGGTCGTGCGACAGGATCTCCAGTGCAGCGCTGTCATCCGCACGCACCGTCTTGGTCAATCCGGGCATGGACGGGCTTCGCGCAAGGCTTTGTGTCAGGCTCTCCAGAGACGAGAAATCGAGACGGCGATTGCGCCACTGGAGCACGCGCACCGGCTCGAACTGGTGCTCCTCGAGTTGTTCAACAACATCCGGCTCGAGCGGCTCGGCGTCGCCGGTAACGCCGAAGGTGCCGTCGTTCATATGGCGCCCCGCCCGACCGGCGACCTGGGCCAGCTCGGCAGGCCTGAGCGCGCGATGCATGTGGCCATCAAACTTCCGGGTCGATGCGAAGGCCACATGGTCGACATCCATGTTGAGGCCCATGCCGATGGCATCTGTGGCGACAACGAAGTCGACATCGCCGGACTGGAAGAGCTCCACCTGGGCATTGCGGGTGCGCGGGCTGAGTGAGCCCATGACCACCGCGGCGCCGCCGCGCTGGCGGCGGATCAGTTCGGCAACGGCATAGACGCGTTCGGCGCTGAAACAGACGATGGCGCTGCGCGCCGGCAATCGTGTGATCTTTTTATGACCGGCATAGGACAACCGGGAAAACCGGCCGCGTGAGATGAAGTGAGCGCCGGGGAGAAGTTGTTCGATCAAAATGCGCATGGTCCCGGCGCCGAGCACCATGGTCTCGTTGTGCCCGCGACGATGCAGCAGCCGATCGGTAAAAATGTGCCCGCGTTCCAGATCAGAGGCCAGTTGGATTTCGTCGATGGCCAGAAAGTCGACCTCGACGTCGTTCGGCATGGCCTCGACCGTGCAGATGTAATAG
>JAJFHM010000339.1 GCA_021775625.1 Hyphomicrobiales bacterium | reverse complement strand
CGGCATCCCGGCCGTCGTTCAGGTGCATGATCCACGATGCAGCAGTTGCGTTGCCCTTCAGAAACAAGCGCGCGAAGCGATGCAGGAATTCACTTCGGAAGAACTGCAGTATCTCATTGCCGATATCAACAATCCTGGCGGTCGCCGGCTGGCGGCGACCCACGGCGTCGGTAACGTCACCCTGCTGCTGTTCGACGGCAAAGGCACGAGACGATCGGTGCTGGCCGGCCCCAACAGCAGCGAACTCCTGACCCACTACTTCCGCGCCCACCGCGACCGTTATGGTGTGAAGCAGTAGAACTACAGGGACATGGCCGCAGTTCCCGGAATTCAGGTATCATGTCCTCGGAATTCCGGCCATATGTCTGCGCAACGACGCGCAAACCCTGAGGAGCTGACCTGATGACCCGCCGCCGCTATCTGTTGGGCGCAATCGCCATAGTGCTGATCGCCATCGGTGTGTTCAGCAGCGAAAACGTCACCCGGCTCGACTTCACCGCGTGGGGCCGCGGCATGTGGCAGCGGCCCACGGATTTGGTGGCGGCGCTGGACATTGAGCGCGGCCAGCGCGTCGCCGACCTCGGAGCCGGCAAGGGCTATTTCATTCCCTATTTGCAGGACGCGGTGGGCCCGGGCGGCGTCGTCTTTGCGGTCGACGTCGAAGCAGACAAGACCGCAGCGCTTGAAGAGCGTTTTCCCGATGCGCCCGTGCAGGTCATCCTGGGCGGTTACGACGACCCGAAGCTCCCCGACCGTTCGGTCGACCTGATACTCGTCGTCAACACCTATCATCACATTGACGACCGGACCGCCTATTTCGCAAAACTGAAAAGCGACCTCGCGCCCGGCGGCCGCGTCGCAATCGTGGAGTTGGACCGGGAACTCTCGGGCCTGCTGGCTCTGTTTTTCCCCGAAGATCACGCGAGCACCCTCGGCAACGTCCGCGCTGAAATGCGCGCCGCCGGCTACCGGGAGCTGGAGGTGAAAGAGATGCTTCCAATCCAGTTCGTCGTTGTGTTTGCGCCGGAGTGACATTGGGGCGATGGAACGCAGAAATTACGGGGACATGGCCGTATTTGCAGTGTGTTTGCTCAACTGTGAGGATTGTTTGACGTTGCGAAATGCGGATATGCCGGCCGTCTGACCAAACAGGTCAGGACGCTTTTTCAACGTAGGCTTCCATGAAATCATCGAGTTGAACATGCAGCGCATTGTTGAAGAAGTTACACACCAGCATCAGCCCTCCCAACACCACAAGTTCAACCTTGGCGGTGTCGGAGAGGAAATCCAGCCGGTTGTAGACCTCATCAGGGACCCAGGCATTGTCTTGTGCCATCGCACGGCCGAATTCCACCAGCGCGTCTTCTTCAGCGGTCAGTTGAAAATTGTCCGGGTCAATTCCCGCATCGACGAGATATTTACGGAAATAGGTCGAACAGATCAGGCAATCCGTTTCAGATGACACGGCCTGGAGAAAAATGAGTGTCGCGCGTCGACCGACATATTCCGAGACCTTGTCGATCATCGGATAAAGCTTGTAGACGGCGTCAGAGGCCATGGGCGATAAAGCAAGCGTCCGCTTCATCGTTGTCATAACGCCGAACCGTTCAATCTGCTCATCCCAAACAGCGGCCGATTCCGGGCCTAATTCCTCATAGTTACGCGGCTGAATTCTCGGGCGATTTCCGTGGATGGCATCCATTTCAACTGTTTCCTGAGTGTCAAGGGTTCACTGTTGCGGCAGATCGCCAGATTAGTATGCGTGCAGCCGCAATGCAAAGATTTGCGGCCGCGCAGTCCCGCTGTCACCACTGTTCCAGAGCTCTGATCGTCGCCGGCTTCCAGAGTGCATTCCGAGCCATCATGAATTACAGGGACACCAGACTAATTTGCATACAAATTAGTCTGGTGTCCCTGTAATTGCCCGTAATTGATACCGTGACTGATGAACAATATTTTATTCAGCATACGATTCTTAAAATTGACATGCGCTTCGGATATGCCGGTTTCAGTCGCGTCGAGCTAGTTTCGATTTCGATATTCGCGAAATTATTCCTGTGCTGCCGACGCAGAAATCCCTGTCAACCAAAAGGAGACTTCAATGGCCGGCCGAGTTCACGGACTAACAAAATACGATATGCTTGTGCGCGATTGCGCCAACGGGGCAGCCATGAATGTCCCTTTACCTCAAGCATTTGGGCGCATCGCGCCAGCCAACCCGGTTACGGGAACGGCGCCGGACGGAACACCATTTGGCGCACACAATGTCATTCCGGCCTTCACCGCTGCGCTGGATGGGATGGAAGACAAATCTGATCCGCAAACCAGCGATGTCGCGGCGGGCATGACGTTTTTTGGCCAGTTCGTGGACCACGACATCACGCTTGATGCGACCAGCTCTATCGGAAAACGCATTGATCCTCGGTCAATCAGGAACGTCCGTACGCCTGCCCTTGATCTGGACTGTGTATACGGCGATGGCCCCGACGCCTCACCCCACCTCTATTCGCAAGACCATTTCGGGTATCTTCTGTTCGGAACCAAAGACAATCCTTTGGACCTTGCGCGCACGTGCAAGGGCGTGGCGCTGATCGGCGATCCACGCAACGACGAGAACCAGATTGTCAGCCAGATTCAAGGCCTGTTCCTTTCGCTGCATAATATTTTGATGACGGCGCTGGAGGCCGACAATTCCATGCAATCTGCCGCCTTTGCCGGTGTCCGGGCCCGCGCGGTGAGCGACATGATCGCTGACGGTGCCGGTGGTTTTGAGGCTGCCCGCCGTATCCTGCGCCTGCACTATCACTGGATCGTTCTCAATGATTTGCTGCCGGCCTTCGTCGATGCCGATGTGCTGAAGAAAGTCAGGCATTTGATCGATCACGGTGAATTGCCGAAACCTTTCAACAATCACTCCCCCGTCATGCCAATTGAATTTTCCGGCGCGGCCTATCGCTTCGGTCACGCGACCGTGCAGAGCAAATACACCTTGAATGATAGTTTGCCAGACAAGGTCGGGCTATTCGACATGGGGGGTTTCAAACCGCGGGATCCAGTCTCGAACATAGAGTTCAAACGGCTGCTTGATTATCCTGGAAACGCGAATTTCGATAAGGCCCGCCCGGTTGGGCGCAAGCTGCCATCGTCAATCTTCAATCTGCCTTTCATTTCAGATGGAATTGATATTGATGGCGAGCATTTGCCTGTGCAGGAGGCCCGTAAACTGCCTCATCGCAATATTTTCCGGGACCGGTTCGCGCTGGAACTGGCATCCGGCCAACAGGTCGCCCGTTTGATGGGAGTGAAAGAGCTCGCCGCTCCGAAGGAATTGAAAGACAAGGGCATCACCAAGACACCGCTCTGGTATTATTGTCTGCACGAGGCAGAAGGCCATGGCGGCAAACTTGGCCCTGTGGGTGGAACGATTGTGGCGACCACGTTGCTGCGCCTGTTGTCGCTCGACCGTGAATCGCTATTGTGTTCCCAGAAGGACTTCAAACCCTGGACAGCACTTGGCGCGAGCAAAGATGGAACCTATTCACTCGGTCATCTCGCCAAATTCGTGGAAGAGAACCGCGGCAGCGTCAAAATTGCCGCAGAATTACGCTGCCCCGACTGACACCAGGAGCGGTCTCATTCTCCCGTGGCCTTCGGGTCTAGGAATTACAGGGGCACCAGACTAATTTGCGTACAAATTGATATGGTGTCCCCGTAATTGGTGCCCCATAATTGATGCTGCAGAGGCGGAAACCCAGCGGGAAAAGGGATTAAGTAAACTGTCACCGCATTTCCGGTGCAAAGCTGGGCCGACAGAATTGCCAGCCGCGGCCCGATCGCGCTCGAAAAGGTCAAGGGCATCTTCGAGGCGGGCCGCACAATGACCGCCGACGCGGTGGTCGCCATGGAGGAAGAAGCCGCCATAGACTGTTTCC
>JAJFHM010000338.1 GCA_021775625.1 Hyphomicrobiales bacterium | reverse complement strand
GCCACCGAAGGCCGGGTTCTCTTGTGCCATGGCGGCGTCGCACTTCTCATGAGATGTCCCGCATCGCATTTCGAAGTGCTCCTGACTATGGCGCAAGATAATCCCGGTCAAATGCGCCCGTATGATCGAAATGTGCTCTAGAGCAGTCTCAGGTGACACCCGGCACATCCAGCTCGATCACCACCGGGCAGTGATCGCTCGCCTTGGGCCGGTCCCATCCGATGCGCGGGTGGCGCTCAAGCTGCTTGGTGTTGGGCACCCGGAAGGGCTGGCCTGCACGCAGGATATCCGGTGCAGCCTGAATGTCCCCGGCAAGCACCGGCGAGGCCAGCAGGTAGTCGAGCTGTGTCTTGTGGCGGTCCGGCGCATAATAATGGGTCCATTGATCGGTAACGGGCCGCCGTTCGGCAAGGTTCACGCAGAACCCATCCGCCAGCAGCGGATCCAGTCCGGACGGCTCGGCTTCATCGAGTTCAATAACGGTTTCCGGATAACGGCCGTCGCCATCCGCTCTGGGTCCGACCTTCACGATACGCCGGTAGTCATTGAGATCCCCCACCACCATCCAGCGGGCAGCGGACGGGTCGGCAAACTTCTGCTCGATGATCCGCCGTACCCCCAGCGCTTCGACCTGGCGGATGGCGGCGGTTTTCTCGCGCCCGCCCCCCATTGACTTGAAGTGGCAGACAAACAGGGTGAGTTCAACACCCGGCCAGCGCACTTCAAGTTCCAGGCAATCACGCTTGAAGACCGCATCCGCCGGCTGCTTCAGGAGCTTGGCAGCGATCGGATAATGCCGCGCCAGCGCCTTGCGCTCCTGTTTCGAACCGAGATCCCCCACTGTCATCCAGGCGTGCGAGCGCGACGACAATGGCACATCGGCCGTAGCAAGGGCGGCCACATCTATACCGCGCCCGTCATTGCCTTCATGCAGGATGACCTGCTCATAGCGCCTGGGTGTCGTCTTGTGCAGGTAGAGATCACGGAAGCGGGTCAGCGCCTGAACATTGTCCACCTCCTGCAGGCAGATGATGTCGGCATCGGCCTGCGCAATCGATTGCGCCGTCATTTGGCGCTTGTCGTCTTCCTGCGAGACCTTGGCCGCGCTCAAGAGCGTCTTGAATTCATCGAAGGTGGTCTGATCCAGCCCGTCAAAGTTGGAGTAAAGGTTGACAATTGGTGGCAGGTATTTGCGTGCGCCCTCATCCGCAAAGGCTGAAAAATCGAACCGCGCGAACAGGTTTTCCATGTTGAACGTGGCAATTCTGACTTTCATTGATCCCCGCTCCTGACTGCCGGCCCCACCATCCGCCAACATACCCTGGATCACACGCCCTGGCCGCTGTATTTCAGGCCGTGAACGTGTAATACGGTGGGCGGCCAAGAGTTGATGCGGGAACAGACAGGCGATGGTTCGAAATCGGACATATGAAGAATTGGCGCGGCGGCTCGGGCCCGTCGAGACCATTATCGCCGACATAATCGAGCGCAATGGCACAGCATCGGTGCTCGAAATCGGCGCCGGGTCCGGCATCATCATGCACCAGTTGCATCTGAAGTTCGCCGACGCCCTGGAGATTTACGGATTGAACCGGCAGTTCCATCACGGCAACCATCAATTGTCGATGGAGGAAGGCGTGGAATTCGGCACCTTCGACGAACGTGCCGTCCGGTTCTATGAAGCCCACAGGACGCCGATGTATCTCTGTGCCGATGCTGGCGCGAGCCTGCCTTTCGCAGACGGCAGCTTCGATTTTGCCTACAGCCAGGCAACCATCCCTTTTGTCCGCGACAAGGCCAACCTGACCAACGAGGTCAACCGCATATTGCGGCCCGGCGGCAGCGCCCGCATTCAGGTCAATCTGCCGCCCAAGTTCATGCTCGGGGACACGGACAGCCTGTTCAAGATCGAAGCCGGAGGCAACGTCTGCTCCATCGAGGCATTTGTTGACACCGTCGATGGTTTGACGGCGATGACGTCAGAGGCCGGTGTGCAGTACCTGGAAGTCGATAAAAGACCCCAAAACCCGCTCAACGTGGCGCCGGTATCCTTCGAGTATGTCGGCGACCCGGAGTGCCCGTATATTGAAAGCATCTATCGGCTGATCGCCTGAAGTGCTCCTCGCCCCGTCCGTTATGGGACGCAATGCTGCCATCCGGGAGCGTGCATTGAGAGGGGCATTCGAACCGCCGAACACTGTTCTCACCAGCACCAAACGTCCATGATAAGTTGTGGCAATTTCGCAACTCCCGCCAAAAAAAGCGCTGATTGCGCCGCAATTACAGCAAATCTTGGCAAGAAAAGCAGATTCAATGGTTTTCACGCCACAGTTCGTGGAGTAGGTTCCATGGTTAATAATTGACGCGTTCGTAGAGGGGATTGGACGATGGTGGCAAATTCCACATTGAGATCGATTGCTGGCGCCTTGGTGGGACTTCTGCTGGGTGGAATTTTGTCTGCAACGACAAGCAACGCTGCGGAAGACAATCAGGTCGCGATCGACGACGGACGGTATGATTGGTCCGGCCCATATAGCGGCGTCCATGTCGGGTATGCGGATCTGGATCCTAACTCAGCCTCTCCCTTCCGGATTCAGCCCGATTCAGAGGGTTTTATTGGCGGCGGTCATCTTGGGTATAATTTCCAGGTGTATGAGAACATAGTGATCGGTATTGAAGCCGATATCTCGAAGACCGCGTTAGAAGAAAACCAGTCCTGTTTCAATCCAGCGTTCAATTGTACTGCCGGGTCTGACTGGATGGCTACGGTGCGCGGTCGCTTGGGCTTTGCATGGGATCGCATGCTGATTTTCGGCACAGGCGGCATCGCGTTTATGGACTACTACGGCCAGTCGAGAGTCATTCCTGCAGGCGCAGTTTTTCCCGATAACGATATTCTTACGGGCTGGACGGTCGGTGCCGGTGCTGAATATGCATTTAACGACATCATTCGGATTGGTGTAGAATTTCTCTATGCGAACTTCGAGAGTGCGAATTTGGCGTACGACATTCTCTATCCGGTGAATCCGGAAGTCTACACGGTGCGAGCCCGCCTGAGTATTGATATTGACAGGCTGTTCCACGGAAGGTGACGCTGTTCCCGTAACTGGATCGAACAGAGCAGGAAGGCGGCGCCAAAGGCCGCCTTCTTTTTTTTGCGACCCGCACCCTCAAGTTCGGATAGATGGCCGACGCGCGGACCGGCATTTGCACCGACCCAGCTCAAAATCTACTCCACCGCCGCGTCCTGCTCCGCCAGATCCATATCCACCGACCACTTAAAAGCCAGGATCGGGACCTTTCTCTCACGGCCCTTGACGGAGATCTGCTTTGCGGTTCCGCCACCGATCACCAGGGTGCTGGCCTCGGCCGTCGCCCTGGAGATGATCAACTGGCACTTCAGACCCTTGCAGGCGGATTCCAGGCGGCTCGCCGTATTCACCGTATCGCCCAGAGCGGTGATCCGCTGGGTGGCGCCGGATGCATCGCTCACCCCGATGCGCCCGAGAATGGCCGAGCCGGTGTGGATGCCGATGCCGATGTTGAGCGGCTTTTCCAGATCCGCGGCAAGGCTGTTGTTGAGGGCTGAGAGCACGCCGCCCATGGCGCGCGCCGCCGCCAGCGCGTCACGGGCGCCGGCTTCGGGCCCGCCTTCCATGCCGAAGATGGCCATGATCCCATCGCCGATGAACTTGTCCACATAACCGCCCGCATCGGCGATCGCTCCGCTCATCTGGCCGAGATACTGATTGAGAACGAAGACCACATCATAGGGCAGCTTGGCTTCCGACAGGGCCGTGAAACCGCGAATATCCGCAAACATGATGGCGACCGTCTGCTCGACGCCCCACAGATATTTATCCTGCGCCGCAACGTCGCTGACGGTGACCTGCATCGCCGGCAACAAGGTTGCCACGGAGACATCGGACGCTGGCACAAGCTGGCAGGCGAGCCGGACATTGGCGCCGGCGCCGACCCGCTCCAGCACCTTGAGGTCCGCTACATCGGGAACCGGCAATTCATCCAGTCCCTCCAGTACCCGGACCCGGCAGGTCGAGCAGCGCGCCCTCCCGCCACAGACCGAGGCATGCGGGATCCCGTTGCTGCGGCTGATCTCCAGCAGCGTGGGACCGATTTCGCTGACAACGGTGCGGCCGTCCGCATAGGCCACCGTGACCGTTGTCCGGAACCGTTCGAGCACCGACCGCCCCAGCCGGTAGGCAATTGCCGCAGTAATCACACCGACGCCCGCCCACAGCGCAATGTCCATCGTGCGGTAAACGGTGGCTATGTTTTCCTGCGTCAAGGTGGTGACGAACTCGCGCTCGACACGCACCGCGCGCCCGGCAACGGCAAAACCCGCAAACGACAGGATAGGCACGATGACGGCAAAGCCGTTGAGAACCCATGCAACACGCGAATACCAGGGTTTCAGCCGCAGCCAGAAATGGATGCCGATGCATCCGTGCACCCAGACCAGGAGGATCAGCGCCGCCTGCCGGTAGGCCTCGGCGGGCCACATGACCCACAGCGCAAAGGTGTAGTCATCGTTGACGCCGAACACCTCATGCACCATCCGCGTCCCCAGCGTATGACGCAGTAACAGGAGCGGGATCGCCAGTCCGAAGGCCAGTTGCACCCCCTCCCACGCTGTCATGCGCCAGGAGCGCCGCTGCACGAACTTGAGCAGCGAAAACACGATGTGCAGGATCATTGCGCCATAAAGGGCAATCGTGCCGGGCACACTGCGCCAGATGAACACGCGCACCGTGCGCATCGCATCCATGGCATCGAGAGATACAATACCCAGCGCGTGATTGACGAGATGCCCGGCCGCAAATGCAAACAGGACCAGGCCGGAGTAAAGCCGCACGTTGTGGCGCCACGTACCCGCCGCGGATGTCGGTCGGGTGCGGGAAGTTTCAGTTGCACTCATGATGCGGGCTCCAGCTCCGGCGGCCGGGCCGCGTCACACTCAACCGCCCTGTGTGTGGCTGAGCTCTTCGCGGCATGCGGTCAGATCGTCGGTGGTTTTCTGCAGCCGCTGCGCCAGAACACGGGTTACTTCCACCGCCATCTCCGGAAACTCGATGAGCAATCTGAGGAAATGTTCTTTTCGTATTTTGAGGGTCTCGATACGCTCCACTGCACGCACTGTTGCGGTGCGCGGCACATCACAGAGAATGGCGATGTCGCCGACAAACGCGTTTTTCTTCAGGGTCACCAGAAGTTGTTCGCCGTCATCGGTGTCCTTGAGCACATCCACCGCTCCATCGATGATGACGTAAGCCGCATCGCCTGCGTCACCCTCATGAAAGAGCTCCTGGCCGGCCGAGAAGGTCACACGGTCCGACGTAAATGCCAGCAGTTTAAGACGGGCCGGTTCAATATTGGCGAACAGGGAAATCCTCCTCAGGACGTCCACTTCATCCTGCAAACCAGCCATGGCGCTCACTCCTCCTAACGTCCCTATCTATCCTACTGATCCGAAATGCGACTTCAGCTCTGTTCTATCATCTCCGCCAGCTTGCTACCCGACTTGTTGAGTTCATTCGGCTTACCCTTCTCGGCCACGGTGCCGTCCTCGAACACCAAAGCATAGTCGAAATGTGTGGCGCTGCTCGGATTCTGCAGCACCCAGAACATACCCGAACCGCCTTTGCCATCAGCGGGTTTCACGGCTTCAAGTACGCGGGCAACCATCTGGTCCTGATTATTGGCATTGAGACTGGCAAACGCCCGGTTGACAATGAGCAGGTCGGGGCGCTTGAGCAGGGCGCGGGCAAGTGACAGCTTCTGGCGCTGCAGCGACGTCAGCCGCTTGCCACCCGAACCGACGCTGAAGTTCAACCCGACCTCGAACACCGCATCGCGCAGCTTGAGCTCGGACAGAACCGCCTGAATGGCCGCATGCACTTGCGAATGCGCGTCAGCAATCCCGTAGGCCACCCGGCCCAGCAGCACGTTGTCCTGCAACGACGATGCCGCATTGTAGACTTCCGGCTCGTAGAATTCGATGGCGTCGGCCAGGTCCTCCGGCAGGTCGGCAGAGAACTTCGTGCGCGCCTCCAGCAACCGCGCCTCCAGGTCATCGGTCATCAGACCAAGTCTGTGCCTTGGCTCGATATAGGCAAACGGCAGCTTCAGCAGCATGGTCAGATCGTCGGCCTTCATCTTCTCGACATCGAGACCGGCGGTGCGCGCGATGACGGCCTCATACTCCGGCATCTCTTCGGCATCCATGAAACTTAACTGCTCGAAGAAGGGATGGTCTTCCGGCAGGCCGGAGAACAATTCGATGACGGTGCGGGCAATCTCGCGGCCCATTTCGAACAGTTCCTTGTCGAGCCCGGTCGCATGCAGCACTTCGAGGAAATACGCATTTGAGGCGAGAATTTCAGGCGCGAACTCGTCGCCGACCGCGGTCCCGAACAACAGATTTTCCGCCAATGTTGCGTGATGGTTGTATTTGGTTGGATCGAACGGCTCGACCAATTCCGACAATGGCAGCGTCTCGAGGCGCCCACGCAGTTCCCGCCGCGCCGTCAGAACCTGTTCGGCAAGTTCGGGATCAGACGCCGGATCGATACTGCCGCGCAATCCAAGCTCGAAAATATCTTCCGCCAGATCCACCGTCTTCAGCACCTCGACGATGCGTTCATCCAGCTCTTCGCGTCCCGACACGCCCGCCGCCTCATAGTCCACCCACTCAGCGTCGATATCCAGCAGAGTGTTGGCGGAACGTTTCGATTCCGAGAGCTCCAGCGCCGTTCGGGTTTCGCCCTCAGGATCGCGCAAGGGAACATGCCGCAGTCCGTACAGAAGATTGTCGCGGATGGACGCCAGCGTCAGGTAGGGGTCGGGCCCGACATAGCCGAGACGGCGTCCAAGCGTCGACTCGCTCATGTCCTTCACGTCCTTGCCACCAATCTCGATGCCGCCGTTCGTGGGCAGCAACAGTTTGGCGAGGACCTCGCTGGTTGATTCCGCCCCGCTGTTGACCAGACCCACAACCGCGGTTTGGCCCTCGATCGGTACGTTGAAGGTGGTGCGCTGCAATAACGTCGCCCCGGTGTCATCGGTCACGCCGAGATTGCTGGCGCTCACATTTCCGGCGAGCGGCGGCACTGTTTCAGTGACCGGTTCCTGCATCTCCGGCGGGATCATATTGTCGGATTCAAACTGCTCGATCACCTGGGAATATTTGATCTGAACATCGAGCCGCGATTGATCCCAGTTGATCAGCTCACGAATCGGAGACGGCAGATCCTTGTAGGCAGCGATCACCGCGACCAGAGAACCCAGATCCATCTCCCCCTGGATGACCGCCAGACCGCCGACGAGGTAGAACAGGAACGGCGTAAACTGAGCCAGGAAATTGTTGAGGAACTTGATGAAAAACTTCCTCTGAAACAACTCGTAGCGAATGAAGAAGATGCGGCTCAGCCGGCTCGCCATCTCCGCCCGCTCATAGTTCGACGCATCGTTGACGTGAATTTCCTGGATGCCATCGACAAGCTCACCGACGCGGCCGGCGAGCGCCCGCGATTCAAGCTGCCGGCGGCGCGACAGATCTAGCAGACGCCGCCGCAATCTGGGAATGATGACCGCCTGCGCCAGGACAACACCCAGCGCCACACATCCTAGTATGACGTTCTGCGCCAGAATGAACGCCATCGCCACAAGGGCCAGACCGCCCTGGAACACGGGGGTCACAAAGGCGTCGCCGATGAACGCCCCCAGGGGCTCGACTTCGTCTTTGATCATCGTCGCCATCTGCGACGCCTGAATACGGCGGAACTGGGATTGTGGAAACCGCAAGATGCGGTCGAGCAGGCTGTAGCGCAGACGCCTCAGCATGCGCTCACCGACGCGGCCCTTGTAGGTGTTGATGTAATATTTGAACAGGCCGTTTATGCACACCAGCAGGAGAAAAGCCGCGCACAGGGCATAGAGGTAGGAAAACCGGTCCAGCGGTATGCCGCCGTACAATGTGAATGTTCCAGTTTCGGAGATCCACTCGGGTACCGAAAACTCAAACTTCAGGAAATCCTTCTGCGCGCCTGGAAGGTCAAGACCTTCACCACCGGCGATCGGTCCGTTGACGATCTTTTTCGGCAGCTCATAGGCGTAGAAAACCAGCGGCATTGCCACCAGAACGACAATCAGTGTCCAGATTTGATCGGCTTTGGAGTGACGCCAGATATACGTAAATAAGCTCGGTTCCATACACCGCTGGCCTCGGATCGGCCGACCTCTATTACCAAAATTAAGGTCGCAAGCCTTAACGGCTGCGGCCACGTCCCTGACCGGACTATGAACGCAGACGCAGGGGCTTGCAAGATCAACCTCAAGGCGTCGTTGAAAGCGCTAAAATCCAGCTGCCCGCATTCCGCCACGTCCGCTCCCAGAAATGAACATCTTCCCGGCAGGTTTTCGCCCCGTACGTGGTGTAGTCGGGGGCAGGCATCCGTTATGGACATTGAGTTTGGTGTTCGCAGGGGCAGCTCATCGAAGCACAGACGCAACCAGGCGCAATTCAAATTTGGGGTTCAGGGCAAAAAATGGCGCGGCTCCTTCGGCAGGACCGCCCGTAAGGGACGGCTTCGAGGCCGATTGAGACCGTGCGGCAAAGCACAGAGGGGACCATGCTATGTCACGCAAGATTACCGCCAGCGCGGCACCAGCGTCGAACGGCGCAAACGAAACACCATCCACAGCACAGGACAGTCAGAAAGAGGCAGCGCCTCAGGAAGATAACACCATGGAAAACGCAACCACCGGGAGCATGGAAAAAGGCCACCTTGGTCTCGACCTCGGCACCAGCCGCATCGTCCTTGCATCGACGCAGGGAGAGCGGACCCAGTATAAGACGGAGCTGAACGCCTTCGTTTCCCTGCCTTATTCAAAAATGACCAAGGCGATGCTGGAGCGCGAAAATATTCATCACTCGAAATCCGGCAAGGAAATTCTCGCCTTCGGCAACCGGGTGGACGAATTCGCCAACATTCTCGGCGGCGATACGCGCCGGCCGATGAAAACAGGCGTTCTCAATCCGAATGAGCCGCGCAATCTGGAGATGCTGGCGCTGGCGCTCGGCAAACTCTGCGGCCGGGCCAAGAACGGCGAGAAGATCTGCTTCTCGGTGCCGAGTTCCGCCAACGGTTCCGACGCCGACGTCATCTATCACGAGCAATCGATCCGCCAGGTGCTCGAAGAGTTGGGCTACGAGGTGCACAGCCTCAATGAAGGCCTCGCCGTCATCATCGCCGAACTGAAAGACGACGACTTCACCGGCATCGGCATTTCGTTCGGCGCCGGCATGTGCAATGTCTGCCTGTCCTATCTCGGCTTGCCGGTGGTCGCGTTCTCAACCACGCGCGGCGGTGATTACATTGACTATTCCGCCTCGTCCGTCACCGGCGAAACACCGACAACCGTCCGCCTGGCAAAAGAAAGCGAAGCCTTCAAACTGAACGGCAAGGCGAACACCAGCATCGATCAGGCTCTGTCGGTCTACTACCGTGACATCATCCAGACGGTGGTGCTGACCCTCGAACGCATTCTCAACAACAACAAACAGCTGCCCCCCTTCCGTGGCCCCCTGCCGGTGGTTTTCGGTGGCGGCACCGCCATGGTGGACGGCTTCCACGAAGAACTGCGCAAGGCGCTCCAGAAGGTAAACCTGCCGTTCGAAGTGATGGACGTTCGCAAGGCCAAATACGGCATGAACAGCACCGCAACGGGCGCGCT
>JAJFHM010000337.1 GCA_021775625.1 Hyphomicrobiales bacterium | reverse complement strand
GTATCGTTCAGACAGGGAACCAGGGAAAAGTTTTCGCCGCCGTTTTCGTGAAACACTTCAGCGCCCTGCATGGCGATCTCTTCCAGGGTCTCCACACAATCAGCGGCGAACCCGGGAGAAATGACGGTGATGTTCTTCACGCCGTCGCGCGCCAGCGCTTCAATCGTCTTGTCGGTATAGGGCTGCAACCACTCAGCCTTGCCAAAGCGCGACTGAAACACGACACGGAACTTACTTTCATCATAGCCCATCGCCTCGCGCAACAACCGCCCCGTCTTCTGGCAATGGCAGTGATAGGGATCGCCCTTGTCAAAATATTCGCGCGGCAACCCATGGAACGATGCCAGGATGACCTCCGGTGTCCAGTCCAGCGATGCCAAATGCGCCCGCAACGAAGCCGCCAACGCGTCAATGTGGCTGGCATCATCGAAGTAAGGGGGAACAATCCGCAGCGTCGGTTGCCAGCGCATTTCCTTGAGGGTGTCGAACGCCTTGTCCGCCGCCGTAGCAGACGTCGCAGCGCTGTATTGCGGATAGAGCGGAAACAACAGGATGCGGTCGCAGCCACGCGCCATCAGGCCCTCCAGCTTCTCCTTGATCGATGGAAAGCCATAGCGCATCGCCCAGTCGACGTGGACTTGCGGATACCGGCTTAGTGCTGCGGCGAGCTTTTCGCACTGGCCCCGCGTGATGGTCTTGAGCGGAGATTCGTCCAGTTCTGTATTCCAGATCAACTTGTACGCTTCGCCGCTGCGCGATGGCCGCGTCGTCAGGATGACGCAATTGAGCAGCGGCCACCACACAAGCGGCGAAACTTCAATGACCCGGCGGTCACTGAGAAACTCCTTGAGATAGCGCCGCATGGACCAGTAGTCGGTCGCCTCGGGCGTGCCCAGGTTCATCAACAGCACACCGATTGACCCCGATACGATCTCGGGATGGCCTTCCGGCCAATGTCCGCGGGATTGCGTCATGAACGCCCAACCATCTGCAGCAGGGCAAAGTTCAGGCGTCGTGTCTGGGGGGACCGGTCAGCTGTAATCGCGCTCATCCGCTATGACTTTACCGTCATTCGGCAGTCCACCGTCTGCAACAAACTCCACCCCGCCGCGAACCTTGCAGATGGATTGAACCGACGCCTCAAGTGTCTCGCCGAAACCGGCATCCGTTGTTTCGCTTTCCGCCATCAAGGTCATGACATCCTGCTCGTTCTCGCGCGTTACGACCAGCCGCAAACGGCCAAGTTCCGGATGGCGCTTGGCGATGTCATTGATCTGCGCCGGGTCGACAAACATGCCTTTGACCTTGGTGCGCTGATCGGCGCGGCCCATCCAGCCCTTGATCCGCATGTTGGAGCGCCCGCATGGGCTCGGCCCCGGAAGGATCGCCGACATGTCACCGGTCCCCAGGCGGATCATCGGATAAGACGGGCTGAAGTTGGTGACGACAATTTCGCCCACTTCGCCTTCCCCAACCGGTTCGCCGGTCCCCGGCTTGACCAGTTCCAGGATCATGCCTTCGTTGACAATCATCCCTTCCAGCGCGGAGGACTCATAAGAGATGACGCCGAGTTCGGCCGTGGCATAGGCCTGCAACACCGCAACGCCGCGGTCCTTGAGTTCCGCCCGCAGGGATTCCGGCAATGCCGCGCCGGAGACAAACCCTCTGGTGATCGAGGAAACATCCTTGCCAAGCTCATCAGCCTTGTCGAGCAGCACTTTCAGATAGTCCGGCGTGCCGGTATAGGCGACCGGCTTCAGATGCGCGATGGTATCGATCTGCAGTTCCGTATTGCCGATGCCGGCAGGGATAACGGTGCATCCAAGCGCCATTGCGCTGCTGTCCAGAACGAAACCGCCGGGGGTCAGATGATAGGCAAGGGAATTGTGGACAATGTCGCCGGCGCGCAGGCCGGCCGCAAACAAAGCCCGTGCCCCGCCCCAGGGATCGGGTTCCGGCCCTTGCGGTTCATAGATCGGACCCGGCGACATAAACAACCGGATCGCATCTTTCGCGTCAACGGCGACAAAGCCTCCAAACGGTGGATTGGCGGTCTGGTGGTCTTTGAGCTCAGGCTTGCGCAATACCGGCAGTTCCGCCAGGGCCTCGCGCGACGTGATGGTCTTCGGATCGACACCTTCGAGGTGTTTGGCCCAGCCCTGTGCCTTCGCCGTTGTCCGTTCGATCTGTCCCGGCAACGCTGCGAACAAAGCGGCCTCGCGCTCCTCCGCGTTGCGGGTCTCCAGTTCGTCGAAATGCTCGCCACTCATATCCGCACCTCCCTGAGTTTGTGCGGCGTGCCCCGGTCGCCTGACTTGTTACTTGGCCGATTGTATACCACAGTATAAGGAATCTCTGTACTCGCGGGAAGTGCGGAACCCCCCGCCGTAGCTATAAACGCGTGCACTCGCCTAGTTCAGCCAGCGTTTACGGCGCTTATAGTGTTTGACGTCCTTGAAGGATTTTTGATTGTCGCCGGCGATCCCGAGATAGAATTCCTTCACATCCTCGTTTTCGCGCAGCGATGCGGCATCGCCATCCATAACAACCCGGCCATTTTCGAGAATGTAGCCGTAGGTCGCGTATTTCAGGGCGACGTTGGTGTTCTGCTCGGCGAGCAGGATGCTGACGCCCTCTTTTTCATTGAGCGTCCGGACAATCTCGAAGATTTCCTCGACAAGCTGTGGCGCCAGTCCCATCGACGGTTCGTCAAGCAACATCATGGTTGGATTTGACATCAAGGCGCGTCCGATAGCGGTCATCTGCTGTTCGCCACCGGAAATATAACCGGCCAGCGACGTGCGGCGTTCTTTCAGGCGCGGGAAATAGGTGTAGACCAGTTCGAGAGAGGCGCGCACCGCAGCCTTGCCGTCGCGCCGCGTATAGGCACCGGTCAGCAGATTTTCTTCCACCGTCAGATGCTCGAAGCAATGCCGGCCTTCCATGACCTGGATGACGCCGCGCTTCACCAGATCGTTGGGCGTGAGAGCGTCGATCCGCTCGCCGCCATATTCGATCGTTCCCTTTGTCACTTCGCCACGTTCGGCGTGGAGCAGGTTCGACACCGCCTTCAAGGTGGTGGTCTTGCCGGCGCCATTGGCTCCGAGGAGGGCAACAATGCCCCCCTCGGCAACCGATAAGGAAACGCCCTTCAATACGAGGATCACGTGATTGTAGATCACCTCGATGTTGTTGAT
>JAJFHM010000336.1 GCA_021775625.1 Hyphomicrobiales bacterium | reverse complement strand
GGCGCGTCCTTGGGTCTCGGGCCGATGCGGAAGCCTTCCGGCAGTGGGTCGCGCGGGTCGAGCACGAAATGGTGAAAACCGGTGATGTAGGCGGTGCCCGAGATGCGCGGCTTAACATAGGTTATGCCTCCGCGCTGTTCGCTCGAAACCGCTTCACCGCCGAAACAGGTGCCCAGAATACCTTCGAAGGTTTTGGGTTCGGCAAGACCGATCTCACCGCGCGTAAACAACGCCGCCACCCGGGCACTGGTGCCGGTGCCGCAGGGCGAACGGTCAATGCTGCCCGGCGGGCACATGATGGTTTGCTTGTAATCGCCCGTGGTCGTCCTGGCGGACGTGAACATGACCTGGTAGCAGGTGTCGATATCGGGACGCTCGGGGTGGACGGTCTCAAGCTGTGAGGCAACCGCTGCGCGAATGCGCTCTGCTGCCGCAATCAGCGCGCCATCGTTGTCGGGCGCCAGGTTAAGCCCCAGAGGATCGGCGTCGATGAAGGCATACATGTCGCCGCCATAAGCGACATCGACCACAAGCTCGCCGAGCCCTTCGACGGCGAGGGGCGCATCGCGCAGCAACAGGAAACTGTCGACATTATCGAGAAAGACCCGGCGCGTCCGGCCGTCGGCGACTTCGACCTGACAGACGATCGGCCCCGCCGGCGTATCCAGGCGCACGGTGGTTGTCGGTTCGCACACCTTGACCATGCCGGTTGAGACCACCGTTGTCGCAACGCCGATCATGCAGTGACCGCACATGGGGACATATTCGTCCTGTTCCATGATGATGACGGAAAAATCCGCCCCTGCGCTTTCAGGCGGCAGCAGGATGACCGAGCACATCATGCCGCTGCCGCGCGGTTCGAAATTCACCATCCGGCGCAGGCCGTCATCGTTGCGCCAAAGCCAGTCGCGCTTGTCGAGGAGTGTGGTGCCGGGGATCGTCCCGATCCCGCCGACGATGACCCGGGTCGGATTGCCCTCCGTATGGGAATCGACCGTGTGGATGCTCCTGGCGTAGTTCGCGCTCATATTCCAGTCCCTGTTGCCAATAGTGCTTGTGGTGCCGGATTGGCCGCCGTGCCCGTTACATCATATCATCCAAAACCATGAACGCGGTGCCGGGCGGGATTGATTGTTGTGTGATGAAAGAGTTGCCCTGCGATGTGATCTCTTTGACCATTGTATGGATAACCCCGTGAGATCCGGTTGGTGTTCCCGGCCGGGTTCATTACACTGGTGATCTGTTCAAACCAGGGAGGCGACAGATGAGACACGGTGCAGCGTTGGCGGTGGCCTTGTTTGTTCTGTCGTTTTCAGTGCCGGATTTCGGGTCCTGGCAATCCGGAACCGCTATGGCGGAAGACGGCCCGGGAAATGGCGGCGTCGGGCAGGCGCGGAAAAAACCCGTCATTCTGAAAAAGAAGAACTACTCGGCCGATGACCTGAAAAAGGCGGCCAAGCAGAGTGAAACCCGAACGGTGACAATCCAGGGACTGGAGGGGCAATACACGGTTACCATTCCGGATCCGTTTTGGACAATTGAGTATGTGCCGGACTATTCCAGCGATGCGCTCGGCCTGGCCAAATTCATGCCGGAGCTGGCGGCGCGGCTGACAAACCGGTTTTTGCGCACCAAGGACCTGAACGCCCGGCACAAAATCATCAGGAAAGCGATCAAGAACCTGAAAGGCCTGGTCACAATTCTCGATGCGCGCATCGCCACACTCAAGAAAGGCTCGGCAGAACGGTCGGAAGCTGAAACGCAGCGCCGGCTGGTGAACGATGCGCTCGACGCGCTCAACAAGTGGAAAGACAGTCTCGACGGCGAGAGGAACGCCCGCGACAAGCCGAAGCCGGTTTGGAATTGGGGCTTTTGAAGCAGCGTCAGTCGTCCACCATCGCGTAGAGACGCAGGATCAGGAGGCAGCCTGTTCCTTGAGCCAGCGGATGAAATTTTTGACCGGCTTCCTCTGCACACCAGGTTGTGTCTTGAGATGGAAACTGCCGAAATTCTTCTCGCAGAACAACTCGACGAGACGGCCTGATTTCAACTCCTCTTCGACGAGAGGACGCGGGGTATAGGTCAATCCGTCGCCCCGGCGTACGCCATCCATGATGAGGTTCCCGGGCATGTGCGAGATGATCAAAGGGCGATTCAGGACCACGCCGTTCAAGCCCAGCCAGTCGGCCACCTCATTGGTCCCGAGTTCCTGGAGCCATGGAAAATCAACAAGCTGCCCCGGATCGGTGATGGTGCGATCTCCAATCAGGTCCGGTGTTGCGACGACCACCAGGTCCAGGGTCAGCAACACGTCCACCGGTTCCTGCGACCCGGTTTGATCCCTGTAGCGGATCGCCACGTCAATGCCGCCTGGCTTGAGTTCAACCAGATCAGCAGTCGGATTGAGCAATAACGTGATGTCCGGGTGCATGTGTTGAAAGTCTACCAGCCGCGGCATGAGCCAGGCGACCGCAAAGGCCGGCGAGGTGGTAACCTGAACAGGGCGTTGGGCATCTGCGCCCGAAACGGTCTCGATACCCCGGCGGATGGTATCAAAGCCGGCGGCCAGATCGCGCGCCAAAGCCGCGCCTTCATCGGTCAGGACAACGTGACGCCCCTCCCGGACCACAAGATTCATCCCGAGCCGGTTTTCCAGCCCCTTGACCTGCTGGCTCACCGCTGCATGGGTGACGTTCAATACCGTACCGGCTTGCGAATACCCTCCGGCTTCCGCGACGGCTACAAACGCCTTGAGGCTGTTGAGAGAAGGAAGGTCAGACCAGTTCATATGTTAGATATTCTTATAGTGAGGTAAATTTTTTGAGTCGTCAATCTTCCCATTTCTCCAATATTGTCAATGAGCAGGAATTCAGTTGCCTCAATTTACGAATGTATGGATCGAAGAAATACTAGCATATGTCGCAGATGAACGTTGCCTGACATCAGACCCCGTACTTAGAAGCCGAAAGCAAATATCATGGCCGAAGACACGAAAACTCACCAAGGCGGCTGCCTGTGCGGAGCGGTGCGCTATGAAATTCGCGGCGTGCCGGAATGGTCGGCCCACTGCCACTGCCGGTCGTGCCAGAGAGCTCTTGGAGCGGCTTTCGCCACTTGGTGCAAGGTGAAGGCCGAAAACTTCAAGCTGACCAAAGGCCGGATCAAGCTGTGCGAAACGTCGCCCGGCATCGAGCGGGGCTTCTGCGGGACCTGTGGCACGTCGCTGACCTATGACGCCAAGCAGGAGGTGGACGGGCAAGACTGGCAGGGAGATGCGTGGTTCGCGGCCGTAACGCTTGATGATCCCGCCATCGCAGGACCCAAAACCCATGTTTATGTCTCACACCAGCAGCCTTGGATCGAACTGGCGGATGGTCTGCCCACATTTCCGGAATTTTGAACCCTCGTCCACCTCGTCATGCCAAAGGAGGAAATCATGGCCAACACCTATTCATACGCCTGCAAGGATTATCCGGGAATGGAGGATTGCCCCGGCCAATTTGTGGCGCAATCGCCAGACGAGGTCTGGAAGCTTATGGAACTTCATGCCTCGGTGGCTCATGGTGAAGACCCGACCGGCTGGAGCGACGAAGACAAGGCCTATCTGAAGACCCTGATCAGGTCGGAATAAGGCCAGGGGCACCGGAATGATTATCAAAACACTTGAACAGGTGATGGGCACGAAGGGCGATGCACACGGCGACAAGTGGCACAGCCTGCGGCTTCTTCATAAAGAAGACGGCATGGGTGTCACGCTGACGGACAGCATTCTGGAAGCCGGGTTCGAGATGGATCTGTGGCAGAAGAACCACTTCGAAGCCTGCTACTGCCTGGAGGGCGAGGGCACGGTCGAGGAACTCGACACCCACACCGTTCATCAAATCCGGCCCGGCACCCTTTACGCCATGAACAACCATGACCGCCACCGCATTCGGGCCACCACCCGGATGCGTGTCATCTGCACCTTTTATCCGGCGCTCACAGGCAAAGAGGAACATGATGCGGACGGGTCTTTGTGAGATGGTTCGAACATCGCAAGTGACACCGCAGCTATGATCGTCAACGGGTCCTAAACCGGTTCCTTGAGCAGATACGTCATCTGCGGCTTGTGGCCCTTGATCTCGATCTGCCCGCGCGGCTCGGCGCGGTAGTCCTTCGAAAGCGACCGCCAGGCAGCGGCGGATATCTGGATCTCGCCGGGCAGGCCTTCCGATTCCATGCGGCTGGCCACATTTACCGTATCGCCCCAAAGATCATAGGCGAACTTCTGCTTGCCGATGACCCCGGCCACCACGGCGCCGGAATGGACACCGATGCGCAAGCTTAGATCGAGGCCGTGCTCTTTACGGAACGCAGCGAAGGCGTCGCGCATGCCGAGCGCCAGGTCGGCAATCTTCGCCACATGTCCGGCGGAGTTTTCGTTGAGGCCCGCCGCCGCCATATAGGCGTCGCCGATGGTCTTGATTTTCTCCACCCCGTGCTTTTCGACGAGGGTATCGAACCGGGAGAAGAGGTCGTTGAGCAGGGTCACAAGTTCGGTCGCCGGCAGCTTGCGGGAGAGGATCGTGAAGCCCACCAGATCGGCAAACAGCACCGTGGCCGACGGCCGATGGTCGGCAAGCGGCTCCTCACCGGCTTTGAGCCGTTCGGCGATCTCGGCAGGCAGGATGTTGAGCAGGAGTTCGTCCGAGCGCTGCTTTTCGCGGTCCAGCAGCCGTTCGAGCTTGAACGCGCGCCGGTTGGCGATGTCGACCAGATAGGCGAACCCGATAACGAAGCCCACACCACCGGAGATCCAGGCCACCGCGTTGATAAGCTCGAAGCGCGTGGCCCCGCTCAGCACCATTACGACGATCGGCAGGACAACCAGCGGCAGCAGGATCAAAAGCGCATGGGCAAATCTGTAGACCAGGACCGGAATGAAGATCATGCCGAGCAGGAAACCGCTCAAGCCGGCTGTGAAACCGCCGGGCAGTTCGGCCAGGATCAACGCGAATCCGGTAGGGTATATGGAATAGGCGATAAAGCCGAGGACAGGCAGCCAGCCGGGATTGGTACGCAGCGGCGGCCAGTAGGTGAGGCACAGCATGGCAAAGAATATGAGCACGATCACCAGCCGGATGGGGCCGGTGTTCGGCAAGGCGTTCGGATCAAGCGCCAGATCCCAGAGCAGATAGCCGGCAAAGGCGGCCATTGAGATGATGTTGGCCAATCGGTAGAGGGCCAGGATCTGCCCGGCCATGCGCGCCGTGTAGGCGGCCTCTTCTTCAGGGGAAAACCTGATCGGAGTCCAGATGTTGCCTGTCGTCACCGCGATGTCCCTCCCTCTCGGTCTGACGGGTGAAACGGTAACACAAACCGGGTAGGTTATCGGCCAGGTGTCACCGCTTCCAAAGCCGGATCCAGCCCATGGGAAAAAGGGGAAACCGCGTCGTGATCTGTGGCCGGGCCGGCAATCCAAACGGCTTACCCTGCGGCGGCCATTGCTCAAGTCGTTTGTGTCGCGGCAATCGTGCGATTATGCTGCCACTGCAACGCCTGATATGGGCGATGACAACGGCACTGGGAGGTGCTCATGCTTGACAAGATCCGTCCGACCGCGATGGCCGCAGTCCTGCTCTTCATCTGCAGCGCGCCAGCATTCGCACAAGGTCCGATGCTCGAACAGTATGATGCATTCCTGGGCTCCGAGGACCACTTCAACTCACGCGGTGCGCGACTGACCGAACCGTGGCAGATCATCCGTCAAGACCGCGCCAATTTTCACCGTTTCGGCATGCGCGATACAGGCGACCAGGGCGATGCATTCTTCGCTTCCGCCGCCAACCGGGCGCGCATGGAGCAGTTGATCCGCAACGGCCGTATCGATGCGGGCGCCGCGACGCGCATCATCAACGGCAATGTCTGGATACGTGTGGAGATCTACGAGAACGCGGTGAACGTTGTCGTTCAGTGACCGGGGCGTTTTCGCGGGGATGACGAATAGAGGGGCAGGGACTTCCGGGGCAGGCAAGGCGATCAGAGGGCAAATTCTCCGCAAACGCGGGCCACTTTTGTAATCCGGTCCGTTTTGGAGTATCATAACCGAAGACCGGGTATCACTGGTCGCGCGTTGGATACGCGGCGGGTTCGTTTGATGATGGTTTTTGTCACAAGGCCCAAGATGCAAAGCTCGAAACTGATTGTTCTCTTAGGCTCCGCAGCCGCCATTGTGGCCGGTGGCTGGTTTTTCATGTCCAGATCCGCAGACCCTGTTATGGCGGAAATTACAGACACCACCAAAACTGATGCAAATGGCCCGCTCGACGGCATGACGTTTGTCGGAGCGCTCGGACTGAATGGCAAGCCCAAGGACATCAAGGATACGTTTGTATTTGCAAATGGTACGTTCTTATCGAAGGAATGCGAATTCAGATGCAAGTATCCGGCAAGGCCGTATTTTGTGCGCAAAAACGGCAACATGACCGAGTTCGTCAGTGAAACGAAGTGCCCCTACAAGGACGCAAAAATCACCTGGCGAGGCACCATCGAGGGCAATACCGTCAAGGGCATGTCGACCTGGACTATAAAGCGGTGGTACTGGACGGTTGAGAATACCTTTGAATTTGCTGGCACACTGGTGAACCAGTCAGCGCCGATATCGAACACTCAGTAATATGCTTCCGGAAAATTTGACGGCCAAACTGCGCTGGCGTGCCGTGGTAAAGATCGCCTGTCTGATCGCAGTGTTGATCGCTGCAAATGTCCTTGTGCATTCGCTTTCTGAATCTTTGAACTTTGAAATTCGTGTGGGCAATGAAGACGCCGTTCACCGGACCATCATGGTCTCGGCAGTTTTGTATTCGGTACTGTTGGCAATACCATTTGTGCCGGGCGCAGAGATCGGTCTGGCGCTGTTTGCCATGTTGGGGCCTCCGATCGCGTTCCTGGTTTATGTCTGCACCGTCGCCGGCCTGTCATTGAGCTTTGCGGTCGGACGCCTGATGCCCCTGGGCGGATTGATCCGCATGGCCGATACGATCGAGTTCCGGCGGATGTCTGAATTGCTGAGATCGATCGAACCGCTGAACCAGCAGGAAAGGCTGGAGTTTCTGACCGGTAAGGCGCCGAACCGCATTCTCCCTGTTCTCCTGCGCTATCGCTATCTTGCGCTGGCGGTTGCCCTGAACGTTCCCGGCAATTTTCTGATTGGCGGCGGTGGTGGCATCGCACTGTTCGCAGGCGTCAGCCGGCTGTATTCCGTGCCGGGGTTTCTGGCCACGATCGCGGTTGCCGTAGCGCCGGTTCCGCTCGCCGTTTTGATCTATGGCACCGGGTTCCTCGGCAGGCAATAATCGATCGCATCGAGCATGTTGCCTGACAACCCATGCTCGTTTCTTCAGCAAACACGCAAAAGCGCCAGAGCGGATCGACGGGTAGGCAATTCCGGTCGGCCCGCTCTGGCGGCTTGTCGTTTCGGTGCGCGTCAAATTCAGCGCCCGCTACTCGTCCTCAACCTCGACGATGTCAGGCCTCAGTGTGCCGATGATCGTGAGGAGTTCGCGTTGCTCCTTTGCACTCATTGAGCGAGCTTGATCATGGCCTTCATGTTCGGGTGAAACCGGCAGTAATAGGCGCCAGGCATATCGGTCGCGACCACGGTTTGCCATTCGTCCTTCCTCTTCAGGGTTTTTGAGCCCCAGCTCTTGTCTTTGGCTGTGACCGTATGCGGCGCGATATCCCGGTTTATCCAGACAATGATGTCGCCGGGGGAAACCTCCAGTTCAGCCGGTACAAACTTGAGCTTCTGGATTTCGACCACATGCCGGCGTTGCGATACGTTCTCCGCGGAACCTGCGAAAACCGGTGAAGCTGCGATGGTCGCGGCAGCCAGAGCTGCCGCGACCACCACTGATCTGGGTGATATCTGCATCGAACCTTACTGCTTGGCCGACTGGCGCTGCAGCAATGTCTTCACCATCATCGCCGCGTGCTCCTGATGGACCTTGAAGATCGCCAGCGCGTCCTGGAAAAGGGCTTTCACTTCCGCGTTCTCAATGTTCGGTATGAAGGTTTTCTCAACCAGGCTGTTGACCGCTCCGTGGTAGCCAAGCTCGTTTTCCGCGTATCGCCGGTCGAACTCCGGCCCGCTGAGCTTGCTCATTTCCGCAATCAGCTTGTTGGCGTTTTCGTTCATTTGCCGGCTCAGGAAATTGTCTTGCGGCTGGGCTTTCAGCTTGTTCAACAATTCCATCGCCTGCTCGTTGACCGCGGAGTGATCGCGAATCATGGTGCGGGCGAACTCGTGGATTTTCGGATTGGTGGAAATTGCCAGCGCCAGATGCGCATAGCGGATGTCGACAACGTCAGCGGTATAGGCAACATGCGCAATTTCGAGATCGTTCAGATCGGCGGGTGAATCGGCCCAGGTGGTGGTGTGCATGACAGCCAGAGCGGCGACAGCAGCGATGAGTGATTTCTTCAACATGTCCAGTTCTCCTCAGTTTTCAGGGTGCGAGGTGATATGTGACGGAAAACTGGGATGGCCTTTTCGGTGTGCGATTACACCGCAATACTTCGGCTCAAGTTCTCCGATCCTCGGCCCGCTAGAAGTAGGCGGCGGGATCGGGCGGTGTCCAATACCGATAATTTATGGTTCAATGCACGTTACACAGCGTGGTGACTGGCAGTGGAATTCCATCAGGTCCGCTATTTTCTTATGGCGGCCGACAATCTCAACTTCACCCGGGCGGCCGAGCAGTGCCATGTCTCTCAGCCGGCCTTGACGCGTGCGATCAAGAAACTTGAGGGAGAACTTGGTGGAGAATTGTTCATCAGGGATGGACGATCCGTAACCCTGTCGCCGCTTGGCAACGTAATGCGCGAACATTGCCGGCGCATTCAGGAAACCCAGCAAATGGCGCGCTCGGTCGCCAGGACGTTTCTGGACGATGGCGCCAGCGAAATTAATGTCGGCATCATGTGCACCATCGGACCGGATGTCCTGTCGGCCTTTCTGAACGACTTCGGAAGCCGTCACCCCGATGTGCTGCTTATTCTGCATGACATCGGGCCCGAAGCCCTGCCGGAATTGTTGCTGACCGGGGCTCTCGACAGTGCCTTCATCGCGCTGCACGGCAATCAATCCTTCAAGGAAATTTCAACACAGAACCTGTTTGAAGAAGACATGGTCGTGGCTTTTGCCAACGGGCATCGCTTTGCCACCAAGCCGGAAGTGTCGCTGTTTGACGTCGCCGAAGAAATGTATGTCGATCGTCTGAAATGTGAAATCCGGCAACCCTTCTTCGACTTCATGGATGAAAACAGCCTGCATCTCAGGGTCGCCTGCAGCAGCCAGAGGGAAGATTGGATACAGGAACTGGTAATTCGAGGTCTTGGCGTCAGTGTGATGCCGCGCTTTTCGATCACCACCCGCAGGCTCGGCTGGCGGACGCTGACGGGACCGTTGTCCAAGAGCCGCCGGATCACCATCGCGAGCGCCAGGGATCAGGCGCTCCAGCCGCCGGTCAATTCGTTCTTCTCGGAGGCAGCGGCATTCGAATGGGATGCCGCCCTGGGTGCGCTTGGCGAAAATGCCACGCCGCAGTGACCCGGCGCATGCTGTCCGGCTTCCAGCTCTCCCGTCATTCCCGCGAAAGCGGGAATCCAGATGCAATGTGGCACCGTCTGTCTTGTCCCGCCCCTGGATCCCCGCTTTCGCGGGGATGACGAATAGAGGGGCAGGTATCCCCGGGGCAAGCCCGGGGACAACGCGCATACAGGGGCCCGGCCCTCAGCAATCGAGCGTTTGGTCACGCTCCCATTGCGTCAGGTGGCCGCAAAAGTTGTTCCATTCGATCATCTTGAGCTTCACAAAGCTTTGCACGTTCTCGCGGCCGAGCGCTTCGTTGAGCTCTTTTGACCGGCCGAGCTTGCGCACCGCATCGAGCATGTTGAGCGGCAGCTTCTTGGCGCCGCGCGCCTTGTGGCCCTCCGCATACATATCGATATCGAGGCGCTTGCCCGGATCGCGCTCGTTGGTGATGCCGTCAAGGCCGGCCGCCAGCACGCCAGCCTGCAACAGGTAGGGGTTTGCAGCGCCGTCCATGAGACGGAACTCGAAGCGCCCGGCATCGGGAATCCGCACCATGTGGGTGCGGTTGTTGCCGCCGTAGGTCACCGTGTTCGGGGCCCAGGTGGCGCCCGACGAGGTGCGCGGTGCGTTGATCCGCTTGTAGGAATTGACGGTCGGGTTGAAGAAGGCGCAGAGCGCTTCGGCCGAATGCAGGACGCCGCCGAGGAAATTATAGGCCAGCGGCGACATGCCCAGCTCGTCGTCACCGTCGAACAGGCATTTCTTGCCCGACTTGTCCCACAGCGAGGCGTGGCAGTGACAGCCATTGCCGGTGAGGTTGAGGAATGGCTTGGGCATGAAGGTTGCGCGCAACCCATGGTTCTCGGCAATCGCTTTGGTCATGATTTTGAAGAAAGTGTGCCGGTCGGCGGTCTCAAGACAGTCGCCGTAGTCCCAGTTCATTTCGAACTGGCCGTTGGCGTCTTCATGGTCGTTCTGGTAGGGATTCCAGCCGAGGCCGATCATGGCGTCGCAGATTTCCGAGATGACATCATAACGGCGCATCAGGGCGGCCTGATCGTAACACGGCTTTTCCTGGATATCGCGCGGATCGGCGATGGCGGACCCGTCTTCGGAAATCAGGTGGTACTCGCATTCGACGCCGGTCTTGAGCATGTAGCCCATTTTCTTCGCCGCTTTGATCTGGCGCTTCAGCATGACCCGGGGGCTGGCTTCGACTTCCTTGCCGTCCATCCACAGATCCGAGGCGAGCCAGCCCACCTCCTTCTTCCACGGCAACTGGATGAGGCTGTCGGGATCGGGCACGGCGAACATGTCCGGGTGCGCCGGGGTCATGTCGAGCCAGGCGGCAAAGCCTGCAAAGCCTGCGCCGTCCTTCTGCATTTCCTTGATGGCGCGGGCCGGAACCAGCTTGGATCG
>JAJFHM010000335.1 GCA_021775625.1 Hyphomicrobiales bacterium | reverse complement strand
GCAGGCGTCTTCGGCAAACTTCAATGGCGGCACCACGAAACAACACGACATGGACACAAACGGCCGCGCCCGCCAGGCCGCCTCGGATCCCGCCACCAGATGCAGAAGCTCAAGCGCTTCCTGGGTGTTTTCGCCGGTCACAAGACTGGTGCCCACGTGTTTGGTGGTCGCCGAGACGCAGGCATAGAGCGTGTTGATGTCGAGATCGCGCGGGTCTTCCATGTCACGCGCCACCATGGAGCGCTGATAGAAGTGAATGTGATCACAGCTATCGACGAGACGTCCGGCGTCATAAAGGTCGGTCAGAACCGATTCGCGGTATGTGTTGGTTTCAGGCTCAGCCACATGCACGGCCGCACCCGCGGTGCCAAAATAGATTTTCCGCCCGTGCGGGTCGAGATCATGCCGGGGATCCTGGCCGTAGAGCTGAAAACTCCGATTGGCATTGGCGATGGTGTCTTCCACCAGGGACCTGGGTATAAGAATGCGGCCGTCGCCGTCGACCGTGCAACCCATGGCAGTCATGGTTTCAACGCAGCTCGGTATCGCCTCGCACAAGCCCACCGTTTCGAGAATGTGGAGGGCTGCTTCGTGAATGCGCTGCACGCCGCGTTCGCTCAGCGGCTTGTACTGGCCGCCCTCCATGCCCGGGCGGACCGCAGCCTTGTCGATAGGAATTGGTGCTGCCCTGAGCGCCTGGCGCGCCGCTCTGCCGCCGCGGCGTTTGGTGGTCTCTTCAACGACGCTCATGGAGAATCCTTTTCGCAAGATCCGACATCTGATGTGCTGCAAAAAATAGCCCGCATACACCACAAAAGAATAGACTGTTCTTTTTCACCATAAGGTGATTTTATTTCATCTTAATTTGGCGAGCTGGGATCGCCAATACCACCAAGAACCTGCATTTCCCGCAAGACAGGTGCAGAACAACGTTTCCGATCGGGGTGAATCAGATTGTCCAGGAAAGACCTTCCGTCCCTGCGCGGCCTGCGCGCTTTCGAAGCGGTTGCCCGCACCGGCCGGTTCCGCGATGCCGCAGGCGAACTCAATGTGACCCGCTCTGCCATCTCACATCAGATCCGTGCGCTTGAAACGGCGGTGGGTGTCACCCTGTTTGAACGTGGCAGCCGGCCGGCCATGCTCACGGAGGCCGGACGCGCGTATTTCCCATCCGTCCGCGATGCCTTCGACACCCTTGAGCGCTCAACGCGCGCCCTCACACCTGCGCGCGCTGTTGATGAACTGGTGATCCATGTCTACGTCACAGTGGCACTCAAATGGCTGATCCCGCGGCTATACGATTTCGAGCAACGCCACCCTGAATTGCGGGTTCGTCTCTCGACCTCCTATGTGGACTGGGATTTCGACCGGGATCATGCGGATGTCGGGTTCATCCTGGCACGTCGCAAGGCGCCCGGGCTCTACTATCGCCCCCTCTTCCGCAGCGTTCTGACGCCTGTGTGCAGCCCCTCGCTGCTGGCGGCAGCACACTCTCTGAATTCCCCGGCCGATCTTTGCGAGCATCCCATTCTGCATGTTTATACGGCTGAAGAAGACTGGCACAGCTGGCTCGCGGCAGCGGGCCTGCAGGACATGGAACTGTCGGACCGGATCGCCTTTGACAGCTACATTCTGGCGCAGCAGGCGGCGGAAGAAGGACAAGGCGTTGCAATGACGCTTGGACCGTTTGCCCACGACGAGCTGCAATCGGGCCGGCTTGTAGAGCCGTTCGACCTGAAGGTGCGGCACGAGCATGAATGGGAGCTGGTGTGCGCCGAGGAAGACCGCAACGAGCCCAAGATCCAAATGTTCGAGGCCTGGCTTACGGAACAGATCCGCGTGGACCCCGAGATTGAGCATCATTCATGACAGAGAGAACTCTTTAAGGGTGTAACTGGCTCCCCGGTTGCGCCAAGGTCGGGGCGACGTTTCACCAGCAGCGAGAGTCACTTACGCTGGTTCATTGAGAAACGGCTGAAGCAGGCGCAAAGGGCATTTCATGAGCACCGACACCACCGGCGATACCGAGCCTCAAGCACGCGGGCGCCGTGGCGGCCGGCGGGGCAAGCGCGCCGGCAGTGATACGGCTGCCATAGAGCAGATGCCATGGCAGCAGCCGCGTGTGCCGTTTCCGCCGATGCAACTGCTTTCCGAAGATGAGATCGAAGCGATCCACAACGCCTCACTTGAGGTGCTGGAAGAGATCGGCATGGATTTTCTGCTGCCGGACGCGCGCGAAATCCTCAAAAAGGCGGGGGCCGACGTCGACCCCAATTCCGACCGGGTGCGCTTCGACCGGGCGTTGATCGAGGACACCATCAAGACCGCGCCGTCCCAGTTCACCATGCACGCGCGCAACCCGGAGCATAATCTGGAGATGGGCGGTAACTGGATGGCGTTCGGGTGTGTTTCCAGCCCGCCAAATGCATCCGACATGGATGATGGCCGCCGCACCGGCAACACCAGAGATTATCAGAACCTTCTGCGGCTATCGCAATATTTCAACACCATCCACTTTATCGGCGGCTATCCGGTCGAGCCGGTCGACCGTCACGCGTCGATCCGGCATCTCGAATGCCTGCGCGACATGGTGCATCTGACCGACAAGGTGTTCCATGCCTACTCGCTCGGTGCGGAACGGGTGCTCGACGGCATCGAAATCGCGAGAATCGCCCGCGGCGCCAGCCATGAGCAGTTGGAGCAGGAACCGTCTCTGATCTCGATCATCAACACAAATTCACCACTCAAGCTCGACATGCCTATGCTGCGCGGCATCATCGAGATGTCGGCCCGCAACCAGGTGATCTGCATAACCCCCTTCACGCTCGCAGGCGCCATGGCACCGGTTACGCTTGCCGGCGCACTTACCCAGCAGAATGCGGAAGCCCTCGCCGGTATTGCATTCACCCAGCTTGTGCGCCCTGGTGCGCCGGTGATCTATGGAGGGTTTACCTCAAACGTCGACATGAAGTCAGGCGCGCCAGCCTTCGGCACGCCGGAATACATGAAGACCGCCGTCATCGGAGGCCAGCTTGCGCGGCGCTACAAGGTTCCCTATCGCACCTCAAACGTGAATGCCGCCAATACAGTCGACGCCCAGGCGGCCTACGAATCGGTGTTCTCGTTGTGGGGCCTGGTGATGGGTCACGGCAACCTGATCAAGCATGCCGCCGGCTGGATGGAGGGTGGCTTGTGCGCGTCCTTCGAGAAGCTTGTTCTCGATGTCGATCTGCTGCAGATGGTGACGGAGTTTCTCAAGCCCGTCATCGTCGATGACGACACGCTTGGTATCGAAGCCATAAGGGACGTTGGTCCAGGCGGTCATTTCTTCGGCACGCCGCATACCCAGGCACGCTACAAGGATGCGTTTTACCCGCCGATCATCTCCGACTGGCGGAACTTCGAAAGCTGGGAAGAGGCTGGAAGCCCGCAGGCCTGGCAGAAAGCCAACACGGTCTTCAAACAGGCCCTGAAGGACTACGACGCCCCGCCGCTCGACGAAGGGATCCGCGACGAGCTCGACGCCTTTGTCGCCAAACGCACGGAAGAAGGCGGCGCACCTACGGATTTTTGAAGTTCGAAGACGGAGCCATCCTTCGTTTGGTGGTATACTGATCGCCGATTCCAACCGGAGGGAAACGCTATGTCGGCAGATCTTTTCTATTTGACACTGACCGCCGGTCTCGCGGTCGTCTTGTGGATTCCGTATATTGTCGGGCTGGTCACGAGTAGAGGCATGCTCAAGGCCGAAGATTACAAGACCCTGCCCAAAGGCAGCGTGCCGGACTGGGTCGAACGCGCCAATCGCACCCACATCAATCTGGTCGAATCGCTGCCGTCATTCGCCGCATTGGTGCTCGTGGCGCATGTCACCAACACCGCCAACGGCACGACGGCACTCGCCGCCGCAGTGTTCTTCTGGGCACGTGTGGCACATGCCGTGGTGTTTTACCTGGGCGTGCCATACCTGCGCACGCTCGTCTTTACGGCCGGGTTTGTTGCCCAACTGGTGATCTTCTGGCAGATTATCGGATAGCGGCCGCTTCGTCAGAGCCGCTATCTGCGGCGTCGCACTCCGTTGCCATCCGCGGGGCCCGCAGCCGATATTGACGTGGGCTTGAGCCCCGGGTGTGCAATCTTGTCGGCGAAACTAGGCAGCGCAGACTGCTCGGCGGTGCTCTCCCGCATGCGCTTTACCGCATTGGCGATGACCGTCGCGTCGGAGGCCTGATCTACCAATGCCTACGTTCCCATCGGCCCGGCGGTAGTCCCAGTTCATCTCCGAGCCTTCTGAAGATGGCCCAGCAGCGCACTAAGGACGATATTCGAAATTGGCCCTGGTGGTCCCGTCTCCATCGATTGTAACGGTATATTTTTTCAAATCACCGCCTGTGTGTTTCTTCATTTCATCGTGTAATTCCTCGCTCAAATCCGAGAGATCGACCAGGCGTCCAGTGTCAAACAGGGACAAAGAGACCTTTTTTCCGTCCTTGGTTTGATAACATGAGAAAGAAATGGTGCCCGTAGCAATATCAATCTCAACCTCCAGCACAAGTTCATCAAAATCTCCTTCTGAAGCCATAAATGCAATTTGGGCGACTTCATGCATAATCTCTGACTGTCTAAGCACCGCTAACCTCCAGGTTGATTATTGAACCTTCGCGAAAATTTTTCACCGCTTACCATCCACTCTACGATCACATCATCAGGCCTTGCATTACTTGGTTGCCTTCTGACCAAAGTTATTTTTACCGCCTCTATGTTTTCGATGTTGTCTCGTATCATCCCTTCCCACTTAAAATACTCGCTACGGTTGAAGTTTCCATCTTGTATAACCAAATTGTAATTGTCGCAACTCCCACCCAGGGAACAAGCGCGCAAGTGGCCACCTTCGTCGTTGTCTGCACCTTCCTTACCTTTCGCTGTTGTACGTCCGTCGCGTCCTCGCTTGTCGAGAACCGGCTTATAGACAAGCTCTTCCGTATGTCCGAATTTGTTGGTCCTAAAGGTCTCGCCGTTATCCAATTTGTAAATGGTGTTCGGTTTGGGATTGTTGAGAGCTTCGAACTCAGGGGTCCCACGCTCGGCATTGGAACTCCGTAGGCGTTTGGTCTTTACCTCTACGACCTCAAGGCCAGGCGTAACAGACAAAGGAAGGTCATTCCCATCGGTCTTTGCGGCTTTGGGAACTTGGGGAACGGGGGTGACTGGCAGGTCTGTACGCCTGCTGCCTTTCAGCAAGCCCATCAGAATACGGCCAGCCTTGCCAACTGCCTTGCCTATGCGGACTGTCGTTCCAGCTCCTGGAATGGCTCCAATCGTAGAAACCACGCCGTTTGCCGCTTGCAACAGAGCTGTTGCCGTGTTGCCGCTGCGCAATGCGGCAAGGGCGGCTGCGTAGGCGACATAGGCATCGCGGGCGGACAGCACTTCACCGCTGATGGGCAGAAGCTCGAGGATGCCTTGCCCGATCTCAAGGATCTGGCTGTCTGAGATCGCCGACCCAGGCCGGTTTGCCCGCTGATAGAGTTCTGCGATCTCCCCAAGCTGTCCTTTAACCGCAGGATGTTTGGAGGGATCGGCGAGGGTCCAGGGATAAATGCCTGTCAGACGCGACACGACATTTTGAACAACCGCCTCATCTCCTCCACCCTCAACAATCGTCTCAAGGTGAGCGTTGAGCGCATCCCTGATGGCGGGCCTGTCGGCGAAGGTGTCCTTGAGGGTCTGCCCCACTTGCGCTCGCGTCTCAGGGGTTGCCTTGAGCACCGCCCGAATGGTCAGGGCGTCGCGCGGATTGAGGCCGGCCTGTTGAGCCAGGGCACCGAAGGTCTGCGTATCAAGCCTGGATGAGGCATCGAAGAGAGGCATGACGCCAAGCTGAAAGCGGATGCCGAACTCGGCTGCACCTACTGTTTCCTCGTTCGAGGTGAGGTCTTCCAAATCCTCTATGGCCGCGCGCAACGCCTTGTCCGGGAGTGTGCGATCAACATGACCCTGTTGTTCAGCCGGCCCGGGTTGCGGCCCCTCTTCGGCTGCGCGGAAGAACACCGGATGACGGGCACCTTCCAGCACCGGTGCGTCGTCTTCTGCATGCGGTGGCAGGCGTTCGCTGCCGGGTGCTGGGGCTGCCCGCACATCTCCACTGCGAGGCGGGACCAGGGGCTGGTCCGGCAACGCCGGGGAATTCTGATCCACCGATGGCGGCTGCACCTGAACCGGGGCAAAAGACGGTCTGGCCGGTATGCGTGGGCGGAAGGTCTGTTTCGGGTTCTGCGTTGCTCCCAGGCCTTTTATGAAGCCGGCTTGCAGCTGGCCGGTGGCATTGCCGCTGAAGGGTGAGGACCTGAGCGCACTTGAGAAGGCGGATGCGGCAGCGTCGGCGGAGAGTGCGCCCTGCCCAACCTGCCGCAGCAGCGCGGCGCCCTGTTCCGCCATCGCGGTGAGGCCGTTCTGCCGCAACGCCGTCAGGCGTGGACTTGGGCCCCGGGTGCGCAGCCTTGCCGGCACAGCTGCGGCAGGCGGGTCGACGAGGCCGGGCAGTGCAGACTGCTCGGCTGCGCTCTCGCGCATGCGCTTTAACGCATTGACGATGGCGGTCGCGTTGAGGGTCTGGTTTACCGGCGTCGGCGTATCCCGAGCGAAGGGCAGAACCGTCCCTACCGCCGTTCGTGGCGATGTAGGTTCAAACTGTGGTGCAAAGCGTCTTCTTGGTGGCATGGGGTTTCAGGCCCTCCATAGAAAAGGGCCACCTGCGTTGCCGCAGATGACCCGGTGTTTCTGACTGTCTGATTTGGTGCGGCGCTCACCGCCGCAACGGTCTAAATCTCGCCCTCGCAGGCATCGGCGAGAGCTTCCTGGCGCGCGTTGCCTTCGGAGAAGCCGTTCAGCTCGGCGGGCGTGCATGAAATCAAGGGTGAAGGCTGAGTTAGGCGGGGGAGTTCAATCGCGCCAGCCGCCAGTCTGTCACGTTCTACACCGCCGAACGCGCCCGGGGATAAATCGCGCGGGAGTTGCGAACCGTGCCAACGTCACGGAGCCTTACATGAAGGCATGAAGCGGCAGGCATCCTCATGACCCTGGGAAGACGCCAACGTCGCCATCCTGAATGGCGCCTGTGCCGCGTGGCATGAAAGCGAAGTACGGGGAGATGGCCGGAATTGTTCGCTTAACTGGTGATCTTCTGGCAAATCACCGGATAGCGGGGGCTCTTCGTCAGAT
>JAJFHM010000334.1 GCA_021775625.1 Hyphomicrobiales bacterium | reverse complement strand
TCGCCGTCTTGCTGCAGCGATATCTCGGCATATTTCTTCGGATAGCCCCACAAATCACGGCCCGCCGCGATCGCTGCATCATTGTCCTCATATTCGAACAGATAATTGGCGCCGGCCCGGCCCTCGAACAACACCGGCACCATGATGCCCGCATCCATGAATTCCGCCTTGTCGCACCTCGAAAAATCCGATGCGTAAACCAGGTAGAGATCGCCTATGGGCTCAAAGGCGGTGGGTGCCAGATACTTCTCCAGAACGGCCCTGTCGGTGCGGCAGATGACGGCCAGCGTGGCATTGTCCGGGCACTGGTAGGGCACGAAAGGATCGGGGATCAACGGCCCCTGCATCGGCATGTTGTTGCCGTTCGGCACGATATATTCAGACACCCGTTCGTCCTCCCGGATTGGCGCTCAGTTTTCCAGATCCACCAGCGTTTCCAGCGGAAAGCCGGCAAAAGGCTTGGTGTCCTGCAGAACCACATGGCTTGAAACCTTCATGCCCGAAGGCCCATCGCTCAACAGTCCGTCCGAAATGCGTTCATAGGTCTGGATGTCGGCACAGACGAAGCGCAGAAAATAATCGAACGGCCCGGAGACCTTGAACGCCTCAACCAGTTCGGGAATGGCCGCAGCGGCGGCCTCGAAACGGTCGAACTGCTCCTTGGCGTGGCTTTCGAGACTGACGGCGGCGATCACCGTGACACTGTGGGCAATCTCGCCGAGCCGCACCTGTCCCAGATATCCATCAAGGATGCCGCGCTTTTCCAACCGTTTCACCCGTTGCAGGCAAGGGCTGGGCGAAAGGCCGACTGCATCGGCCAGCGCCTGATTGGTGATCCGCGCATCGCGCTGCAGCGCCGTCAGTATCTTCAGGTCGATGCGATCGAGATCGCCGGATTTGCTCATGAACGGTCCCCGCTGAGGCAGCGCGCGGATGCTATCGGCTGCGATCGAAGGTGTCCACAAGCCCGGCGCATGTTACTGCTGCTCGCGCTCGCCCTGGCGGCAGCTTCTGTTGCCCCGGGATCGAACTTCAGCAGCACATTTTTGCATGGATCTGGCAGATTAGAGCATGATCGAGACACCGCGCCGCCTTGAGCGGGCGCGCCACCCCCAATCCAGGATCAAACCCATGATACAAGAGCGCAGCTTTCAGCCCTCCCAAGATGCAGTCAAAGAAATTGCCCTGATCGGCGTGCCGACCGATGCCGGTGCCGGTATCCGCGGCTCGAGCCTTGGACCTGAGGCCCTGCGCATTGCCGGGCTCGTACCGGCCCTGCGTGAACTCGGCCACACCGTAACAGACCACGGCGATGTGTCCGGTCCGCGCAACCCGGAAGCGGAAACCACCACCGCTGGACGCCACGTCAAGGAAGTGCGCGCCTGGTGCGATGCGGTCGAAACGCAAACTTATGAAACCCTCAATGCCGGTCACCTGCCCGTGCTCATGGGCGGCGATCATTCTTTGTCCATGGGCTCCATCAAGGGCGCCGCGCACCATTGCGCCGAGACCGGCAAAGCTCTCTTCGTTTTGTGGCTCGATGCCCATACGGATTTCAACACCCCACTGTCCTCACCGTCCGGCAATGTTCACGGCATGCCGGTGGCGGCCCTGACCGGGCGGATCTGCTCGGAGGACCTGGGGTTTCACGCCGGCAATCCGGTGGTCGACCCATCGCATTTCTATCTCTTCGGCATCCGTTCGGTGGACCGCATCGAGCGTGAGGCGGTGGTGAAGAGCGGGCTCAATGTCTACGACATGCGGGCAATCGACGAGCGCTCCGTGGTGGCCATCATGGGAGAGATCCTCGCACATGTGAAACAAGCCGGCGGGCATCTCCATGTCAGCCTCGATGTCGATTTCCTCGACCCGTCCCTGGCGCCCGGCGTCGGCACCACCGTACCGGGCGGTGCGACTTACCGGGAAGCCCATCTGTGCATGGAACTCATCCACGAATCCGGCCTCCTCGGCTCGCTCGACATCGTCGAACTCAATCCCTTCATCGACATGGCCGGCAAGAGTGCGCATATGCTGGTGGATCTCGCCGGCAGCCTGTTCGGAAAGTCGATCACCAAAGCCGCAGAGCGCGCCGTCGTCGAACTGCAGGCTTGAACAAACGCTACAAAGGACCACCCTCATGGCCATGGAATTTGAAGATTACCTCGCACTCGAATCCGAGCTTGGCGCGCATAATTACAAACCGCTCGATGTGGTGCTGGAACGCGGCGAAGGGGTCTGGGTGTGGGACACCGACGGCAAGAAATATCTCGATTGCCTGTCGGCCTATTCCGCCGTCAACCAGGGCCATTGCCACCCGAAAATCCGCGAGGCCATGTTCGAGCAGGCCGGCCGCCTGACGCTGACCTCGCGCGCCTTCCACAACGATCAGCTGGCGCTGTTCTACAAGGAAATATGCGAACTCACCAACACCTCCAAGGTGCTGCCAATGAACTCCGGCGCGGAGGCCGTGGAGAGCGCGATCAAGGCGGTCCGCAAGTGGGGTTACGAAGTCAAGGGCGTGCCGAAGAACGAGGCGGAAATCATCGTCTGTGCCGACAATTTCCACGGCCGCACCATCGCCATTGTCGGGTTCTCCACCGACCCGGCCGCGCGGTCCGGCTTCGGTCCCTTCGCGCCCGGCTTCAAGGTGATCCCGTTCGGCGATGCGGACGCGCTTGAGCGGGTCATCACACCCAACACCGTGGGCTTCCTGGTGGAGCCGATCCAGGGTGAAGCCGGTGTCATTATCCCGCCGGACGGCTATCTCAAGCGGGTGCGGGAAATCTGCACCGACAAGAACGTGATGTTGATCCTGGACGAGATTCAGACCGGCCTGGGGCGCACCGGCAAGTTGCTGGCGGAAGAGCACGAAGGAATTGAAGCCGACCTCACCCTGATCGGCAAGGCGCTTTCAGGGGGATTTTATCCAGTCTCCGCGGTGCTCTCCAATTCAGAGGTCCTGGGCGTTTTGCAGCCGGGCCAGCATGGCTCGACCTTTGGCGGCAACCCCATGGCCTGCGCGGTGGCACGCGCAGCACTCAAAGTGCTGGTCGAGGAAGGCATGATCGAAAACGCGGAAAAGATGGGCGCTTATTTCCTCAAGGGCCTGGGCGAAATCCGCAACAACCTGATCAAGGACATCCGTGGCCGCGGCCTGATGATTGCCGTGGAGTTTCACGCCGAAGCGGAAGGTGCCAGGCGCTATTGCGAAGCGCTGCGCGAAAGCGGCCTTTTGTGCAAGGAAACCCACGTCGACACCATCCGCTTCGCCCCGCCGCTGACCATCACAAAAGACCAGGTCGACTGGGCTTTGGAGCGCATCGAGCCGGTGCTGCGGACAGCGTAAGGCGCTCTACCCCGGCCCTTCCTCAAATTGCGGAACATCGTCGGCAATCTCGTACCACGGCGCCTTGGACCCGGTGAAAATATGACTGTCAATCCCGCGGCCGGGATCATCGTCCAACGATCCGAAGGGGATGGCGGCGACATTCATGTCGGGATTGAGCCGCGGCATGCCTGAGCCGCAGCGGGCGCAGAAGACATGGGTGAACATCTTGGCATCCGGCGGCTTGTAGGATTTCAACTGGTCTTCGCCGCGCAGGAAGGTCACGCCGTCCATCGCCGTAAACCCATTGGTGGTATGGGCGGCGGCGCGGGCCTTTCGGCAGCGCGAGCAGTGGCAATTGTACACCGCCTTGATCGGGGTGCTCACCTCATAGGCAACATCGCCGCACAGGCAACTGCCGCGCAGCACGCCGGCCTTGCCCGCATCCGGTGCGGGCCGGTCGATGTTCGGACCATCGTCCGGGGTGATGTATCCGTCATGTTGCGGCAGATCATCGGCAATTTCATGCCACGGCGCCTTTTGCGTTGCGAAGATGTGCGCTTGCGGTCGGATGCCCGGATCCTCGTTGAGGCAGCCGGCCGGGAACGAGACGCGCCCGGAGCCGGACGCGTCTGGCACCACGGAACCACACTCGCCACAGAACGAACGGACAAAGCCCGGCGAAGACTCGTAGTTGCAGATGGCGTCCTCACCCGACATAAATCGAAAATCCTCGCGCTTTGCATTGACGTATGTTGCAAAAGCCGCCCCGTGCGCTTTGCGGCACATGGAACAATGACAGTGGGTCATGTGAAAGAGGTCGCCATCGACCTGCCAGCTCACCGCACCACACAAACAATTGCCTGTGATCATCGCGCACCTCCTCATGCGTTGTTTCGTTGATGGTAGCAGTGCGTGCTGCGCGACGGAACACAAACCGCAACGGCGGCATCAACCGCCGCTGGCAATCTTCTCCGCCACCAGAACATTCGTCCGCGCGGGATGCCACCGGTAGCCAATGCCAAACGGCACAGAGCGGACACGGCCGGTCTTGTAAAAGGTGGCCAGGTCCTTCTGATAAGCGCTCTTGAATTGTTCGGTGGGGCCGAGATATTTGCCGAAGGGCCGCAGCTTCCATGCAGAACGCCTGAAAAATTTGAACGGAATTCCCGTGTCGTCCTGCACGATGGTGGCACTGTTGTTCAGGAGAAACGAGCGGACCCGGGAAAAGCTGCCCATATGCATGAGGTAGGACGCGCTTTTGACCAGCGACACCCCCTCACCCAGGAGCTTGCAGAACTTGAGAAAATTGCTGTTGGCGACGCCGGCATTGGTGAGGTTGGTGCGGAAGTAATACAGCGTCTTTTGCTTGCCGTTGCGCCCCGAAAAAGTGATGCGAACCGCTGATCCCTGCCGCACCCGGATCGGCACCGCCTTGCCGCTGCCGGTGAGCGCCACATATTCCACCTTGTGGATCGTCTTGCCGGAGCTGGCGAGCATCACATAAAGCACCGGCAGCGTTCCGGAGAACTTGCCGGCCCGGAACTGGACGTTCATTTCCGCGGTGATGAAGTAGCCGTATTTCTGGAAGTTGGTGAACGAGGTGCGCAGGGCGGCCAGGGCCGAGGTCAATGTCGGGCCCTTGAGTGCCGACACGGACGGCAGGCGGCCGACGGCCTCAAGGCCGCTTAAAACGAAGGTCGAGGCGTCTGAATAAAACGCATCCGCATGCGCAAAATCCGGTCCACCGAACATATAAAACATGGTGTCGCGGCGATTGCGCAGTTTCGACGAGGACCAGGAGCGGATCTTCGACAACTGGCGGCTGTTTATGGCCCGCCAGGCGGCCCGGATCTGGGAGGAATGCTGCCGCCATGCGGCATCACCGGTGCGGGCAGCAAGCGGAGAGCTTGATGCCGGGGACAGACCGGCGAGGAACCGCGCCACATCGTTGGGGTCGGCCTTGTCGGCAGCGTGCGCCGTGAGACCGGACACGGAGATGACAAGGGCTATAAACAGGGTGAGGATCGGGTGATTTCGACGCAGGGACCGCACGCAAACTGACCTTCCAGAAGAACCGGGCGCACCGTCTTACGCGACCACGGCTGGAACGTCCAGCCACACTGAACCGCTAGATCGTTTCACGTTCATATGGAATCGCCTTGACCGGGTTTTCGCGTCTGCCGGCAAAGCACGGGTCCCGCGGTGGACTTTCTGTCCACAAGGGGGCCGTAACGCAGTCCGGAAGGCGCGAGAGCGGTCGACCCGGAGCCTGATTGCGGATAATACTCTCTTCCATGAGTGATACTGCCATCTACCGGACACAGGGTTTCGGCCAGGAGTTGGGCTTCGGCGCAAGCCCGGGTCTCGTGATCGTCGACTTCGTTGCGGGGTTCGCCGACCCGGAGATGTTCGGCGGGGGCAATATTGCGGACGCCATCGAGGCAACCGTTGCGCTGCTCGCCTTTGCGCGGCAACAGCGCTGGCCCATCGCCATGACCCGGATCGTCTTCGCGGAAGACGGCTCCAACGGCAATCTCTTCACCGCCAAGGTGCCCGGCCTGCTCGCCCTGACCGAGGCCAACCCGGCAAGCCGGATCGTTGCGCAACTCGCCCCTCTGCCCGGTGAACTGGTGGTGGACAAGCGCCTGCCGTCGGCGTTTTTCGACACCGGGCTTGCCGCCTGGCTGACGCAAAAAGAAGTTGATACGACCGTGATCGCCGGTTGCACCACATCAGGCTGCATCCGTGCATCCGTGCTCGATGCCATGAACTGCGGTTTCCGGCCCATGGTGATCAGCGATTGCGTCGGTGACAGGGCGCAAGCGCCGCACGATGCCAATCTCTTCGACATGAAAGAGAAATATGCCGACGTGATGACCTCGCACGAGCTTTACCGTGCGCTGCTGCGCCGTGATGGCCGGGCGACGGTGTGACCCCATGGCAGATGCCCTTGGATACCGTCTCAAGCTCGCCATCGTTGCGCCGTCGACCAATACGGTGGTGCAGCCGGAAATGGACGACATGCGTCCGCCCGGCGTCACCAATCATTTCGGGCGCATCCACATTCCCGACGATCCGGTGCATACGGACGAGGATTTCGACCGGCTGATCCTCAACATCCGCGAGGCGACCGATGCTGGCATCGAACAGGTGGTGACCTGCCAGCCGGACCGGCTGGTGCTCGGCATGTCGTCGGAAACCTTCTGGGACGGGCTTGCCGGCTCACAAAAGCTCGAAGCCCATGTGAGCGAAGTGGCCGGTGGCCTGGACGTCACCATGGGCTCCGATGCGGCGCGCGCCGCGATCAAATGTTACGGCGACATCAAGCGCATCTCCGTGATCACGCCCTATATGCCGGTGGGCGATGCCCAGGTGCGGCGCTTCTTTGAGGATTGCGGTTTCGAAATTGTGGCGCTCGAAGGCCTCAGATGTTCAAGCCCGGTGCAGATCGCCCACACCTCAGCGCAACAATTGCGCGACGCCATGCTGCGGGTGGACGATGCAAGCGTTGAGGCCATCGTCCAGGTCGGCACCAACCTCGCCATGGCGCAGCTCGCCGGCTGGGCCGAGTTCTGGCTCGACAAACCGATCATCGCCATCAACACGGCAATCTACTGGCATGCGCTCAGAGCCAGCGGCATCGAGGACAAGGTGCAGGGGTTCGGGTCCCTGCTTGCGGAATATTAGAGCGCGCCGTCAACTGTAGTTCACCGCCAAAACCTGCGACTACATCGCCGATCGCGGCCTTGATTTCAGCCGCACCCGCCACAGGCGCGGCCCACTTCATGTCCGTCATAAGGACACCGGATAATGTCGTGCGTCTTGGCCACCCATAACAAGGCTGGAGCGAAAGCCTAAGCGTCTTGCCAATACAGGTTGGGTGGTGGAAACACGGCGAGGTGGGAGAGCTGGTGCCCACGGAGTGAATCGAACACTCGACCTCCCCCTTACCA
>JAJFHM010000333.1 GCA_021775625.1 Hyphomicrobiales bacterium | reverse complement strand
ACCTCTTTGACAATCTTCTGGGCCAGATCGCGCTCGACGCCCTGTTTGACCAGAACCGTCTGGCGCAGCGAATTGCCAGAGGCCTTTTCAGGATCCTTGAACTCGAAAGCGCCAACGTCGAGCTTGCGGCGCGTCACATGCACCCGCAATAGTTCCTGGACCTGGGTCAGCTTGTAATCGTCGTCGGCATTGAGGGTCAAAACTTCCTCATTGCGCTCGATGGTGCAGTTCGAGCCCTTGAAGTCATACCGGGTTATGATTTCGCGCATCGCGCCCTGAACCGCATTTTCGACCTCTTGCAGGTCGGTCCGCGATACAATGTCAAATGAAGCCATGATGATTCGCTCGCAAGAAACGGGTTGTTGAGGGCATTCTAAACCAGACACTATGTCTCGACAGCATGAAAGTGCGTTGTTGAGGAGAATTCGTCGAAATGCCAATGGTTTCCGTTGATACGCCGATCGGACATATAGGCATCGTTGAGGAAGACGGCGCGGTAACGCACCTGTTGTGGTCGAGCGACCGGCCGGACGAACCAACCGATATGCTGCGTGAAGCCGGCGCCCAGATGAAAGCCTATTTCGCCGGCGAACTCACCCAGTTCGACCTGCCGCTCAAGCCTGCGGGCTCGGAGTTTCAGCAATCGGTCTACCGCCAGATGCAGGCCATCCCCATGGGCAAGACCAGGACTTATGGTGAAATCGCCAAAGCACTTGGCTGCATGCCGCAGCCGGTCGGCCAGGCCTGTGGCGCCAATCCGATCCCGATCATCATCCCCTGTCACCGGGTATTGGCGGCAAACGGCCTCGGCGGGTTTTCCGGCGCCGGCGGCGTGGAGATGAAAATCACCCTGCTGCGCCACGAAGACGCCTACCCCTATCTGATTTAGGGCCTGTTGAGGATCAGATCCTGATTGATGTGCTGCCAAAGGGCAAAGGCGTCATAGGGCACGATGCGTGGTTCAGCCAATATTTGATCCGCACTGAGCGCATCAAACGCCCGCCCTTCTCCGAGCACCAGATCCGGCAGGGTCGTCGTCGTCATGTCGACTTCGAAAAAGAACCGTTCGAGCATACCGAGGCCTGCAAATTCGAAATCGAAGACAACCTTGGTGAAGTATCGCGCCTCGCGCACTTCGAAGGCGAGTTCTTCCGCCACCTCGCGCACGAGCGCCTCGACCGGTGTTTCACCCGCTTCGATAGCGCCGCCGAACAGCCCCCAGTAGCCCGGGTAGAAAATCCCCTGGATATCGTCGCGCTGCTGCATGAGATAGCGCCCGTCGTCGAGCACGATCAGAGCCGCGACCGCATCTTTGGGCGCAAGTGGAACCTCAAGCCGCAGGTTCGAGGTCATGGGATCGCCCCGCAGAGGTCAGAGTTTCTGAACCGGGGTCGTGTTGGAACGGGTCCACGGCAACGGCCGCTTGTAGAACGATTTCAGGCGCGCCTTGAGATTGAACGGGCTCCGCGTCGGCTTACCATATGTCGCAGGTTGCCTCGGGTTTTTGGCAAACCGGCGATAGGATTCGATATAAACGTCCCAGTCCTTATCCTTCGGCCGGTAGGTCAGTTGGATCGGCATCTTCTGGGAGGTCGAATCTTCACCCTTCTCCGCCAGAACCAGCACCACATGCGGCCACATGGATGACACCCAGGACCGCCTGTGGTTCTGCATGGCGGCGTCCTTGAAGGGCTTGATCAGCGAAAGCCTCCAGTGATCCATCAGCATGGAATACTTGAACCGCGCGTAATAGACGTAACAGTCCTTGAACTGGTTCAAGGCATAATAGTCGTGGAAGAAATCGGCTGAATACATGAGGTAGGCGCCGCGCCACAGCGAGCCGAGCTCGCAGTGGAGGATGCGTCCGCCGGGCGCCAGCATGTCGGCACAGTTGATAATGTACTGAGCCGGGTTGAACAGGTTGTCCATCGCCCCGCCGTCATAAATAAAGTCGAACTTTCCCTTCAACTTGTCGGGCACCGGATAGTTCATGTCGTGGACGATTTCCGCGCCTTCGTAATCCGTCACGTCCAGGGCGTTGTACTTGGCATCCGTAAAGAGCGAGAAGAAGTTCCGGTCGACGATGGATGTTCCCGTCGCTCCCAACGTGTCCTTATCAATTTCAAAATCCGTCGGCCGCTCGGGAATATTGAACTCCTTCATGTAGCCGCGAATCTCTTCGACGGTCGGCACCACCGTCTGCCGGCCGCCCAGCAGGATCGCGCCTTCGATCGGCCGGCGGGCGTGTTCGCTGAGGATCATTTTTGCAATTTGTTTTGTAATCGCCATGGACTTTGAGCCTAATTTCCCTGTTTGAATGGGGATGCTTATCGGGTCTTGGTTTTCATTTCAACCAGCGTCGCGACAGCGAGACGAAAGAATAACGATGACACCCGACACCAGGCGCCCCAATCAGCGAAGCAATACGGCTGCATTATTCGCGCAGGCGGACCGTTGATCGCAGGGACCGAGCTGTGTTAGGCATGCTGCCGGTGCTGTCCGCCTCTGAACGGACCGCGTTAAACTATTGTAATTCTGCAGTTTCCGGCATTTCCGGTCCGCTCCGCGAGCGACACCGGACAGCGCGCAGGAAGCCGCAATATCGTCGGCCGGAATGACAAAAAACACCACGTCCACCCCCCCGTACTTCGACCACAAGGCGAGTTCATCTGTCACGCTTTATTCCGATATCGGGGCGCGTGCCGACCGGCCTTTCATGATCCTCGCCACTTTTTCCGAGACCTCGCTGGGTGATCTCATCTCCAAGGTTGCGTTCGTCAATACCCTGAAGAACCAGTTCGATCACGCCAGACTGATCGTCCGATACAATGATTTCAGGCCGTACAGCCGCGAGGTGGTATCGCTGGCGCCCAACATCGATCATGCACAACCGGTTCATGGCGAAACCCCGAGATGGCTTCGTCCCTTCCTCCGCGATAACCGGCTGTGGCGTCCTCTGTCCGGCGTCGTCTCGCGCAGCAAGCGTCAGCACGAAGCTTTCTATGACCTGGTCGTCGTCGATACGATGACCAATGCACGCACCGTGCACGCGCTGCCCAACCCCTGTCCCTTGCAGGTTCCAGCTGACCTGCACGAGCCTCTGGCGCAGGAACTCTCGGAGTTGGGCCTGGACCCGCAGAAGGCTTATGCCGTTGTCCATTATCGTGACGGCACCTATCCGTTGAAAGGCGGTAATCCCAACCGCAACGGCGATCCTGACGCCTATCGCTCGACCATTGACCACATTATCGATGATCTCGGCTGCCAGGTCGTGCAACTGGGGCACCCGGAAATGACACCGTTTCCGGCGCGGCCAGGCCTGATTGACCTCAGCCGGCTTCAAAACCGCTTCATGTTGCAGGCCTTTGCCGTCAGCCGCGCCCGCTTCATGATCGGCAGTGCATCGGGCCCTGCCGTACTCGGCTGGAGCTTCGACGTGCCCACGGCCATCGTCGATTGCCTGGAAGCCCACACGGGATGGGGCAATGCCGATAAATTCTTTCTCACCCAGGAGATCACCACTCCGGCGGGAGCTGTCCTCGCCAACGCATCCCTGTCCGAGGCCGGTCTCCTCAATATCAGGGCACTGGCGAAAAGCATGCGCGCCAATCCGAACTACGCGATCCGCTCAAACACTGCAGCTCAGCTGCGCGCAGTGGCCGACCACCTGCACGACATAACATCCGGCATTTCAGGTTGGCGCGATGCTGTCGTCCCCACCCCAACGAAACGGCCGAACACCTTTCAGTGGCCGCCGCAAACCGTTTGGGACGTTAAGTTTCTGGATGTTTGACGCTGCCTACCAGGGCATTTCTGATTTTGACGAGATAAACAGCGAACCATCGCGGTGGCTGGTTGGCATGTCGGCGAGGCTTTCAACCCGGCCCCAGCTCTTCAACTGGGAGAACATGTTGATCGGACCACCGGCCAGGTAATCGTAGATTGCCTTGGCGTTTTCCTCAGTGCCCACTTCCATGATGGCATCGGTCGTAGCCCAGGTCTCGGGCGTCAGGCCGGTGAGCAGGGCCGCTTCATGTCCCTCAATGTCGATCTTGGCGAGATCGGCCCAGGCCAGATGCTCCGCCGCGGCCTCGATTTCGACGTCGAAGCGCTCCAGATCGCCGTAAGGATCTTTCTTCGCACCGGCGATATGGCTGCCTGTTGTGTTGCCCAGAACTCTGACGAACTCAGCCTGCCCGGCTTCCAGAGAAACCGCCGAATTGTGCAGTTCACTGGTGACACCATTGAGATCCAGATTGCGTTTGAGCAGTTCGAAATGGTGCGGATCGGGCTCAAAAGAGCGCACCTGAAACCCGCTCCTGCCCATGCCGAAACTGTGGAAACCGATATTGGCGCCGAAGTCCACAACCTTGGAATAGGTTGAACGGTTGGCATCGTAAAACGCCAGAATGATCAATTCATCGATGCCGAACAGATCGAGGGAGTTGATATTGCCCATACTGTGAAAGGGAAACCGGATGTCACCGAGCGGCCCGAACGAAATGGGTTCCGCCTCCGCGGACGAAAAACAGGCCTCAACCTCGGTTCTTGCCGCAACCCGCATCACCTTCCACAACGGGTCGATGCGTGAATGGCATTCCGGATGGGCCTGGATGAGCGCAAACAGATCCGCAAACAAAGTCATTCTTTTCGTTTCTTTTGAGGGCCCGTGAAGTCAGCTCAACGGCTCGAGCGACTTGGGCATCGGTTGCACAATCATATTGTCTAAGAATTCATCGCGTGGCAGCAGCGGCTCGGCGTCTTCGATCGGGTAGCCGAACTTCGATTGCGGAATGACGCGCCGATCCGCCGGTATCCGCACGTCCACCAAAACGGCGCCGGGATGTTCCGCCGCCTGGCGAAGACCCGCCTCGACTTCCGCGTTGGTGGCGATCGATATATATGCGATGCCGAAGGCCTCGGCGATCTTGTCAAACTCGGGGAACGCAAGACCGCCTTCATAGGAGGTGCCCACATGTTCGCCCCCGAGCCACTGCTCCTGTGTCTGCTGAACCATGGAATAACCGCCATTGTTCAACACATAAAGACGCACGGGCAACCGATGGCGCTTGATGGTGGCAAGCTCCTGCAGGTTCATCATCAAGCTGCCGTCGCCGGAGACACAGGTCACCGGCTTTTCGTCGAGAGCAAAGCATCCACCGATGGCCGCCGGCAAGGCCCAGCCCATGGCGGTGTTGTTGAAGTCGTGATAGAGCCGCTGGCCTTTTGAGACCTGGAAGCCCTGCATCATCCAGGCAATCGCGCAGCCGGTATCGATAAACACCTGTTCGCCTTCCGGAAGTGCAGCGGAGAGGTGCTCGACAAACGCATATGGGTTGACGGTCTCTTCGGCGCGCGCCTCATCCGTACAGATGGGATAAGACGACTTCCAGCCGTCAATCCTCTGGCTCCACTTCGACAGGTCGCAGCTTTCAAAATTCGCCAATCGCGGCAGCAGCGCGTCGATGAACGTTTTTGCATCGGACAAAATGGACAGATCGAGAGGTTTGCCGAAACGCGGGAACTTCCGCAGTTCCGCCGCATCGACGTCGACCACAATGGTTTTCGCTTCGCGCGCCCAGCTTTCCATCGGAGAGCCGGTTTCCCGGGTGCTCAGGCGCGAGCCTATGCACAAGACCAGATCGGAATTCTGCATGGCGAAGTTCCCGGCACGGGTGCCATGAGTGCCGAGCGTTCCGACAAATCTGTCCTGGTTCCCGTCGAGCAGATCCCGGGCAGCCCAGCTGGTCAACACCGGAAAGCCCAGCCGGTCGATCAGTTCAAGCGCAGACGTCTGCGCGCCTGCCAGACGCACGCCCCAGCCGAGCATAAGCACCGGCCGTTTTGCACCGCGCAGCATCTCAATGGCGCGCTCCAGTTCCTCGTCCTGAGGTGCCGGGGCTGCAAGCACACTTTCCTCGGGCGTATATCCGCTCAAGCTCGAAACATCGATCATTTCACGCTGCAGGTCGTCGGGGATATCGACAACCACCGGGCCGGGCCGGCCAGACTTTGCGATATGGACAGCCTTTTCAAGCTCATAGCGGATGTCGCTCGAGACTTTGATCTGCACCGAATATTTGGTGATCGGCTCAACCATCGGAATGAACTCGGTTTCCTGGAACCCGAGTTGCCGCACTCCGGTATCGCCCTTCATGCGGAAAGTGGTGACCTGGCCGGAGATGTAGAGGCAGGGGACAGAATCAAACCACGCCCCTGCAATACCGGTGATCATGTTGGTCGCGCCCGGACCACTCGTGCCAATCGCACATCCAAGATTCCCGGTCACCCGCGCATAGGCATCCGCAGACATGGCTCCGGCCTGCTCATGATGCGGGCAGACATGTGCAATATCCGGATGCGCCGACAGCGAGTGCAGCAGATGGATCGACGCGCCGCCGGAAATGACAAATGCGTGCTTCAGGCCCTGGCCGGCGAGAAAGTCAGCAACATAATCTGAGAGCTTTGTTGTCATAATTCGAACTTCGGCACGGCAGTCATGGCTGGGACCTTCGCAACCGGAAGGCGTTCTTGTCGTTTTCGAGCTGTTCTCTTAGCCTGTCGCCGCCGCCACGCCAAGGATCATGAACGGTTGAGAAATTCCGCCCCCCTGCGATCGGCTTTCCCTGCGAAATACACCACTTCAGGTTTTCATAGATGTCGTCGAAACTGGTGCCCTCGGTCTCGAGGAAATCAACCGTCTTCTGGTATCCCTCGCCCGCCTGCTCTCCAGCGTTCAGGGTCTCTGCATGGATTTTTGTCTGAACGAACCCCGGCCCGATGATGAAGATGTTGAGTGCGTCTTCTTCATCATCCAGCAATTCACACATCTTGATCAGGGCGATCTTCGACAAACAATATGCCGAGTAGTTTGTGAACGCGCTGTTGGTGCCGCCGCCTGCCATCAACATAACGTCGGAGCGTTCCCGATTGCGGTACCGCCAGAGCCCATGCAGCACACGCAATTGTGCTGTGCTGTTCATGCGCACCGAGCGCTCCCAGGTATCGAAATCCTGATCGAAGAAGCGTCCGATGGGCTCCATGCTCCCCGCAGCAGACACAATCAGGCTCCACGTCCTGCCCATTTGGGCAAACTGCTCAACCATTGCTGTGACTTCGACAGGATCGGTGAGATCGCAGGACAGGCCTGAAAACCGGTCCTCGTCCCTGAAACACTCAAGCTTGTCCGCATCCCGCGCAGTGCCCACCACCGACCAGCCATCCTGCATCAGGCGAACGGAAAGTTCGCGGCCAATATCGGCGCTCGCCCCCAGGACGAAAGCTGTCTTTGTCTGCTCTTGAGTGGGGTTCACCACTATTCGTGACTTTCCATCGTGCGGAGTTCGCTCAGTAAGGCCCGGTAAAGCTCATGTCGGGCACATCTTTCCACGGCCTCGGATCCGGTTCTTCTTGCGGCAACACTGCGGACGATCCGAGCATGGTCAGCGCGGCCTGCGCAATTTCACGCGGCCCCGGATAGAAGTGATCGGCCAGCGCCGGTGTGGTGGGCGTCGGCATATCCGGCAACCCGATTCGCACTGGTGCTGCTTTGAGGTCGCTGAAACAGCGCTCGACGATCACGCTGGTCACTTCAGCGGTCGCCCCGAAGGCCATATGGGCCGTGTCCGAAGTGATCAGATGCCCGGTCTTTTGCACCGAACGCGCGAGCGTGTCGGTATCGATCGGCGTCAGACACCGCAGGTCCACGACCTCAGCGTCCACGCCGACTTGCCCCAGGAGCTCGGCTGCACGCAGGCTTTCAAGCGCCAGGTAAGAGAAGCCCGCGAGCGTTATATCCTTGCCCTGACGTAGCACCTTCGCACCGTCCAGCGGTTCGGTGAAATGGCCCTCCGGCACTTCGCTCGTCGCGCTGTAAAGCCAGCGATGCTCGAACAGGATGACCGGCGCATCGTCCTCGACCGCTGCGATCAGCATGCCTTTGGCATCACGCGCGGTGGCCGGCATGACAACCTTGAGCCCGGGCACATGCGCAAACCACGCCTGCAGGGATTGCGAGTGCTGCGGCCCCTGCCCCCATCCGCGTCCGATGATCATGCGCACGGTGATCGGCGCCCGCATCTTGCCACCATACATGTAGTGCCACTTGGCCGCCTGATTGACCAAGGTCTCCATGGAAAGGACGGCAAAATCAACGCGCATATGCACGATGATCGGCCGCAGGCCGCATATTGACGTGCCGAGCGCGATGCCTGACATGCCGCCTTCCGATGACGGCATATCCAGAACCCGGTCCGCACCGAACTCGTCAACGAGACCCTTGGTGGTGCCGAAAATGCCTGTTGGACCCGGGACACCGAGGCCGATGACATAAGTGTTCGGATCAGCCTTGAGGCACTCAGCCTGCGCCTCGCGCAGGGCATCGCAGTAAGAGAGCAGACGGCCGGACATTAGCGCGGCTCCTGATCAGGAAACACGAACCGATCCAGTTCGCTCAGATCCGGATAGGGACTTTCGATGGCGAAACGGAATGCCGCAGCCACTTCCAGCACAAGCTCGTCCCGCATGCCGGCCGCGGCGGCGGAAGACAGGATCTGTTCTTCGCTTAAGCGGCGCTCATATGTGGTGACCGGGCATTTTGACCGCCACTCCGCGATTTCTTCCTCACTGCGATATCCCAGATGGCCATCGTCCTGCGGTCCGCAATGTTCTTTCCAGCGATAGTTGAAATACTCCACCAGTACCGGGTTGGCTCCGGACCGTGCCCGCTCGACGGCATATTTGCCAAGCCGCCAGACCGCATCGATGTCATTGCCATCGCCGCACAACGCTTCGACGCCATGTACCGGCCCGATATCCTTGACAGTGCGGTGCATGGGCTGGCGGATCTCCAGCGGCGAGTGCACAGAATAAAGATTGTTCTCGCACACGAAGACCACGGGCAGCCGGTTGACCCCGGCGAAATTCATGGCCTCGTGAAAGGCACCTTCTTCCGTTGCGCCGTCGCCGAAATAGATCACCACCACCCGGTCTTCGCCGCGCCTGCGCGCCGCCCAGGCAGCGCCGACGCCAACCGAAATTGTGCTCGCCAATATTGGCGCCGATCCCAGAAAGCCTGCATCCATGTCGATCAGA
>JAJFHM010000332.1 GCA_021775625.1 Hyphomicrobiales bacterium | reverse complement strand
GAGGTCGGGAACGGTCCGGATGTCTGTGACCTTGACCCGGTCTTCCGGATCGTCGTGATAATCGGTCAGCAGAACGGGTTCGCCATCAACCGGCAATATGAGTGCTGCATGGCCGCGGCTGGCCCATCGCGCGGTGTCCGGCACGAGGGGAAACAGCGAATGGAAGTTGGTGAGATAGTAGACGTCGCCATAAGCCTCGACAGAACTGCCGCTGCGCGACCAGATCAGGAGGGCATCGTATCCCTGTTCGGCGGCTTTCTTTGCCGCAGCCCGGCGCCGGGCTGCGAATTCATCATCGGTGAGCTGTGCTCCGGCCATCGGGGATCCTCCTTGCGTAGCGCGGCAGTCTTGCGCATCTTGGGCGAGGAGCCAAGCTCGGATCGTTTCATTGCGGCCGTGGCGGTATGCTCCCGGGGGCGTGCGGGCCAAAGGGACGATGCGGGATGATAGCTTTCACAGCACTAACACCGGTGCTAGCTTCTCTCCCGCATGACAGACACATCGTTGGCAACAGTGGGGAAGTGGCTTGCCGGATACGACACAGGAGCCGTTCGGGTTCTCGGAAGACGACCTGAAGGAGAAGTCGACGGTATACGCGCCGGATCTGTTCAAGGGACAGACGGTCGTCGTGACCGGCGCCGGCAGCGGGCTTGGCCGGGCGATTGCGGCACTTTTCGCACGGCTCGGCGCCGATCTGGCCATTAGTGGCCGTGATGCGGACAAACTCGATAAGGCGGCAGGGTTCCTGCGCGAATTCGGGACCGAGGTCTATGCCGAGGCCTTCACCATACGCGATGTCGACAAGGTCAACGGCTTTGTCGATGCGGTGCATGAACGCTTCGGGCGCCTCGATGTGCTGGTCAACAATGCCGGCGGACAGTTTCCCCAGGCCGCAATCGATCTTGCGCCGAAGGGCTGGAATGCGGTGATCGACACCAACCTCAACGGCACCTGGTGGATGATGCAGGCTGCGGCCCGTAAATGGGTGGAGCGCGGCGCGGCCGGATCGATCGTCAACATCGTCGCCGACATCTGGCGCGGCATGCCCGGCATCGCCCACACCTGTGCCGCGCGGGCCGGCGTCATTTATCTTTCGAAGTCGGTTGCCGTTGAATGGGCGCCGCACAATCTGCGGGTCAACTGCGTGGCGCCGGGGTGTTGCGAAACCACCGGCTTCGCCAACTACCCGCCGGAGGGCGCGAAGACATACCAGGAAGCCAATCCGATGCTGCACGCCGGTGATGAGTGGGATGTGGCCGAAGCGGTGGTCTATGTGGCGGGTCCGTCGGGCAAATTCATCACCGGTGAAGTGCTCAACGTCGATGGCGGCCAGCAACTGTGGGGCGATCCGTGGCCAACCGGGCGGCCGGATTATTTTAAGCTCAATCCTGGGGACTGAACGAGGGGTCGCGGTAAACCGGTTTGCCGTCAAGCAGGGTCCATACGGTATCAGGCATGTTAAACCAGACACCCGTGTGGTGGGGCTGGTTTCATATACCGGCCCTTGTTTCGCCCCGATCCAGTGTCCAGATGTATTGTGAGAGCGGAACGCACGAAGGAGGACTTTCATGAAACGAATGATTTCCCTGTCCGGGCTTCTCGCCGCTGGCCTTTTGCTGGCTGTGGCGGCGGGCGCCAGTGCCGCCGGCGGCGTTTATTATGACGCGCAGGGCCGGCCGTTCGTGGTCTCGCAACATGGCGGCAAGCAAACCCGCCACTACTGCCAGAAGGCCTTTTACGGCAAACTGAAATGCCCGCAGGTGCGCAGGCAGCCGCAATATGGGCCCTATAGCCGCGACTTCGCCTTCAGCCAGGGCTATCAGATCCTGCGCTAACATCTGCGCTCCGTCATCCGCGGTCGCGCCTTGCCGATCAACCTGATTTGGTCCATCAAAGTGGCTCTGAACTGATCGAAAGGGCTTCCGGTATGATCGAGTGGGAAATCCAGGCTGTCGAGCTTGTCAGCTGCAATTGCGATTATGGCTGCCCGTGCCAGTTCAACGCACGCCCCACTCACGGCGATTGCCAGACCGTCGGCGGGTATTCGATCAGCAAAGGCCATTTCGGCTCAACGTCGCTTGACGGGATGAAGGCGGCGAGCGTTGTGGTGTGGCCCGGAGCCATACACGAGGGCGGCGGCAAGGCGCAGGCGATTGTCGATGAAAGCGCCAGCGAAGAGCAGCGCAACGCGCTTCTCACCATCATGGCCGGACGCGAAACCGATCCCGGCGCAACCATGTGGAATGTCTTCTCCGCAACCCTGGAGAACGCCTACAGGCCGTTGTTCCTGCCGGTCGACATTGAGGTGGACGTCGAGGCCCGAACGGGCCACGTACGGGTTGACGGGCATATCAGCATTACCGCCGAGCCAATACGCAATCCGGTCACCGGCGAAGCGCACCGTGCCCGTATCGACCTGCCGGAGGGATTTGAATTTTCGATCGCCGAGATGGGCAGCGGCAGTTTCGAAACGCAGGGCCAAATTGCCGCTGCGTCAACCGACGGCTACGCACAGTTCGCCTATCTCCATCTCAACAATCACGGTGTTGTGCGAAGCTAATACCAAGGATCGATGACGCCCGACACCACATTCGTGGAAACCGTGATCCGCAGCGACAGGATCATTGTGGCCTTGGGCCTCGCCGCCATTGCCGCCATCGCCTGGTGGTGGGTCGTAACGGGCGCCGGACTGGGAATGACCGCGGCCTCGATGTCTTCATGGTCCCTGCCTCCGAAGACGGTGTTGGCGTCTGTTCCTCGGCCATGGGATTTTCACTACTGGATGGCGATGATTGCCATGTGGTGGGTCATGATGATCGCCATGATGGTGCCGAGCGCCACGCCGATGATCCTGCTTTATGCGCGGGTCGCCCGGCAGGGACAGGACCGGGCGCAGATTGCCGCTGGGCCGCTGCCGACCGGGGCATTCGCGGTGGGCTATCTCGCAATCTGGCTGGCGTTCAGTGTGTTTGCCTGCATGCTTCAGGCCGCGGCCGAAAACGCCGGCCTGCTGAACACGGTGCTGCTGTGGCCGGCCGAACGCTGGCTCGCCGCCGCGGTTCTGATCGCCGCAGGCGTCTATCAGCTGTCGCCGCTCAAGGCCGTATGTCTCAGACACTGCCGTACGCCGGTACAGTTTCTCACCGCTCACTGGCGCACCGGCACCGCGGGAGCGTTGCGCATGGGCGTCGACCACGGGCTTTACTGCCTGGGGTGTTGCTGGTTTCTCATGGCGCTGCTGTTTGCCGGCGGCATCATGAATCTGGTGTGGATCGCCGGGCTGGCAATCTACGTGCTGGTGGAGAAACTCGCGCCGGGTGGCCTCTGGGTGGCGCGTATCGGTGGCAGCGTCCTGCTGGCAATGGGCGCATATGTGCTGGTCGGCCCGTAACAGACCGAAGACCGAACAGTTCAGACTTCGTGTATAATTTGCCGATACGCCATATACATCTGACCTCCGAACAATCGAGCACACATGTTTATGACGACCGACCCGGACCGCGTGCGTTTCGCCGATGTGAACGGACTTCGCCTCGCCTATGAGACCTTTGGCGACGACGACGCGCCGGCCGTTCTCCTGATCCATGGTCTGGCGACCCAGATGCTGGCCTGGCCCGAGCCGCTCTGCGAAACGATCGCGGCTGGAGGCTACCGGGTGGTGCGTTTCGATAACCGCGATATCGGCTTATCGACGCTTTTGCACGATCTTGGGACACCTGACATCACGCGCATGGCCCTGAAAGCCTGGATGGCGATCGATCCCAAGCCGCCCTACCGCTTGTCAGAGATGGCGGAGGATGCGCTGTCGCTGATGCAGGTACTGGACATCGATACCGCGCATGTTGTGGGTGCATCAATGGGCGGCATGATCGCCCAGCACATGGCGGCAGCCGCACCTGAACGGGTAAAAAGCCTGACCATGATGATGTCCAGTTCGGGTGAAAAGGGACTGCCCGAAGCCGACCGGGAGTTGCTCAACCTGATCAGATCGGCGCCCGGACCGAAGGACCGGGAAGCCGCCATCCAGCATGGGATCAAAGTCTGGCGCGCCCTGTCAAGCCCCGCTTACCCGACCAACCGCAAAACCATGGAAGCGCTGCTGCGCGCCTGTGCCGGGCGCTGCGCTCCCGGCGGCGCCAACGAAGTCCGCCACCTAGCCGCGGCCATAGCAGACGGCAGCCGGGCAGATCTTTTGAAGTCCATAGGCCTTCCAAGCCTCATCATCCACGGAGATGCGGACCCGCTGGTGCCGGTCGAGTGCGGCAAGGACATCGCCCGGCACATCGCCGACGCCAGACTTGAAATTATTACGGGCATGGGTCATGACCTGCCGCTTCAGCTCAGCGACCGGATCGCCACACTGTTGCTCGATCACTTCACGGTGTAAGTTTCAATTACTGGACTCAGTCCACTATATGCATGAGTATGACACTTATGTCCGGGTCAGCTCATAAGGACGAAACACCCGACACCGTTGGCGCGGTGCGGGCGTTTAACCGCTATTACACCGCTCTGCTGGGCACGTTGAACGAGCGGATGCTCAAGACCGCGTTTTCGCTCACGGAAGCGCGGGTGCTCTATGAACTGGCAAACCGGGACGGCCTTACGGCCGCCATGCTGGCGCAGGATCTTAAACTCGATCCCGCCTATCTCAGCCGCCTTCTCAGCGCTTTCAAAAGGCGCGGGCTGGTGGCAACCGCGCCAAGCACGAAAGACGCCCGCGAACGCATTCTGGTTCTGAGCGCTGAGGGCCATGCGGCCTTTGCGGAACTCGATCAGGCATCGGGTGAAGAGGTGCACGGACTGATCGCACATCTGAGTAGCACCGAGCAGAGCACGCTGACACGGGCGATGGGCACGATCTGCTCGCTTCTCGATGATGGCGATGCGGACCGCGAACTATATCTGCTGCGCGCGCACCAGCCCGGCGACATGGGCTGGGTTATCCAGCGTCATGCGGTATTCTATGCAGAAGAATACGGCTTCGATCAGAGCTTCGAGGCCCTGGTCGCAGAGGTTGCAGGCGACTTCCTGAAATCGCATGACCCGCGCCGTGAACACTGCTGGGTGGCGGAACGCCACGGCGAACCGGTCGGAACGGTCACCCTGGTGGATGCCGGGGACAGCGTCGCAAAACTGCGCCTGCTCTATGTGGAGCCATCCGTGCGCGGCCTGGGGATCGGCGGCCGGCTGGTGGACGAGTGCCTGCGGTTCGCCAAACGCACCGGCTACCGGCGCATCACCCTGTGGACCAACGATATCCTGCACGCCGCGCGCCAGGTCTATGAGGCACGCGGGTTCCTGCTGGTTGCGGAAGAACCGCATCACAGTTTCGGACAGGACCTCGTCGGCCAGACCTGGGAACGTGAGCTGTAGAGCGAAAGGCGCTCCGGATGCGTGTTATCTCTGAATGCGGGTGATCTTGGAGCCTTCGAGCGTCAAATTGTACATCAGCCCCTTGCCGTCGAAGATGAAACCGATGATCGGGTCAGCGAGATTGTTGGTGTCATACTGGCCGGCGGCGCCGACATTGATGATGGTGACCGAACCATCGACGCCAACTTCCCAACCGGCGCGGCTGTGAAAATTGCGCAGCGCATGTTTGGTCATGAACAGGATGACGACGGACCGTCCCTGCAGGCCAATCTGGAAGCCGATCGAGGCTGCGGCCGTGGCGTAATAGCCCATGGTCTTGCCATTGGCCCGCAACGCGCCTTCGCCATACTCGCCGCCGATCCCGAATCCGGCTTTCACAACATTCGGAAAAACAAGAACCGCTGCGGCCTTTTTCACCAGATCGCGGCCCTGTGGCGTATAGCCATAAAACCGCTTCAGGGTCGCGTTGACGTTGGCTTCAATCTCCGGGGAATAGGCCCGCGCCGGCGCCAGGGGCAGCACGATCATCATGGCCATCGCTGCCGCAACCACGGACAGAACAGTGCGTTTCATCGACATGTCAATTTCCTCTATGGGACAGGTTGTTGTTTGGTTCTCTATCTGATTCCCGCATCAAAATCAGCTGAACACGTCAAGATCGCGGCAAGGCTACTTATACCAAAGGAACTGACTATTGGCCCATTTCATGGGCCAATAGTCAGTTCCTTTGGTATTGTGTCCGCATCGATCCCTATATGGGGAGAGAGGACACGAATTTAAGGACTAATCATGGCGCGCGATGAAGTTCAGCAGATCGGGCTGATCACCTATCTTCTCTATGGAGTTGCTGCGGTGTTTCCGCCGGCGGCGGCGGCGGGCGTGATTTACGCGCACATCAAACGCGACGAAGTGGCAGGAAGCTTTGCTGAAAGCCATATGACCTGGCTGATCCGGACGTTCTGGATGACGCTGCTGTTCGGCGTCATCGGCTATGTGCTGGCGTTGGTTCTCGTGGGGTACTTGATCCTGTTCGTGGTCGGCGTCTGGTACATCTTCCGGGTGGTCAAAGGCTTCGTGGCCTTCTACGAAAACCAGCCCATCGCGGATCCGCAAGGCCTGTTCTGACGGCCTGGCCTGCTTAGGCGGCGGCCCGATCACCGGCCCCGTCCATGCGCAGAACCTTGCATGACCGCACGCTCCGCCGCTTGGGGAACAGCGGGTCGATGGAAATTCTGCGGCCGATGGTAAGCACGCTGTTGGAACCGATCTCGTTCCATGGCGACTTGTCGCAATCGCTCGGTTCGGATGCCACCAAAATGGCCTTGTTCCGGACCTGCCAGTAAAGTGATGGCGGGCGCCCGTCACTGGCATGACGGCAGGCAATCAAACGCTCCCCGTCCGAAACACACACCGTCAACTTGAAGGCTTCGCTCTCGCCGTGCGCATCCGCGACTTCGCTGATCTGGGTGATGGTGGTGCGCAGGGCGCGTGCCGGATCATCGGCCAGCCCGTTCTGCACCGTCAGCAAAAAGAACAATTCGCTGTCCGTGGTGCCCTGCCTCCTGTGGCGGACACGGCCGTCCAACAGGCTGTCATATGCTGCGCGTGAGCGCTCATATCCGCCAATCTGGCCATTGTGCATGAAGAGCCAGTTGTCGTGGGCAAAGGGATGGCAGTTGCGCCTGGAAACCTCAGATCCGGTGGAGGCGCGCACGTGGGCGAAAATCAATGGCGAGACGACATGCTGCGCCAGCGCCTCAAGGTTGGGATCATTCCAGGCCGGCAGCGGTTCACGGAACAGGCCGGGCTCTGATCGGGTGCCGTACCAGCCGACACCATAGCCGTCTTCGTTGGTTTGCGTCGCGCCCTCGCGGCAACCGAGGCTCTGGTCGACGAGCGAGTGCGACGGCTTGAAGATCACGTCTTCAAGCCGGACCGGTTCTCCGTGATATGCGATCCAGCGGCACATTCACTTCCCTCATGATTCCAGACGCGCATTGTCGCGTGCTGATGTTGCGTGTGCGCGGCGAACCGAAGCACAATTGCCGTTCCCGGCCTTCTTTGGCTTCGGAACCCACCGCGTTGTGATATTGAGATGGTGTTTGATTGCAGTTATTATTGTGATTTAAATCACAAAAGGAATTTTCACAGCATTTGCCGCCAGTTAACGCCCGGACGATGCAGCGCCGTCTCGACCGTGTTAGGATTTCGGTGCAGAACGCGGCAACGCCACAAGGAGTTGGACCATGACAGCGCTTGCAAGACTCATCGCCGAACCGCTGCCCTTCGCAGTGCTCCTGGGCATTGAATATACCCAGGCGGATCCTGACCGGGTGACTGCGGAATTGGTGGTGCGTGAAGACCTGTGCACCGTGCCCGCGGTGGCGCATGGCGGTGTCTATATGGCGTTTGCGGACACCTTGGGCGCGGTGGCCACGGTCCTCAACCTGCCGGAAGGCGCCCATACCACGACGATTGAAAGCAAAACCAACTTCCTTGCCGCAGCGCCTGCGGGCTCAAAGCTGAGTGCGGAAACGACACCGGTTCACCGCGGCCGCACGACCATGGTGTGGCAAACCCGGATCAGCAATGAACAGGGCCGGCTGGCCGCAATCGTCACACAGACCCAGCTGGTGCTGCCGGCAAAAACATGAGGCCGGTGACCGCCGGCGTCAGGCGGATTCCCGCAATGGAGAATTGACCGCCTGGTTCGGTGTCACCACATTGCCGCCAGCGCCGGTTTCGGCGACCACGCTGTCGATCACATGACGGATCATCAACTGGCATCCACCGCAATTGGGTGCGGTTTCGCAGCGGGCATATACATGCGCCGGGGTGATGGCATGGGCGGGCATCTCGCCCAGAGCCTGCCTGACGGCAGAGCGGATCTGGTCACTGTCAATAACGTTGCAATGGCAGATGATCATTCGTCGACCAGATGAACGATGACATCAATGCGGCCGACCCGCTTGCCGTGCGGTGCATCGGGCAGGCCATCGATGGTCACAGAGGCATCGGTGATGTCGAGAATCTCGCCGTCGCTGGGCAGAAAATAATGATGATGATCGGATGTGTTGGTGTCGAAATAGATGGTCTGGCAGGGCGTTGCCACCTCGCGCAGCAGGCCTGCGGCGCTGAACTGCTTCAAGGTGTTGTAGACGGTGGCCAAAGAGACATTCTCGCGGGCGCTGTGGGCGAGCGCGTGGAGTTGTTCCGCGGTAACATGTTTATCGCCGCCGTCGAACAGAAGCTCGGCCAGGGTCAATCGCTGCCGGGTCGGACGGATACCGGAGTTGCGCAGTTTTTCGCTCAGGGGCGGGCCGGCAAAATGCTGTTGCATGTTCACACCTTAAAAACGCGGACCCGTTCCCGTCCTGTCAACGCCGGGTCAACGCATCCCTTCAACGGATCTCCTAAGCTTCCAAGTAGTGCGCACAAGATCGCGAGTCAATGAGAATCACTCGCAGGAACTATATTTTATCATTAATAACAACAGTTTAGAATTGGAATAGTTCTAAAGCGCGGCATCCTGGCCAGCCCCCGGGGCCTTAGGCATTATGTGCCTTCTGGATTGGATCACACCCGGCGGGCCAAGCACATGTTGTGGTGCCTCAATCTCATATGGAACCTGTACTCTCCGTTGCCAGAGAAATCCGGTGGATACCCAGGAACCTCCATCACGATCAATAATTCCGCACAGAGATAAAGTTCAACAAACAGACGCCCCAACACGCTCTTGAATGATATAGATTTCCCCGGGAGGAGATAGTGTGGAACGCAGACTTACCGCCATTCTTGCCGCCGACGTGGTGGGCTATTCGCGTCTTATGGAAAAAGATGAGGCGGGAACGCTGATGCGTCTGCAATCCCTGCACACGGAACTGGTCAAACCCAGCATAAACAACCACCGGGCAAGAATTGTAAAGCTCATGGGCGACGGACTGCTGGCCGAGTTTCCCAGCATCGTTGAGGCGGTCACCTGCGCCATCGGCATTCAACGGTCGATGAACGATCGCGAGGCCGATCTGCCGGACGACAAACGCATCAAACTGCGCATCGGGGTCAATCTCGGTGACATCATCGTCGAAGGCACCGACATCTACGGAGACGGCGTGAATGTGGCCGCACGGCTGGAGGGCCTGGCCGAACCCGGTGGCCTGTGCATTTCCTCTATCGTGCATGAAAGCATTGGCAATCTCGTTGAAGAGGATTTCGAGGACGCAGGCGATTGCGAGGTGAAGAATATCGACCGGCCAATTCACGTTTTCAGATGGCCGGCGAACACTGAAAAAGGGGCGAAAAGGCCGACACAAAGACTGGCCATGCCCGATAAGCCATCCATCGTTGTATTGCCGTTCGACAACATGTCCGGAGATCCTACCCAGGAATACTTCGCTGACGGTATGGTCGAAGCGATAACCGCGGCCCTGGCCAACATTCGATCTTTCTTCGTCATCGCCCGCAATACCGCCTTCACCTACAAGGGAAAGCACACCAACGTGCGCGATATCGGCCGCGAACTGGGGGTCGGGTATGTGCTGGAGGGCAGCGTGCAGCGGGCCAGCAAACGCATTCGCATTACCGCACAACTGATCGAAACCGAAAACGGGGCGCATGTCTGGGCCAAGCGTTTCGACGGATCGCTCGAGGACGTGTTCGAATTGCAGGACCAGATCACCGAACAGGTTGCCGGCGCGCTGCAACCTTCCATTCAACTGGCGGAGATCGAGCGTGTGCGGCGCAAGCGGCCGCAGGATCTGGGCGCCTATGATTTCACGATGCGCGCGCTGCCGCATGTCTGGGCGCTTGAGAAAACCGAAACGGTGAACGCGCTGGCATTTCTCGAACAGGCGCTCGACATCGATCCGGACTATCCGCTCGCCCTGTCGCTTGCCGCGTGGTGTCACGCCCAGCGCTCAGTGTACAATTGGGACGAAGATATAGAAGGCAGTAAACTCAAGGCCCTGAGGCTGGCCGAGAAGGCCGCACAGTCGAGCGGCGATGATCCGCTGGTGCTTTCCGTTCTGGGAACCGTGCATACCATCACCCGCAATTATGCCACCGCCCGCATTTTGCTGGAGCGCGCGGTGTCGATAGATCCAAACGCCGCGTGGACGTGGAGCCGGCTGGGCTGGCTGGAAGCCTACGCCGACCGTCTTGAACCGGCACTCGAGTATTTTGAGAAGTCGCGCAGGCTAAGCCCGTTTGATCCGCTCAGTTTCAATACATATGTCGGCATGGCATCGGCTTATGAGGGTGCCGGTGAGTACGATCAGGCGGTTGCGTATTTCAAGCGCGCCCTGCAGGAGCGCCCGAATGCGTTCTGGATATACCGCTCTCTTGCCCCTGTCCTGGCCATCGCAGGGCATATGGAAGAAGCCCGCGAGGCTTATGCCAAACTGGTGCACCACTTTCCTGACCTGACGCTCAGCAAGGTCCGGCAGGCAATGGTCTTCTCGCCGGAGTTCATGAACAAAATGCTTGAGGGATTATCTCTGCTCGGCATGCCGGAAGACTAGATCGCTTCATGCGTCCTGCAGAGCGATCGGCTCGAACGCTTTCAACAGCTGCATGTCGATCTTGCCGTGCATGCGCTGCATCAGCTGGTAGGCGGAGGCGCGGGGGATCGGCTGTTTGTAGGAGCGACGGTCGATGAGGGCGGAAAATATGTCGACAATGGTCATGACGCGGATCAGATCGCTGATCTCGTCTTCCCTGAAGCCGTCAGGATAACCAGATCCGTCGAGATACTCGTGATGGCGCAGGGCGATATCGATCACCTCGCGTTCGAACTGGCCGTCCGCCATGAGGATTTCAGCGCCAAATTCAGGGTGGCGCTTCATGATGCCGCGCTCCTCGCGCGAGAGCGCGTCCGGCTTATCGAGAATAGAAAGGTCAATGCGCGCCTTGCCGATGTCGTGCATCAAGGCGCCGGTGGCGAGCCTTTGGATGTCCAGCTCGCGCATGCCGAAATGCAGGCCGAAGGCAACCGCTAACCCGGTCACGTTCATGGAATGGCGATGGGTGTAGCTGTGATGCTGTTTCACCTCTTTTAGAAACACACCGATGCCGTCCCGACGCAAGGCCTCGGAAATGAAGCGTCCGGATTGCGCAACTTCGGCTTTTGGCAACGGCTCCGCTTTGGCGACAGCGGCGAAGAGCGCCGTGTTGAGGGCAGCGGCCCGTTCGATGGCGGCGTCTGAAGACAGAACCGGGTCCGCGACAGCGGCGGACTGCGCATAGGCGTCGGCGATATGGTGGAGACGCTGCACCGCCTGCCTGCGGCTTACCGTCTTGTCCGCCCCGAGCGCATTTGACTGCACCACATCGAGGCGGCGGTGATCATCGGTGACGAAGACGCTGGGCAGATGCTTGTGCGCCGCCAAAACTTCATGCCTGAGCTTTTCGACGATGGCGCGGTCGGCGAGATCCACGTCCACCACCATCATGAAGGCCTGAGAGGTATCGGCCGTTCCGGTGGCAGTGGGGTCGAGCTGGACAGTCTCGAATTTGGCACCCAGACATGCAGCAATATCGCTCATGCGGTCTGAACGGTCAGAGACAATAACGACTGGTTGTGCCATGTACTGCAGGCCCTGATTCAACGTTCCACCCCCGGCGCGGGCACTTGCCCATTCACACCAGATACGCGAAAGGTATTGAGAGCCGATTAATCGGCCGTGAGGGCTCCCGCTCTAGCGGCCGAACAGGCTGCGGCGAAAGGCGCTCCATGCGGCCAGCGCCAGAAACAGAGCAAGCCCATACGCCCAGGTGTGCCCGGCATCGGTATAGACCTGTCCCGATCCATCAGGATCGTAACAGCGGCCCTTCTCGTTAAAACAGTCGATCCACCGATAGTAGCGGGAATAATACATAAAGCCCGTAATTACGGCGAGCGACAGGTAGACGAGTGTTTTGATCGACATCATTGAGGAACGATGCCCCGCATTTGTGGCCGGGATATGAAAGCGCTATGCAGCGACGGTGTTTGCCGGCTCGACTGATTCAGCCGCTTCGGCATCGGCGCGCAGATGCTTGACGAGCAGCTCGTTTGGCATCGGCTTGGCGAAGAGATAGCCCTGCACGATGTTACATCCGACCTGCGCCAGGGCAGCGGCCTGGGAAAATGTTTCGACGCCTTCGCACACAACCTTCATGTCGAGCGACTTGCCGAGGTCGACCATGGAGCGGATCACCGAGGCGACATTGGCGTCCTCGTCGATCCGCAACAGCAAGGAGCGGTCGATCTTGAGTTTGGTGTAGGGGAAAAGCGTCAGATAACTCAGGCTGGAATAGCCGGTTCCGAAATCATCCATCGCGACGGATACGCCCAAAGCGGTAATTTTGTGCAACGCGTCGAGAGCTTCCTGGGTGTCATTGATGATCAGGCCTTCGGTGATTTCCACTTCAAGTCGGCTTGGCGCAAGGCCGGTATTCTTGAGGACACCGGACACCAGAGGCTCCACCGCACCATTGGAAAATTGTGCCGGCGACAGATTAACCGCGACCGAAATCGGCTTCGGCCACGTCACGGCGTCCTCGCAGGCTTTGTTCAGGATCCAGGCGCCAAGCTCATGAATGAGACCGTTGCGCTCGGCAATAGGCACAAAGCGATCCGGTGACACCAGTCCAAGTTCGGGATGCTGCCATCGCACCAGTGCCTCGCAGCCCACAAGATCTCCGGTCCGCAAGTCGATCTGGGGTTGGTACAGCAGCCGGAACTGGTCTTCGTCCAACGCCCGCTGCATGTCCGTTTCGAGGGTGAAACGGTGGTTGACGGCTGCGTCCATATCCTTGTCGAAGAGCCGGACACTGCCGAGTTTTTCGGTCTTGGCCCAGTTCTGCGCCACGGTCGCGCGCTTGATCAGAAGATCGGCGTCCCGGCCGTTTTCCGGCGAAACCGCGATTCCGACACTGATGCTAAGATTGAGGAAATTGCCTTTGGCTTCCATGGGGATGGCAATGACCGTCCGCAACTGGGCGGCGAAATCGACCAGCTCTTCCGCGGTTGTAAACCCAGGGGCGACGACGGCGAATTCATCACCCGTCATGCGGCCGACAATGTCGCCATCACGGGTGTTGGCGCGGAGACGATCGCTGATTTCGGTCAGCATCAGGTCGCCGACATGGTGGCCAAGGGAATCATTGATGCTCTTGAACCCGTCAATGCCAACCGACAACACTCCAATCTTGTGCGCCTCAGCATCATTGCCGGCAATGATGGCGCTCACCCGGTCAGCAAACGTCTTGCGATTTACCAGTCCGGTGAGACTGTCATGCCGATCGAGATAATCGACCTGCAATTCGACCTTTCGGCGTGCGTTGGCATTGTGCCACAGCAATCCGCCGGGGATGCCGACCCCGAGCACAATCAGTGCCACCGTGACGAGCGCAGTGATGCGAAAGACCTTGTCGAAACGCTCTGCTTTCAATGTCTGATTGAGGTTGACCTCAACCACCCCGACAGCCTTGCCGTCGTCGATGATCGGCACGAAGACGTCTGCATATGTGGGTGGAGGCGCGCCTACGGTCTCGCGTAATATCCGGACCAGAGACTGACCGCTGAGAAGCTCGGACCAGCCGGCGGTTTCCGGCTGCATGGTTTCCGCATCAGACCGCTCGGCAGCCAATTTTCCTCCGCTGTCGAAGATCAACTCGCCCTTGGGGTTCAGGAGACGGTAGCGAAAACTCTCTCCGGAGTTTGTCGAGATTCCCGGCGGCCCGACTTCGGGCGCAGGCGTCTTCGAGGTAACAAGTCCGTTCTCGCGCGCAACATAGGCCGTCCAGGCGTGGGCAGTCTCAAGCGCGTCCTGGGTGAGCAGGGCGTTTTTCATGCGCTGGCTGGTCGCAATGCCGGCGCCGATGGCCGCAATGGCAAACAGCACCAGTGCCAGAGTGGTGGTAAACCCTCGATTTGCAATTGCCAGTTTCACGTGAAAACGCCCGTTGTATCCACTCCAACGGTAGCGCCATATAGCTAATGATCTGCCAATGAACGCGGTTAACGAAACCCTAATCCGGCGGCATTGGCCCAGCTGCTTTTGGCTGCCCGGCAGCCATCTGGTGATCCACCTGAGCGCTATCGGCAGATTTGACGGTCCCTATCCCTTTTTTGCTGAAGACGGCAGTTTGATCAGCTGGAGCACTTTCCGATCATATTGAATCATCTGATGGCGCCATATCAACCCAACTGATCAGGCGCGTCGTGCGGTGCATCGGTCAAACTGATTCCATGTGAAAAGATTATGTTCTAGGATCGACGCAATGCAAGGCAGCCGCGAAGCGGCCTGCGCACATGCCAATCAACAGCCTCACGGGAGACACCAGATGTCACTTCAGAATTTCAAGTATGACACCAAGGATATCTGGCAGAAGGACAAGGATCACCATATCCATCCGTGGACCGACTTCGCGACCTTCGAGAAGAAGGGCTCATTGATCCTGGCAGAGTCCGACGGGGCGCATGTTATCGATTCCGAAGGCAACCAGTATCTCGACGGAATTGCCGGTCTGTGGTGCGTCAACGTCGGCTACGGCCGTGACGAGATCGCCCAGGCGATGGCCGATCAGGCCCGCCGCATGGTTTATTATTCATCGTTCGGGCCGCACACATCGATCCCGGCAGCCGAACTGGCGCACAAGCTGGCACAATTGGCGCCGGCTGCGCTCAATCACGTGTTCTACGGCACTGGCGGATCCATGGCCAATGACACCGCCGTCCGCATGATCCACTTTTATTTCAACCGGCTCGGAAAACCCACCAAGAAGAAGATCATCACCCGGGATGACGGCTATCACGGCAGCACCTATATGGCGATGTCGCTCACCGGTGTGGCCTTCGATCATCAAGGCTTTGATCTGGTCGGTGGCGATCTGGTTCACCGCATATCGGCGCCCAATGTCTACCGGCGTCCCGACGGCATGACGGAAGCGGAGTTCTGCGACCACCTGGTTGCGGAGTTCAGGGCCAAGATCGAGGAACTGGGCCCGGATAATGTGGGTGCTTATTTCGCCGAGCCGATCATGGGCGCGGGCGGGGTCATCGTTCCGCCGGAAGGCTACAACAAGCGCATGCACGAGGTCTGCGTCGAGCACGGCATCATCTATGTCTCGGATGAGGTGGTTACCGCCTTCGGCCGGCTCGGGCATTTCTTTGCCTCAAAAGACGTGTTCGATTTCGAGCCCGATATCATCACCTCGGCGAAGGGACTGACGTCGGCCTACGCACCGTTGTCGGCAACGCTTATTTCGGATGCCTTCTACGATGTGATTTCCGTGCCGCAGTCCAAAGGCGGCATGTTCACCCACGGCTTCACCTATTCCGGCCATCCGGTGTGCTGTGCGGCCGGGCTCAAGAACATCGAGATCATGGAGCGCGAAGATATCTGCGGCCACGTGCGCAAAGTCGGTCCCTACCTGGAAAAACGTCTTGCAGAACTCCGCGACCTGCCCATCGTCGGCGACGTGCGCGGCAGCCACTTCATGATGTGTGTGGAAAATGTCGCGGACAAGGACACCAAGGCCCTGTTCGACGATGAGGTGCATATCGGTAACCGCATCGCGGATGCCTGTGAAGCGCGCGGCGTGCTGGTGCGCCCGATTGCTCATTTGAATGTTCTGTCACCGCCGCTGATCCTGAGCACGGCCCAGGTCGATCAGCTGGTGGACACGTTGCGCGAGAGCATTCTGGTGGTCATGGACGATCTTGCGCGCGAAGGCATCCGGGCGGCCTAGGCAGGGTAATGGTTAAAGCCCAGCCTGCAGATAAGGGACGAAACAGTGCACTGCTCTAGCTGCGGCGCAAATTTGCCACCGACTTCGGACTTCTGCCCCTATTGCGGAACCCAGATCGGCGGAACCGAGGCTGCGGACGAGGCCCCCGCGGCGGCCAAACCCGGCCCGTGGAGCGACCCGGAACCACAGCCCCGGACCGAGGCCCGAGCCACGCAATCGGGGCCCTGGCCCGATGATGCCTCGCTGGACGAGGATGCATCGCTGGATGATGCCCCTGAGCCCAAGAAAAAATGGTGGCAGCGTAAGAAGAAACGCAAAGTCCGCTCTTCGCTGAAAGAGCCGCCGCGGGCCAGGATGCCGCTGTGGCAGAGCCTGCCGCTGGTAATCGGCACCGTGGTTGTTTTAGCCCTGCTGACGTGGTCGGCGCTGCATTTGTGGCAAACCCGCGATGCGGTCAAGACCGTCACCACGCATCTCAATGCAATCATGGCGAAGAAGTGGGCCGCCGCTTATACCTTGACGGCGGCCGGGTTCCGCAAGACCACGCCGGAGCAGCAGTTCACGCTCTTCGTACGCGGCACACGGAGCCTGGCGCAGCTTGCCTATTATGCGGCGGAAGACCGCGAAATGCGGACTGATCAGGGGACGGTGAGGTTTCTGCTCATCGACCGCAGCGGCAAGCACACGCCGGCCGCCTTCGATCTGGTCAAGGAGGGCACCACGTGGCGCATCGCCAGCATCCGGCTTGGGGACGATGCGGACAGCCAATCAAAACCGCAGCCGCTGCTGCAAAAAACCACAACCACGACGCCGAATAAAACCGAAACGCCCAAAACCAAGACGCCGGTGAAAAAGACCGAAGAAAACGAGCACACCGGCACCGACGACGTCACCAAGACGACCGCACCGGAGACGAAAAAGGACAGCGGCACCACGGGTACGGGTGGCAAGGTCGGGGAGTGAAATCTCTAAGCCGGTTTTTTGGTTTTGGCGGCCGGCTTCCTGCGTTGGGCTCTTGGCTTTGCCGCCGTCTTCACGTCATAGACCTTCAGCGCCTTGGCCTTGCCCTTCACCTTGATTGGTGTCAGGGCCTTGATGGTGAGGGTCTTGGCGGCTCTTACGCTGTCGTGCACGCTATCCGAGATCAGGGTCTGTTTCGGGGCCGCGCTTGAGCACAGGCGCGCGGCGATGTTTACGTGATCGCCGAGCACGGTGTAGTCCATTCGGTCCCTGGAGCCCATGGCGCCGACGACCACCTCGCCCACATCGACGCCGATGCCGATGTCGAGGTTCCATTCCGGGTTCTGCTTCGATAAGTCGACCATGACATCCTGGATTGCCAGCGCGCATTTGACCGCGTTCATCGCCATGTTGCCTTCGGCGAAAATCGCCATCAGCTGGTCGCCGACGAACTTGTCGATGTCGCCCCTGTTGGCGGTGACGATTTCGGCCTGGCTCTGGAAATAGTGGTTGAGCACGTCGACCACCTCTTCCGGGTCGCGGCCGTCGGAGAATTGGGTATAGCCGCGGATATCGGCAAACAGGATCGCCACCATGCGGCGGTCGCCACCGAGCTTTACGCCTTCTTCGTCGGACCTCTGGATCGCCGACATGGTTTCTTCGGAGACGAACTTCTGCAACTGGAAGCGCTCGTTCAGCTGGACGATCATCTCGTTGATCCGTGCCGCCAGATCGCCGATCTCGTCTTTCGAGCGGACATTCTTGACGCGGGCCTGGAAATTGCCCTTGGTAACCTCGATCGCGGCATCGCCGATGGCGAGGATCGGCCGCGACATGCGCAAGGAGAACACCAGTGCGCCCGCCACCGACGCCGACAGGCCAATGCCCATCCAGAACAGCAGGCTGTTGAACATCACGGCGACGGCAAAATAGGCATCTTCTTCGTTCTTCTCAACAATGACCCCCCACTTGAACGGCCGCGGAAAGGAGAACGCGCCCAGCATGACCTCCCCGTCGGGCCGGGCAAAGGGTCTGACCGAGATGACGCGGGAGCCCGAGGTCAGAACCTTGAGGGCTTCGGCGACAATGTTGACGTCTGCCAGGTCGGATTGTTCGGGGTGCAGGATGCGCTTGCCGGCCTGATCGACCAGCGTAATCTCACCGGTCTTTTGAAAGCGGTGATCCTTGATGAAGTCCGAAAGCCGCTCGAGATTGAGACGGGCGGAGAGGATCGAGTCGCGGCCGGCGAGCTGTGTCTTGAGCGGCAGAATGACCGTCGCCAGCCAGTCGCCTGTCTCGGGCACGAATTCCACCGTGGTGGTCGGTTGATCGCTCTCGCCGACATTCTTTTCGACCTCTGCCGGCAACTTGCGCAGAATCGCCATCGGATCTTTAACCGATTTGCGCAAATGCTCGACAAAGCTTCGCTGCGACACGACAAGCGGCCGGTCGGCGCCTTTCAACGTGATCTGAAGCGCCACCACATCCGGCAGTTCGGCGATGCCGAGGGTCAGCAGGGAGACTTTTTCCTGCACCCCCAGACGCTCTTCGTCGATGGCGTTGCGGATCAGCAGCAGCGGGGCCAGCCAGGCATACTCGTAGATGTTGTTGATCTCGTCGGTGACCTGGCGGGTGGTGGCCACCAGCTGGTCGTTGGCTGAACTTTTCAGCTCATCGCGGGCAATGCGGATCAGGCTCTGGCCGGCGATCAACAGCGGTATGATCGCGATGACCACAGAGAACAAGACCAGCTTGCGTCGAAGATTGAGCTTCAGCATCTGCTGCCCGATTTTGCGTTGTATTGCGCCGGCCCGACAATGCCGCACATGAGGCTGCGGGTCACCTCTAATTCCGTCCACGCACTATAACACGCATGGTGTCTGAAGCGGTTCCGCAGGCAAGTCCCGTGGGGTCGCTGACCGTCAAGGTTACATCGACCTCGCCCGGCGATGTGAACATGTGCCTGACCCGCTCGCCCGACAAAGAAGCCCGCGCGCCCAGCTGCCAGAAGAAGCTCAGGGCCTGCTTGTCTGCATCATCGGATTTCGATCCGTCAAACATCAAAGCATCGTTGGCCCCGCCGGCAAATATCTCATGGTCCGGCCCGGCATTGGCCACCGGCGGCGCGTTGACCACCACCTGCACCGTGTCAGTGGTGGCGGCACAGCTGGAGCCGGAATCATCGGTCACCGTCAAGCGCACCTGGTAGGTGCCGGGCCTGGCGAAGACATGGTCCGGCTTCGCACCGCTGGCTGTCTCGCCATCTCCGAAGTCCCAGTGATAGGCCGTGATCTGGCCATCCATGTCGCCGGAGCCGGATGCATCGAAAGCGACCGGAACTGCGGGACATACCAGCTTGTCCGGCCCGGCCTCGGCGCTCGGCGGCTGATTGACGTGCAGCACGCGGGTGCTGTGGCGCCGGCTTTGCGAGATCTGGCTGCCGTCGTCGACGAAAAGCGTGACGTTATAGCGCCCGGGCTTCTTGTAGCTGTGCGCCAGCGAGGCCTGATTGGCCTGCGCCCCGTCGCCCAGTATCCAGGTGAACCTGGTGTTGTCGAGAACCTCTTCCTTGGCGGCGCGCCAGTCCACGGGTTCTCCGACACAGGCAGCGACCGGGCCTTCAATTCTCGGCCCCGGCGGATCCTTCACGGTGACCCAGATGGTGGCGCTCGAGGTGTTGTTGGCGAGATCGGTATCGTCGGTGACGGACAGCTTGACCTGATAACGCCCGGCCTTTTGGTACTGGTGATGCACCTGCATGCCGGTGCCGTTCGAGCCATCTCCGAAGTCCCAGGCATAGGCGACGATGCCGCCATCGGGATCGGCCGACGCGGAGCCGTCAAACAGGGCGTCCTGATTGACGCTCACTTCAAGGTCCGGCCCCGGCATGGCGAGCGGCGCCTGATTGACCTCCACCACCTGATAGGCGGTGATGCTG
>JAJFHM010000331.1 GCA_021775625.1 Hyphomicrobiales bacterium | reverse complement strand
GCCATCACATATCGGCTTGGTGATCACACAACGGCGGATGATGCCAGCCGCTATCGCGATGATGCCGATGTCACGCCGCACTGGCCGGAGGAGCCCATTGCGCGGCTGCGTGCTTACCTGGTGGAGCAAGCCGGCTGGGATCGGGAAAAGGAGGAACATCTCCTTCAAAAAAGCCGCCAGCATGTGGAACGAGAGGCTGACGCCTACCTGGCCATGCCACCTCAAACCCCTTCTGCCATGTTCGATCATTTGTTTGAACGTTTACCGGAGGCATTGTCCGAACACTATGCAGCGCTCAGGCGTCTGGAGCAGACCGATGCCTGATCTGAACATGGTTGAGGCGGTGAATGCCGCCCTTCGGCATGCCCTCGAACATGACGACCGGGTCATCGTTTTTGGCCAAGACGTGGGCATAGACGGGGGCGTTTTCCGCGCTACGGATGGGCTCTCCCAGCGGTTCGGCGGATCGCGCGTCCGCGACACGCCGCTCTCCGAAACTCTCATCGCCGGCATGGCTGTCGGCGCCGCGGCGCAGGGCTTGCGGCCGGTGGCGGAAATCCAGTTCATGGGGTTCCTGTACCCCGCGATCGACCAGCTTGTGAACCATGCCTCCAGGCTGCGCACACGGACCCGGGGACGGTTGTCCTGTCCCATGGTCTTGCGGGCGCCCTACGGCGGCGGCGTCCACGCGCCCGAACATCACTCAGAAAGCACGGAAGCCATGCTTGCGCATATTCCAGGTCTTCGCGTGGTGATACCGTCTTCTCCCGCCCGTGCTTACGGATTGCTTCTCAATGCGATTGCAAGCCCCGATCCGGTGGTCTTTCTGGAGCCGAAACGACTATACAGGGCGTTTCGCGAAAGGGTCGATCCGGAGCAACCGCTGGCACAGCTGGATACCTGTTTCACCCTGCGGGAAGGTGCCGATCTCACGCTGGTTACCTGGGGTGCGATGACGTCCGAGACCCTGCTTGCCGCCGATGAGTTGTCGTCGGACGGTATCGAGAGTGATGTGATCGATGTTGCGACCCTGTCGCCGCTGAATGCGGAACCGATCCTCGCTTCGGTCAAAAAGACCGGCCGTTGCGTCATTGTTCACGAAGCGGTTTGCACCGGCGGATATGGCGGCGAAATCGCCTCCCGATTGGTTGAACACGCACTCCTGTCACTGGTTGCTCCTGTCCGCCGGGTGACGGGATATGACACCGTCGTGCCACTTCCGAAATCGGAACACCATTTCATGCCGACCGCCGGCCGGATCGTTGCAGCAGCCAGGGAGGTCTGTGCATACTCATGACCAGTTTTAAATTGCCGGATCTTGGCGAAGGGTTGCAGGAAGCGGAGATCGTTGCCTGGCACGTCTCGCCCGGCGACCGGGTGGTTGCCGATCAGCCGCTGGTCTCCGTCGAAACCGACAAAGCGGTGGTGGAAATCCCCGCTCCCCAGTCAGGACGAATAGCCCAACTGTTTGGTGCGGTTGGCGACAGGATCGCGGTCGGCGAGGAACTCGTGCAGTTTTCTGAGGGTCAAGCAGCCGATACCGGAGCGGTGGTCGGAAACCTGCCCAAGGACGCTGACCCGGTAGGCCAGGCGCCGCAGGTCAAGAAGGCCGCGCGCTCCAGGGCGGATGCCGGCAAAGCGACACCGGCAGTCCGCGCCCTTGCATCATCGCTTGGCGTCGATCTAGCAAGCGTTGCGGGTACCGGTCCGGAAGGCACAGTCACATCAAAAGATGTGCGGGCGGCATCGGCCGATGCCGGTGGCGGAGAGCCGTTGCGCGGTGCCAGGCGCAGCATGGCGGAAAACATGGCCCGCGCCGGCGCTGAAGTGGTTCCCGCAACCATACAGGATGTGGCCAATGTCATGCAGTGGCCGGAAAACACCGGTCCGACGCTCCGGCTGATCCGGGCCATCGCGGAAGGTGTCCGGGTGGAACCGCGCCTTAACTCCTGGTTCGAGGGAGCTCAGGTTCGGCTTTCGGTTCAAGACAGGCTCAATCTCGGGCTGGCGATGGATACGCCGGATGGGTTGTTTGTTCCGGTCGTGCAAGACGTCGACAGTCTCAACGACGCGCAGCTGCGTGATCGGTTGGATGATCTGAAGACAAAAATTCTGGAGCGATCAGCAACGCTCGGTGAGCTTACGGGCCAGACTTTTACCCTGTCGAATTTCGGCATGATTGCGGGACGGCATGTGACCCTCGTTGTCCTGCCGCCACAGGTGGCGATTCTCGGCGCCGGGCGGATCGACGAGCAAGCCGTTGCCGTCGACGGCAAGGTGGTCGTCTGCCGCATTTTGCCCTTGTCGCTGACCTTCGATCACCGCGCGATCACCGGTGGCGAAGCGGCAAGATTTCTGGCCGCGGTAATCGCAGACCTGGAAAGATGACAGGGCCGTTTACTCGGCCGCCTGTACAGCCGGGCTCCTGGGCCTGAGCGGTGGAAAGTCGTCCGGTGTGATGGTTTCGCGCTCAAGCAGTAGACGCGCGCCGGCATCAAGGTCCTTGCGGTTTTTTTCCAAAAGCGTCTTGGCGCTCGCGTATCCGTCATCGAGCAACTCGCGGATGGCCTGATCGATCTCCCGCGCCGATGCTTCGGAATACTCCCGCGGGTGACTGCCGACAATATTTGCACCCAGATAGCTCTGGCGTTGCGGATCATACACCATTTGGCCGAGCTTCTCGGACATGCCGAAACGCGTCACCATCTGGCGTGCAATGTCACTGGCCTTGTCGAGATCATCGGTGGCGCCGGTCGAGATTTCGCCGAACACCAGATCTTCGGCGGCCCGCCCCGCCAGCAGAACCGTGATCCGGTTCTTCAATTCCTGAGTGGTGATCAAGAAGCGGTCCTCGGTCGGGCGCTGCAAGGTATAGCCGAGCGCGCCGATGGAGCGCGGGATGATCGAGACCTTGTGTACCGGATCGGTACCCGGCAGGTTGGTTGCGGCCAGCGCATGGCCCATCTCGTGATGAGCAACCACCTCGCGCTCATGCGGGTTGAGCAGCCGGCTTGTCATTTCCGCTCCGGCGACAATCCGCTCCACGGCCTGCGTGAAGTCTTCCAGCTTGACGACCTCTCCGTTGCGCCGGGTGGCGACGATTGCGGCTTCATTCACCAGGTTCGCCAGATCGGCGCCGGTGAACCCTGGCGTCAGGCCTGCGATCTGTTCGAGATCTGCGTCGTCGGACAGCTGGATCTTTTTGGCGTGCACTTTCAGGATCGCGACACGGCCGATGCGATCCGGCCTGTCCACAACCACCTGGCGGTCGAACCGGCCGGCGCGCAGCAATGCAGGATCGAGGATCTCCGGCCGGTTGGTGGCGGCCAGAAGGACGATGCCCTCGCGTGGATCGAAGCCGTCCAGTTCGGCAAGCAGCTGATTGAGGGTCTGTTCCTTCTCATCATGCCCGCCGCTGAAATTGACACCTGAACGCGCCTTGCCGAGCGCATCAAGTTCGTCGATGAAGATAATGCACGGCGATGCGGCACGCGCCTGTTCGAACAGGTCTCGCACCCGCGCTGCACCGACGCCGACGAACATTTCCACGAATTCCGAACCGGAGATCGAATAGAAAGGGACACGGGCCTGGCCGGCGACGGCCCGCGCCAGCAGGGTCTTGCCGGTGCCGGGTGGCCCGACCAGCAAGATGCCCTTTGGCAGCCGTGCGCCAAGGCGGCCGTACTTTTCCTTGTCGGTCAGGAACGAGACCACTTCCTGCAACTCTGCTTTGGCCTCATCCACCCCTGCGACATCGTCGAACGTGACCCCGGTTTCCGTCTCCACATAGACTTTTGCCTTGCTCTTGCCGACATTCATCATCCCGCCGAAACCCTGGCGATCCGCAATGCGCCGAAAGAAGAACATCCAGAGCCCGAAGAAAATCAGGACCGGTACGACCCACGACAGAATATCGCGAACCAGCGTGTTTTCGAGGCGTCCGGAGAATTTGACGCCGGACTTCTCAAGTTCCTCGGCAAAACCCGGTTCGATCCTGTTCGTAACAAACTGCTCGAGCCCGTTGCTGGGGTTGGTATAGGTCCCGCGTATGGAGTGCTCCATGACCACCACTTCGGCGATCTCGCCCGTCCGCAGCTTCTGAAGAAACTCGCTATAGGCCAGTTGCTCAACCGTTTGGGTCGAGGCAAAGAAGTACTGGATCGCCAGGACCGCCATCATCGCGACGGCGAAATATGTGAAGTTGAACTGGTGCTTCTTCTCCATGACGGCTTTTCCTATTGCGGACCGCATCCTCGGGTCTGAGGCAGTGGGATGGTGACCTTAGCGGTGTTGGGTCACGCAACCTTGACACGGATCAAACTGCGGAGAAAGTAACTCCGAAGTCCGGCCATCTTTGATGGAGCATCGAAGCCGCGAACGGATTGATTGACATCAATGCGTCCTGCCATGGTTGTTCTACCGTCCCCAGCTGATCGAACGGCGCCGAGGCGCCCCCATGTCAGGTAAATCATGTGCCCGCGATGAGCATCCCTCAAACCGACGAAAGCACTGAAGTCTTTCAGGCGACCGGCCTGACCAAGGTCTACCGTACCGGCGATGTGGAAGTTCACGCTTTGCGCGGTGTGGACATGACGCTTTACGAAGGCGAGGTGGCGGTATTTCTCGGACCGTCGGGCAGCGGTAAATCCACGCTGCTCAACATATTGGGCGGGCTCGATGCTGCCAGCGGTGGCCGGGTGATATTTCGCGGTGAGGAACTCACAGGGTTCGATGAGCGTTCGCTTACCCTCTACCGGCGCAGGAATGTCGGCTTTGTGTTCCAGTTCTATAACTTGATATCGAGCCTGACTGCACGGGAAAATGTCGCCCTCGTGACCGAGATCTCCGACCATCCGATGCGCCCCGAAGAAGCGCTTGCGCTGGTCGACCTGTCGGACCGCATGGACCATTTTCCAGCGCAGCTGTCAGGCGGAGAACAGCAACGCGTCGCCATCGCGCGCGCCATTGCAAAACGCCCGGAGGTTCTGCTGTGTGATGAGCCGACAGGCGCGCTCGACAGCAAAGTCGGCATCGTGGTGCTTGAGGCGCTCACGGCGATCAATGAAGAGTTGGGAACCACCACAGCGATCATTACCCACAATGCGGCGATCAGGGAGATTGCGCATCGCGTTTTCTACTTTGCCGACGGCAGAATTGCGTCAACCCACATAAACCAGCGCCGTCTCAAGCCGCGCGACGTGAGCTGGTGATCGGCATATGAAAGCGCTCGACAAGAAGCTGTTGCGCGACCTCATGTCGATGTGGGCGCAGGCCCTTGCGGTGGCGCTGGTGGTTGCGGCCGGTGTCGCCACATTGATCCTTGCGGTCGGAGCGTATCGCTCACTCGACGAAACCCGCGCTGCCTATTACGAGCGCTACCGGTTCGCGCATGTGTTTGCCGTCGCGACACGCGCGCCACGCGGGTTGATGAAACGGGTCCTCGAGTTGCCGGGTGTTGCGGCAGCCGAGGCGCGCATCACCAAGAACGCATTGCTGGACATTGACCGGTTCACGCAACCCGCGACCGGGCTGGTGATTTCTCTGCCGTCAAACGGGGTGCCGACGCTCAACCGGCTCTACATCCGGTCCGGCCGCCTGCCGCAGCCCGGCGAAACCACCGCCGTGGCCATCAACGAGGATTTCGCCGCAGCGCACGATTTTCGACCGGGATCGCAGTTCAAAGCTCTGCTGGGCGGTCGCAAGCGGACCCTCACGGTTGTCGGAACCGTTCTGTCGCCTGAGTTCATATATTCGGTAGGGCCGGGGGACTTCGTGCCGGATGACAGCCGGTTCGGCATATTGTGGATGGCGGAAAAGGCGGTTGAGGCGGCATACAACCTGGAAAACGCGTTCAACTCCGTTTCGCTGTCATTGCGGCGGGATGCATCGCAGGAAGATGTCATAAGTCGGCTCGACGCTCTCCTGGAACGCTATGGAGGGCGCGGTGCCTACGACCGTGATGATCAGTTCTCTCATGCCTTCCTGGACAGCGAACTGGATCAGCTTTCCGCGATGGCGCGCGTGTTGCCGCCCATTTTCCTGGTTGTGACGGCGTTCCTGATCAACATGGTTCTGACCCGCTTGATCGCTTTGGAGCGCGAGGAGATCGGGCTCTTCAAGGCGCTTGGGTATGGACGGCTTGCGGTGGCGTCGCACTATCTGAAGCTGGTCATGGTGATTGCTGCGGCTGGCATCGTGATAGGGTTCGGGCTCGGCACCTGGTTCGGGGATCTCCTGACCAGGCTTTACGGCAATTTTTTCCATTTTCCGTTCCTGGTGTTCCAGAGAAATGTGGACGTCTATGTGATTTCCGCCATTGTGGCCTCGACCTCGGCGGGCCTGGGTACCGTGCGGGCGGTCCGGAGTGCCATAAACCTGCCACCGGCCGTGGCCATGCAGCCACCGGCGCCGGCGGTTTATCGTCGGCTGTGGTCGCGCGGTGCCGTGCTCCTGAGGCATGTCTCGCAGCTCACCATAATGGTGTTCCGGCATTTGATGCGGTGGCCCCTGCGTGCGGCAACCACGACCCTAGGCATCGCGCTCGCGATTGCCGTCCTTGTGACATCCCTGTTTCCGGTCGGCTCGGTCAATTTCATGGTCGATTTCACCTTCTTTCAGTCGGACCGGCAGGATGCATCGATCACCTTTGCCAGCGAGACAGCGGACCGTGTGGTGCAGAATGTCGGCCGCTTGCCGGGCGTTATGGTGGTCGAACAGTTCCGGACGGTCTCGACCAAGATGCGCTTGCGACACAACGAGCGCCGGGTCTCGATTGTCGGCCGTCCGGCCGGAACCTATCTCACCGGGGACATGAGCCAGGCACCAGATCTGCCGCCGCGCCCGACCGGAATCGATCTCAGCCGGCTCTTGAACGTGAAACAGGAACCGCTGGCCATGCCGGAAACGGGGCTTGTGCTCACGGAAAAACTGGCGCTGCTTCTCAAAGCTAGGCGTGGCGACCTGGTCGAGGTCGAATTCCTGGAAAGCAGCCGCCGCACGGTCCGGGTGCCGGTCACTGAAATCTTCCAGAGCTATTTCGGCCTGTCGGCCTTTATGAACATTCGCGCGTTGAATGATCTGCTCGATGAAGGCGCGGTCGTAACAGGCGTCCACATCGCCATCGACGAGCGCTTTGAAGAGGTGCTGTACGGCATCATCAAGAACACGCCCGCGCTCACCGCCATCGCGCTGCGGAAAGCATCACTGGTGAAATTCAGGGAGACCATGGCCCAGAACATCGTGTTCATGACCGGGGTTTACTCCACACTCGGCATCATCATCGCCTTTGGTGTTGCCTATAACAGTGCCCGCATTCAGCTTTCGGAGCGGGCTCGCGAACTGGCGAGCCTGAGGGTTCTCGGCTTCACCCGTGCCGAGGTCGCGCGCATCCTCACAACAGAACTGGCGATCGTCACGATCATTGCAGTTCCGATCGGCTGGATACTCGGGCGCGGATTTGCCTGGATTCTGATCCAGGGCTTCGAGAGTGAGCTGTATCGGGTGCCGCTGGTGATTGAGCGCTCAACCTATGCTCAGTCCGCCCTGATCGTGATCGGTGCCGTTGTCGCTTCCGCGCTGATCGTGCGTCGCCGTGTGAACCGACTCGATCTGATCGAAGTGCTAAAGACCCGGGAGTAGTGCCAATGAAAAACTGGACAAAGCGAACTCTCCTCGCAGCCGTTGCCGCCATCGTCATCGGAGGTCTGGTCTATGCGCTGCGGCCGTTGCCGGTGCCGGTGGATGCCGCGGTGGTGAGCACCGGCCCTCTGGAAGTCACTGTTGACGAAGAAGCGGTTACCCGTATCCGCGAGGTTTACCGGGTTTCGGCACCGGTCGCCGGCAAGGTGTTGCGCTCACCAAGGGAAGTGGGCGATGCGGTGATTGCCAATGAGACAGTGGTGGCGGTGATCCTGCCCGGAGATCCGTCCTTCCTCGATGCGCGGTCCCGGCGCGAGTTAAATGCAGCAGTTGCGGCGGCTGAGGCCGCTGTGGCGCTTGCCGTGGCTCAAGTGCAACGGGCGGAAGCGGAACTGGTTTACGTACATGCGGAATTGAGCCGGAAACAACGATTGCTGCGCACCAACACGATCTCTGAACAGGCCTATGAGAAGGCCCGTTTGGATGTTGAAACCGGAAAGGCGGCTGTTGCCAGCGAGAAGGCCGCGCTTGAACTGCGCCGGCGCGAGCTGGAGAGCGCGCAGGCGCGGCTGATCGGACCGGAGACACCGGAAGCCTATGACGTCCACTCGCAAGAGTGCTGCATCAAGGTGCGGGCTCCGGTCAGCGGCAGAATCCTGGCCATCCTGAACGAAAGTGAGCAGATAGTTCAGCCCGGCGCACCCTTGCTGGAGATTGGCGATCCTCGTGATCTTGAAATTGTTGTCGAGCTTTTGTCTTCCGACGCGGTCAAGGTGGCGGTCGGAGCGGACGCCCATGTTGTGAACTGGGGCGAGCCGCGCCGGCTGCGAGCCCGGGTGAACCGGATTGAGCCGGCCGGCTTTATGAAAGTATCGGCTCTTGGCATTGAGGAGCAACGGGTCAACACCGTGCTCGACTTGCTTGATCCGAAAGAACAGTGGCAGAATCTCGGGCACGATTTCCGCGTATTCGTGCGGATTGTCGTGTGGCGTTCAAAAGACACACTACGCCTGCCATTGAGCGCGCTGTTCCGCCATGGAGAGGATTGGGCCGTGTTCAGGATCATTGACGATAGGGCACGCCTGACCCTGGTGGAGCTTGGCCATCGAAACACCCGGTTTGCGGAAGTGAAAAACGGCGTCTCGCAACATGACCGGGTCGTCCTCCACCCAAGCGACCGTATCGAAGATGGTGTGCGTGTCGTTGAGCGCCGTGAGGATTGAGTTGGATCAGCTATGCGATGAAATAGAACACCACGAGAGATCCAACGTACAGGCATGCCACTATCGCTGAATCGATCCCGATGCCGAAAACGCGCCGTTTGCGGCGGATCAGAAGGCCGATCAGGTATATTGTGGTGACCAGAATGCCGGCGATGAGCGCGAACGACGCCGTGGCGTCGACCGCATCAAGAAGTGCACCCTCGCGGTACAGAATGTCGGCCGGCAACAACAAGGCGAGCATGATCAGATTGCTGCCGAAAATGTTGGAAATGGCCATGGTGTAGGCGCCGAGCCGAACCGCAGCGATGGTGGTGCTGAGTTCCGGCAGTGACGTGCTTCCGGCCAGCAACGTGACGCCCAGAAAACTCTGGTCGAGGCCACTTTGAACGGAAATGGCCTCAGTGAGTTGCACGATCATGATGCCGCACACCAGGATTACCAAACTGGCGACAGCAAACTTCTGGACGAGCAGGGATAATCCGTCGCCGGATCTGGCGGATGACGGCTCTTCTGGCTGGCGAGGCTCGCCCGGCAGATCGACGGGAATCCAGTCCGTATTATCGTCATAACTACGCAACAGGTAGAGAGACAGGCCATAGGCAATAGCCAGTCCGAGGGAACCGGCGCCGACGTTCCACACCACCACAACCTCACCAAGGGACGATATGCCGAGCAAGCAGGTGAGGAGAAGCACGATAAGTGCGGCCTCCAGTGCCGGCGTGGGTTTGCGCGGATAATAGGTGAGGGCGGCACCGACCGCGACCGCGTCAGCCACGGCCAGGATCGCGGTTTGCATGGTAATGCCGCCAAACATGTTGCCGAGCACAAGCACCGCATTGCCCGCGAGCGCGGCAGAAAATGTGGTGACCATTTCCGGCAGCTCGGTGGCGGCGGCAAGGAAAACAAAACCCATAACCGCTTTGCCGATTTTCTTGCGTTCGGAGATTGCGTCGGCACAAATCGAAAGCTGGGAGCCGGCCCACCAGATCGCAGCCGCCGCCGAGGCAAACAACACCAGGTTCAAGATCAGCGGGAAGGTGTTGAACTCAATGGACGGCATGCCAGTTCATGAAACGCTCTAGTGAGACATGAGCACGGGAATCGAGGTATGGTCGAGGACGTGCTTGGTTGCGCCTCCGAACACGAACTCCTTGAAACGCGCATGGCCGTAACAGCCCATGACCAGCAGATCACTACCGGATTCTGCAGCGTGCGCGAGCAAGACTTCCCCCACACTGGCGTTACCGGAAGAGGCGTGTACAGCTTCAGCGGCGACACCGTCCCGCGCAAGGCTTAGCGTGATGGCGTCGCCGGGCGTGAAGGATGTTCGCTCGCGCATGCTGTCTTGATCAAGAGACAGGACTTTAACCGTCTCAGCTCTCTGCAGGATCGGCAGAGCGTCAAACGCTGCGCGTGCGGCTTCTCTGCCGCCATCCCACGCAACCGTCACATATCGGCCGATGCGCTCAAAAGTCCCTTCGTTCGGCACAATCAGCACGGGTCGACCGCTTTGCATGATGATCCGGATCGGCAGGTCCGCACGGGTCTCCCAATCTCCACCCTCGGTGGACTGACTGGTGATAACGAGGTCAGCGGCAGCCGCGTTGGCGTTGATCGCGTCGGCGACCGGGTAGCCGTTGGCGCTCACATGACGCCATTCGCAAACCAGGTCCTCGTTCTTGGTGCGCTTTTCAAACCGCCGTTTTATGCGGTCGGCCTGTTCACGATCATACTCGGACTGGGCGCTGTAAACGGCAGCCGACATCTCGCCGGCGAGCGCCACGTAAATATGCGTTTGCGGCGTGACGTGCAGACCGATCAAATGTGAGCCATGCTCCCGCGCCAGCGGAATTGCCACGTCCAGCAGCCTGTCGACCTGCTCCGGCCTGGACATATGAGTCAGTAGTGTTTTGCAGACCATCGTCGGCTCCTTTGGGGTCGGAATATCCAGCACGATAGCCATGCTGTGGAGGGCACAGTTTGATCTCGGTCAACCACGGGCCAATGCATTGAGTGAGGCTGCGATCGTTTGCGTCGCATCACCGCCGGCATCAATGGCCGTCCAGGACACAACGCCAGTATCCTGGGCGATTTGGGCGTCAACCACTTGAGAGTTTGCATCGGAGGCATCTGCGGTCCGGGCATCGACCCTGCGATGCAGTTCGGCCGATGGCGCTGTCAGCCAGAGACCCTGGAATTTGGCACCGTGGCGTTCTGCGATTTGTTCCGCTGCCTGGCGATCGTGCCGGGTCAAATTTACCGCATCCAATATCACT
>JAJFHM010000034.1 GCA_021775625.1 Hyphomicrobiales bacterium | reverse complement strand
CCGGCGCATAGCAATCACCGATGCGCGTGACACGGCGCACGCCGTGATCGGCCCAGGCCTCTTCCAGCGCGGCGATGTCGTGGTAGAGCGCATCGTCCGGCGCCTGTGTGGTGACCAGGACCACGGACCTGGCGTCGAGCGTGCGGTCCGCGCCGGTATACTCATTGGCGATGGTGACCGTGTCCTCGTCGATGGATTTGAGCGCATGCAGCGGCACGATCTCCACCCCGATCGCGAGCAGCCCCGCCTGGATGCGGCCCTGTTCCAGGTTGAAGTCCGTCCACGCCGATGCGACAGCCCCCGGTGTCACGAGCGTCACCTCGGAGCCATTTGTCCGCAACAGTTCGGCGATGACGCCGCCCATATAATACTGGTCACTGTCATAGACCACCACAGGTCCGGCGATCTCGGCGCTGCTCATAACATCATCGGGCGTATAGACCTTCGCACCCTGCGCAACCGGCAGGGGCGCGTAGCATCCGCGCCCGACACCATCGCCGCGCCAGCGGGCGCCGGTGGCGATTGCCACCAGGGAACAGCCAGCCTCAAGGCACTGTTCGGCCGCCATCGCGCTGTCGAGAAAAGTTTCGACATTGGCCATCTGGGAAATCCGGTAGGTGCGGTGATCGCGCACCCGTGCCCAGCTCGCAAGTCCCGGCAGGGCGGCTTCCCGGCTTACCCGCCCGCCCAGCTCCTTTGTGCCCTCGGCCAGCATCACGTCATAGCCGCGCCGGCCAAGCGCCAGTGCCGCCTCAAGGCCCGCCGGCCCTGCCCCCACCACCAGCGCCCGGTCATCTGTGTCTTTGTCCGGGATCCTGTCGGGGTGCCAGCCGCGCCGCCACTCCTCGCTCATGGTCGGGTTCTGTGTGCAGCGCATGGGCACGCCGTTATTGGAATAGGCAACACAGATGTTGCAGCCGATGCACTCGCAGATCTCGTCTTCGCGCCCCTCCTCGATCTTCTTCGGCAGGAAGGGATCGGCGATCGAGGGCCGTGCGGCGCCGATCATGTCGAACACGCCGTTCTTGATGAGCGAGACCATACGGTCGGGCGATGTATAGCGCCCCACGCCCACCACCGGCTTTGATGTCAGCGACTTGACGAAGGAGACATAGGGCTCCTGAAATCCCTCGTCGGAAAACCGCGCGGTGATTGAATCATTGTCCCAGTCGCTGCAGTTTACGTCCCACAGGTCGGGCAGTTCGGCCAGCATTTCTACCATGTCGCGGCCCTCCGCGTCGCAGGAAATCCCCTTGTCGCCCTTGAGCTCGTCGACGGCCATGCGCAGGGGCACGCCGCAGACATCGCCAACCGCATCCTTGGTGTCCTCAATCAGTTCACGCAACAGCCGCACCCGGTTTTCCAGCGAGCCGCCATACTCGTCTGTGCGCTGGTTATAGTGCCGGCTCAGGAAATGCATGGCGAGAGACAGATTGTGGCCGGCATAGACCATGACCAGATCGAAACCCGCGCGCTTGGCGCGCAGAGCCGCGTTGCGGTGCCAGGTGCGGTAATTCCGGATGTCCTGCTTGTCCATCGCCCGCGCATAGCCCGGAAAGATCGTCGCCGGCGCCTGGCCCGAGGGCGACATGGTGGGTTCGCGGCTGTAGAGGTTGCGGCCGTAAAACCCCATATGGACGAGTTCTATGGAGGCCAGCGCGCCATGCTTGTGGATCTCCTCCACCGTACGCTCCAGATAGGGCAGGTCACGGTCGTCCCACAGGCGGATCTCCCGGGTGGAATCCGACGTCCAGTGCACATCGCACTGCTCGGTGCACACCACCGACCATCCGCCTTCCGCCTTGACGCCGCGCATGCGCGCCATGGTGCTGGGAAAATTGCGCCCCGCACCGTTGCAATGCGGCACCTGGTAGAAACGGTTCCTGGCGGTTTTCGGCCCGATCTGCACCGGCTCGAACAGCACGTCATATCGGCCGCCATCAGACATGGGCGAGATCCCGGCGTGTCCTCATCGCGACCGGTTGCGGTGCCAAGACCATCACTCCGCCGCCTGCACGGACGCTGCCGGCAATTGGTCGAGATATTTCCGGTAAGCCTCGATGATGAGCCCGTTGAAGAGCACAACGGGACGTTCCCGTGGAATGAGCAGCCGATTGCGGCCAACCACACCGACCCTGAGGCCCTCCTGCTGCACGGCGGTGGCGTCCCCGTCTTCGGTGAAGGTCTGCTCCCACAGGTCGATCCAGCGGTCCACCCGGTCCGGGTCGGCGCCTTCTTCGGCAAAGTAGTGCACCAGCTGCCGGGTCGTTTCCGGGCCGGTGGGGCGCATCTGCGACAGGATCATGATCTCGCCCTGCTGCAGGTACAAGAACCCCGGATACATGTTCACCGAGCGGTAATTTTCGGCCCTGAGTTCGGTTCCCGTGGACTTTTGCTTAGGGGCATAGCGGCTGAAGAAAAACCGCGACCGGAAACGAACGTCCACCGCGCCGACGCTGGCCTCGTAGGCGGAAGCGAACGAGCCTCGGTGAATGTTGTCGCAGTGATAGCACTCGGCGAAATTGTCATACCAGAGCTTCCAGTTTGACGGCACGTCGTGCACGGTCTCGCGCACGAAACTGAAATGGCCGCGCTCCAGGGTGAGCTGTCCGTCCGCGGCGGTTTCGGCGAGATCGTGATAGACGTCGAGAAATGGTCTCGCCTGCGGATCCGCATTGACGAACACCGCATCCCCCCAGGTATCGACGGCGACCGGAAGCAGGCTCAAGCTCTCCTGCGGAAACCCCGGTTCATCGCCGCTGCCGGGTGCAGCCGCCAGGTCGCCGTTCAGCCAGTAGGACCAGGCGTGATAGCGGCACACAAGGCGCTTGCAGTTCTTGGCGCTTTCGGTTGCCACCTTGTAGCCGCGGTGGCGGCAGACATTGACGAAGCCGCGCAGTTCTCCGTCTTCCGTGCGGGTGACGACCACCGGCACATCGCCGGCCTGGCCGATCAGGACGTCACCCGGCGCGCTGACATGCTCCATGGGCCCGATATACTGCCACTCCCGCCGGAAGATCGCCTGGAGGTCAAGCTCATGGACACGCGGGTCCACATAGAACCAGGACGGCAGCCCCCAGGACGCCTTCAAATCTGCTTCGAGTTCGCCAATCGTCGGCGCCAGGGCTCGGAGTTGTGAAGCCTGTATCATCTGCGTTTCCTCTTCACATGCTAATGCTCAACACTGCCGGCTCAAATGGCCATGCCTGCCTTCAAGCCTTCAAGAACCGCCTCTTCCGCGGTGCGCGGGTTGAGACAATCTCCAATCATGGTCGCGCGAATTCCTCTTTGCGCAAGCTTCCCGGCAATCTCTGCATTGCGGCGCGGCGCATGATGCGAAACCAGTGTTTCCACCCCGTCCAGTATGACCGGCTGTTTGCTGGTGAGATGCTGAAAATAAACACTGTCCGCGTCAACCCCGATCAGGCGCACATAGGGAACAATCTCAACCCCCAGCTTGTGCAACTCGCCAATGGCGTAGTCACGAACCATGCTCGGGATGCGTTCGCCCGCAACAATGCCGTTCACCGCGAGGCGAACCCGGCAGCCGTTCTGCGCCAGCATCTGGGCTATGCCGAGGCCGACCCAGTCACACCGCCAGTCCCAGATCACCACCGACGCGCCCACATTGGCTTCGCCGCGGATAACGGACCATGAGTCCACCACATGGCCATCCTGCACACCGTCAATATCGGGAATCCGGGGCAGGGCACCGGTTGCCAGGATCACTGCATCCGCATTCTCTTCGGCAATCATGGCCGCAGTGGCCTCGACGCCTTTGTGTATGGTTACGCCATGGCTCCGGGCTTCGCGCTCGAGATTGGTGACAATGCCGCCGAATTCGCTGCGGTCGGGCAGCAACTGCGCCAGCAGCGCCTGGCCCCCGAGACGTTTGTCTTTCTCAAAAAGCTGCACATCATTGCCGCGCTCGGCCGCCACCGCTGCAGCCTTCATACCCGCCGGTCCACCCCCGACGACGACGACACTTAGCGGTGTCTGCACTCTCGTTTTCTTCCTGTACACACGTTCACGGCCGGATTCAGGATACTGGATGCACGAAATCGGAAATCCTTTCAGGCGGTGTCCGATGCACGCCTGATTGCACCCGATACAGGCGCGGATGTCCTCCGCCCGCCCGTCCCGCACCTTGGCCATGAAGTCCGGATCGCAAATATGCGCCCGCACCAGCCCCACCATATCCGCTTGCCTCTTGTCCAGGATCTGCTCAATATCCTGCGGCTGGTTCACCCGCCCGGCGATCAGGACCGGCAGGGAGACGGCCTGCTTCACCTTTTCCGCCAGCGGAGCGAGATAGGCGTTCGGCATGACCATATGCGGGATGATGTGGAGCCAGCCTGCATAGGTCGCCGTTGTCGACGCAATAACATTGAAAAAATCAAGACCGCCATCGGCCTCCATCGCTGTCAGAGCGGCCAGGGTCTCGTTTGGAGCCAGCCCTTCCTCGTCCATCTCATCGACCGAAATACGGATGCCCAGGGTGAGGTCACGGCCCACCGCATCGCGTACCGATTTGATGATTTCCCGCAGGAAACGAAGCCGGTTTTCAGGGCTGCCGCCGAACGCATCGGTTCTCAGGTTAAGCCTGGGGTTGAGGAACTGCGAGATCAGATATCCCATGCTTGAGATGATCTCGATGCCATCGAGGCCGGCCTCGGCCATGCGCCTGGCGCCGGCGCCGTAGCTTTCCACGATCTCCCAGATCTCGTCGCTGCTGAGCGGCGAGGGTACGTTCTTGTAAACCTCGTCCGGCACTTCCGAGGGGGCATAAGACGCCATCTGGGAGCCGTCTTCGGACGCAGCCGACACGCGGCCCGGGTGATAGAGCTGGCCAAGTATCCGGCAGCCATGGCGCCGTCCCATCGCGGCCATGGCTTCAAGCCCCGGAATGCATGCATCGTCGATGACCGACAGCCGTCCATAAGGCGCGTAGCTGTGATGAACGGTGCTGACCTCCATCATGATCATGCCAACGCCGGCTTCGGCGCGGGCCTCGTGATAGGCGATCATGTCATCGCTCACCAGACCCTTCTCCGACAAGGCGGTGTTGTGGCCGGGAACGAACACCCGGTTTTTCACCTCCATGCGCCCGATGGTGATCGGCTCGAACATGTGGGGGAACACTGGCTGCTCAACGGCCGTCATGGCAGGAGCGCCGTGAAAATATCCCGACGCGCCCGCAAAAACTTATAGTTCCAGGCCAGTGTCATGCCGAGGAACATCTCTATCCAGATCTTAACCCTTCCGGGAGTGGAACAGTTTTCCACACAGTTTCATATAGATCGTTTTCTTAAGATATCATAAGCTCACCTTATGCCAATTCACCATAGACAGCTCCCTCCGTTCAGCGCCCTTCTGGCCTTTGAAGCGGTTGCGCGGCTCGGAAGCTTTACGGCCGCTGCAAAGGAGCTTCATGTTTCGCAGGCGGCGATCAGTCAAAAGGTGCGCGAGCTGGAAACGTGGATGTCGGCTGACCTGGTGGTGCGCCAACGTCCGCATCCGGCAATCACCGAAGACGGTCTCAAAATCGCCGACAGCATTCGCTCCGGCGTCACCACGATCACCAGATCACTGGATGCGGCAAAACGGCGGACCAGCCGGGGAAACCGGGTGGCTCTGGCGATCACAAATACCTTTGCGCTGTACTGGCTGGGGCCGCGAATTGAATCATTTTACGCCGCCCATCCCGACATCGAGTTGAGCCTGCTCACATCGGACCGGGAAATCACGGAAAGCCGGATCGAATTCGATCTTGGCGTGACATTTGCGACCGAAACGCCGCAAGACTACGCCGCAACACGCCTGTTTCAAACGCAGGTTATCGCCGTTGCCAGCCCGAGATACCTGCAGTCACGGCCGGCAGCACTCGAACCCGGCCAATGGGACCACGACATGCTGCTGCACTTGTCCCCGGAATCCTGGATGGACTGGCCCGAGTGGCTGAACACCGTCAACCTGCCGCATGACGAGCGGCTGCGCGCCAGTTACCACAGCAACTACATCACATTGATGCAGGCAGCCCTGGCCGGCCGCGGCATAGCACTTGGGTGGCGGCATCTGGTCGACCCTATCCTGCAGGCCGGGGAACTGGTCAAAATCGGATCGCACTCGGCCACCTCGTCAGGGGCTTATCATCTGATCTGGAACGAGCCCGTGACGGAGACCGGGCCCAACGCAGTCACCACATTGCGCGACTGGTTTCTGCAGTTCATCGAGGCGTGAGGC